>CANFUO010000073.1 GCA_947450225.1 Burkholderiaceae bacterium | reverse complement strand
TACCGCTCAAGACCTTGAGTTGCACCGCCTGCGCAGGAAAATAACTACTCCAAAAAAGTACTCCAAATACAGCTAGGCACTTTAAAGCAATGATCTTGTTTATTTTTTTTATCATATTGGGTTTTTTTCATCTTCTAAAAGATTGCTTCAAGTAATATAAACCATTCAAGATCATTCTCATTACTTCTTTTAAGGCATTTTTGTACATGGACTCTAGTCAGCTCAATACCCCAAACGGCTTAAATCTCCCGACTACCTCTCGGTTGAGTATCGAAGAAAAAATAGAACTTGGTAAAAAAATTCGTAAAGATATAACTAGAACCAGTCATGCAGATTACCGAGCTCCTTCATCAAGAAGAGATCCCGTTTCTATCATTATGGAACAAGATCAATCACGTATCCAAGAATTAGTGCCAATTCGCCACGCCAGAATGCTCACCTCTTCGTTTGCTTTTTTAAGAGGTACGGCCAAAATCATGATTGAGGATATTGGTAGGCAAGCCACGACCAATATCCCTGTTTTAGCCAATGGTGATATGCATGTATCTAATTTTGGCATTTACGCTACCGCTGAGCGTAATGTGGTGTTTAGTATTAATGATTTTGATGAAACCCACCCTGGCGCTTGGGAATGGGATTTAAAACGCTTAACTACAAGTGCTGTTGTCTGCGCCACCTTTTTAGGCGGAGATCGACAATCCTGCGAAGCTGCCGCGCGGGCTGTTGTGAAGTCCTACCGTGAAAAAATGACGGTCTTCGCTCAGGAATCTAATTTAAATATTTGGTATAAAACGATTCATGTTCAAGAGGTTTTAAATTCGCTTTCTTCAGAATCTAAAAAAGAGACTGAGGCCGTCATTTCTAAAGCACAGACCAAAACACAATTAGAGTTATATGAAAAATTGTCCCATCTGGTCAATGATCGTCCTCAAATTATGAGTAGCGGCCCACTACTCAACCGTGAGGCTAATCTTGAATCTAACAAGGCAACCCATGCTCTTCAAGAGAATATTCTTAAAAGTTATTTTGAGTCTTTAAATTTTGATCGCCAAATGCTTCTGAAAAGATATCAAGCCCTAGATATTGCTCGTAAGGTGGTTGGGGTTGGAAGTGTTGGGACGCGCTGCTGGGTCATTATGTTACAAGGCATTAACGATAAAGACCCTCTTTTTTTACAAATTAAACAAGCGCAAGATTCTGTTCTAGCTCCGTTCTGGGATCAAAAATTACCTTTTACCAACCAAGGTCGGCGAGTTGTTTCTGGTCAAAGAACTATCCAAGGGGCTCCAGATATTTTCTTAGGCTGGGGAGAACTTGCGGATCACTTACAGTTTTATGTCAGACAATTAAGTGATATGAAAGGTTCTGTCGAATTTATACCAGGAAAAACTAAACTTTCTTTTTTTATTGAATATTGTGCAACCTGTGGTTGGGCCTTAGCCCTTGCTCATGCCAAGTCAGGAGATCCCGCAATTATCTCCGGCTATTGTGGTCAAAGTGATGAACTAGATGCAAGCCTAGCAAAATTTGCCTTTGCATATGCTGAGCAAAATGAGCGAGACTATGAAGCTATGCAAAAGGCTGCAAAGTCAGGTCGTATAGAGGTAGCGATGGCATTTTAAAGTGCCAAAACCATCAATTACCAGGAATCAGATTGAGAAATAAAAAAACACCCCGAAGGGTGTTTTGATTAAAAGCTTGGTTCTCTATTTCAAAATAATAGGATTAATCGGTGAACCTACACCACCTGTGATCGGCAGTGGTGGTGCAGTAAACAAGAACTCATAGACCTTATCTTGTTCACAGTCATCGGCTAATTCTTTGAGATTAAAAATCTCACCCATCGTAATTCCAATCATGGGAATTACGATCCAGTGCCAAGGCTGACTTACGCCAACAACTTCATTAGGACGTACTTCACATCCCCAAGTGTCAGTACAGATCGCCGCAATCTTCTTCTCAAATATCCATTTACAAGTCTCAAAACGTAGTCCAGGGGCATCTCCCGCAGCATAAGAATCCCAGTCACCACGTGCTAAGCGCTCTTCCATCATGCCTGTTCTGACGATGACAAAATCACCTTGCTTAATTTCAACACCTTGAGCCTTGGCGCAGTCGTCTAAGTCTTGACTTGAAACACCATAACCGTCAGCAAGAAAGTCTCCGCCTTTAAAGCGAGCCATATCTAATAAAACACCGCGACCAATCATTTTGTCACGGGTTTTTTCAATACCATTTTTCTTCGCTCCAGAAGAATCAACTAATGAAGCGTCATAACCATTCCACATTTTGTCGCCATAAAAAATGTGACCGAGCGCATCCCATTGCGTGCCGCATTGTAAGGGCAAGGACACCATATCATCGGCATAGCGCAATCCGAATTGGTCTTGATTACCCGCCACAGCGTCGGTACCTGTAGCAAGCATTGTATGAATTGGATTGAAACGACCACCCCAACCTGTAGTTTGTGGTCCATGAGAATTAAAGTCTAAGCCTAATGAAATCGCTTTACCTTTTTTTACTAATTTAGCAGCTTCTTTTAACTGCTCAGGGCCAACATAATTTAAAGTCCCGATTTCATCATCAGGCCCCCACTTACCCCAGTTACACGTCTCTTTTGCCATCTGCTCAATATCAGCTTTTGTCATCGTACGATTGATGTTGTTATTGGCTACACCAGTCATACCTGGGGCTGTCTTTTTTACGGTCATTACTATCTCCATGGGTTCAAATTTCAAATATCACCAAGAATAATAAATCTGTTTAACAAATACAATTATTTATTCGTTACATTTATTCTTGATATGGTCACAATTTACTCTAATTCAGAATAAAGATGAATCTCTAATACGACGTATTAGGGTTTGTACTGATTTCAGCCTTATTTATTTGTTTAAAATAACACTATCGATATTTATTTCATATTGGACTGTGAAGGCTTTATTCATTGGGCTAACAATTCAATAAACTTAGCTCTTCAAAATTCATGAAATAATGTATGGAGGAGACACTATCAAACCCAAGCTTTTGCTTGGGTTTGAACTTTAATCCGGCACAACAATCTAAATTAAAAAGGGTTTTTATATGTCAGCAAAACAAAAGAAAGTGATTGTGACTTGCGCAGTTACAGGTTCCATCCACACGCCTACGATGTCACCACATCTACCCATCACACCCAAACAGATTGAAGATGCAGCAGTTGGCGCCGCAGAGGCGGGTGCGGCGATTGTGCATTTACATGCTAGAAATCCAGAGAATGGCTTACCTGATCAAACTCCAGAAGCTTTTATGAAGTTTTTGCCGCAAATTAAAGCGCGCTCGAATGTGGTGATTAATCTCACGACTGGTGGCTCACCTACGATGGCCGTTGAAGATCGTTTACAACCGGCTCTCAAATTAAAACCAGAGGTGGCATCACTCAATATGGGTTCGATGAACTTTGGTTTATATCCGATGCTCAACCGGTATAAAGAATTTAAATATGATTGGGAGCAACCTTACTTGGCTGGCTCTGAAGATCGTATCTTTAAAAATACTTTTAAAGATATTCGTTACATCTTAGAGTCTTGCGCAGAAAATAATACGCGTTTCGAAATCGAGTGCTATGACATTGCCCATCTTTATGTTGCAGCTCATTTCGTCGATCGTGGTTTATTAAAAGGTCCTTTGTTGATCCAATCGGTATTTGGCCTATTGGGAGGTATTGGCCCTCACCCTGAAGATGTACTGATGATGAAGCGCACGGCCGATCGTTTATTTGGCGATGATTATTATTGGTCTGTTCTGGGTGCCGGAAAAAATCAAATGCCTATCGCGGCAATGTCTGTCGCCATGGGCTCGAATGCTCGTGTTGGCCTAGAAGATTCACTTTGGGATGGTCCAGGCACTCTTTCTAAAACGAACGCCGATCAAGTTACACGGATTGTTTCGATCTTAAAAGCATTGAATTTAGAGCCAGCAACACCGGATGAGGCTCGACAAATGCTGCAATTAAAAGGCCCTGATAAGGTTAACTTCTAAACAAAAATCCCTGATCCATTCAGGGATTTTTACTTTAGAGGCGCACTGTATTTGTAGAGTTAAACCAATACGTTGTTGAAGTCGATAAAAAAATCATCAACACAAAAAAACCGATGAAGAGAAGTACGATCCCTACGCCCCATTGTGACCAGCGTCGTTGTACTTTTTGAAAATGCTCCACACTCTCCCACTGATCATTTTGCCAAGCCCATTCTCGCCCTTTAAAGCCCAAAATGATATGCATGATAAATCCCACACCAGGCAATAAAGCTAATAATCCAATCCAGGTCTTATTACAAACCGCCCAAAACCAACCAAAAATAAATGCTCCCCAAGACCAGCCACCAATTCCTGGAGGAATAGGTATTTGGTTGCGATGATGACTGATGGGCGCAGAGTCCATGTGTTCTGCTACTGTATCCACGATGGGTAATGAATCTGATTGCAATAAAACATTACCGCATTGTGTACAAAATTTGGCTGTTTGCAGATTATTTTTTCCACATTGAGAACAAAACATGATTAACTCTCCCTTACTTGACTCATGCAGCTTGCATTCCAGAGATGATGAAAAGAGCGATTACACAAGAAACGCCAACTGTCCAACATAAAGTTCGTACATTTGGTTTATCCATCACATAACAAACAATAAAGCCTACCCGAGCAATCACAAATAGGATTGCCAATGAGTTCATCCAGGCACTTGGAGCATGCGTAAAGGAAGCAATAATGACTGCCGCTGCAAAAAATGGAAATGCTTCAAAACTATTGTGTTGAGCGGCATTTGCACGTGCTCTAAATCCAGTTTGATTGGCTAACCATTGCCGTGGGTTATTGTTGTCAAAATCATGAAAACCCCATTTCGCTATGCCAGCACAGATATAAGGAAGTAGTCCAGCAATTAAAATACACCATAGAGCTGTTGTCATTATTATTCTTTCATTTGCAATCAAGTAGTCATTGCCTTATAGTACATTAGCAACAAAAGAACCTAATTATGAATTAAATTAACTCAATAAGGGAGATTGTATGCAATTTCAAGAATCGATTAAAACCTGTTTGACAAAATATGTTGACTTCAAAGGCCGGGCATCTCGCTCTGAATTTTGGTGGTTTGTTCTGTTTTCCGCGATTGCGAATTTTGGTAGCGGAGCAATATCAGATCAATTACAAGTTATTGTCGCTTTGGCTCTATTTCTTCCTTATCTTGCAGCTTCCATCAGAAGACTCCACGACATTGGGAAAAATTGGTACTGGATCTTAATCGGTATTATTCCTCTGATCGGTGCACTCGTTTTAATTTATTTTTACGTACAAAAATCCGCTCCAACTGCCAATGCTTTTGGTGATGTACCTCCTGGTGCTGATGTAGCTGAGATTACCCAGGGTTAATTTTCAGTTATCACAGATAAGAATGGCACCTTCTTGGTGCCGTTTTTATATTTAAATGAGTTATGCCGAAGTTTTAGCACCCCCCAAAAATTGTTGTGCTAATGAAGCAAATTGGTCCATATTTTGCGGCAACTCACCATTCGGAGAAATCTGGTCAATCAAATTAGGCAATGTCTGCGCAAGTTGTGCTGATGCTTCATGATGATCCACACCTAAAGTTTGTGCAATTTGCGCAATGCGCTCTTGACCAAATACTTTAGCAATATCAGCACCTTGAATCGGCTGGTTCGCGCCTGTTGATAACCAGGATTGCACTTGATCACCAAGGCCAGAGGTCTTGAACATATTCACTAATGCCATTGCGCCAGCAGCTCCTGCGGCTAGTTGTGACATATTCAAACCACCACTTTGGGTTGCAGCTTGTGTTCCAGCTGGTTGCTGACCATTGGGGTTGTTTAGTAAGGAAGCTAAAACCTGAGCCATCGGTGATTGCTGGCCTGCGGCTGAATTATTTTGTGTCAAAAATCCTGATACTAAGTCGAGAATACTCATATAAAAGTCTCCAATAAGAAAAGGGAAAAGAAAGGGGAAATTTATTATCACAAAGGAATATGACGCGTTTACATGCGCATCATGGATTTTAGTTATTCCGTGATGACTTTAAAATGTCAAGAAAAGAAGGCTTACAATAGAGGGTAATCAATCGTTTCAAATTTTACATTTCAGGAGAAAATGATGTTAGAAGCATACCGTGCCCACGTCGCAGAGCGAGCAGCCCTCGGAATCCCCCCACTCCCACTCTCTAAAGCGCAAACTAGCCAATTAGTTGACCTCCTTAAAAATCCTCCTAAAGGTGAAGAAGCAACTCTCGTTGAGTTAATTACACATCGCGTTCCTGCTGGTGTTGATGATGCAGCTAAAGTTAAAGCTGAATTTTTAGCTTTAGTCGCCTCTGGTCAAGAAAAGTGCTCTCTTCTGAGCAATGTTCAAGCTACTGAATTACTGGGCACAATGCTTGGTGGCTACAACATCAAAGCGTTAATTGACTTACTCGCTGATGCACAATGCGCCCCTACCGCTGCAAATGCCCTGAAAAAAACCCTCCTGATGTTTGACTTTTTCCACGATGTGAAAGAATTATCGGATAAGGGCAATACTTTCGCAAAAGAAGTCATACAAAGCTGGGCAGATGCGGAATGGTTTACAAGTCGTCCAACACTTCCAGATAGCTTGAAAGTGACTGTTTTTAAAGTCTCCGGCGAAACGAATACAGATGACCTATCTCCAGCCCCAGATGCTTGGAGCCGTCCCGATATTCCATTACACGCTTTAGCGATGCTAAAAAATGGCCGTCCTGATATTACGCCTGACGAACTTGGTCAACGTGGCCCTTTAAAACTGATCGCTGATTTACAGAAAAAAGGTAATTTAATTGCCTACGTAGGTGATGTGGTTGGTACGGGATCTTCACGTAAATCAGCAACTAATTCTGTCCTTTGGTATACCGGTCAAGATATTCCTTTTGTACCGAATAAGCGCTTTGGTGGTGTTTGTATCGGCAGTAAAATTGCTCCTATTTTCTTCAATACAATGGAAGATGCTGGTGCCCTCCCTATCGAACTCGATGTAAGCCAAATGGAAATGGGCGATGTCATCGAACTGCGTCCTTATGAAGGCCGTGTTCTCAAAGATGGTAAAGAAATTGCACAATTCCAGTTACGTTCCGATGTGATTTTTGATGAGGTGCGTGCCGGTGGTCGTATTCCATTAATCATTGGTCGTGGGCTGACGATGAAAGCGCGTCAAGCACTCGGCTTACCAGCTTCTACTGTCTTCCGCTTGCCACAACCTGCCGCGGATAATACTGCTGGCTTTACTTTGGCACAAAAAATTGTTGGTCGTGCTGTCGGTCTTCAAGAGGGCCTTGGTGTTCGCCCAGGTACTTACTGTGAGCCACATATGACTACGGTCGGCTCACAAGATACAACGGGCCCAATGACGCGTGATGAATTAAAAGATTTAGCTTGTCTTGGATTTTCTGCTGATTTAGTCATGCAATCGTTTTGTCATACAGCAGCCTATCCAAAATTAGTCGATATTAAAACCCATCGTGATTTACCTGCGTTTATGACTAGCCGTGGTGGTGTTTCACTACGCCCAGGTGACGGTATTATTCACAGCTGGTTAAATCGCTTGTTAATGCCCGATACAGTGGGTACTGGTGGTGATAGCCATACACGCTTCCCAATCGGCATTTCCTTCCCTGCAGGTTCTGGTCTTGTTGCTTTTGCGGCAGCGACTGGTGTGATGCCCCTTGATATGCCTGAGTCTGTATTAGTGCGTTTCAAGGGCTCTATGCAACGCGGTGTCACTTTACGGGACCTCGTCAATGCGATTCCTTTATATGCGATTAAACAAGGTTTATTAACAGTTGAGAAAAAAGGCAAGAAAAACATTTTCTCTGGTCGTGTCTTAGAAATCGAAGGCTTGCCTGATCTCAAAGTTGAACAAGCTTTTGAACTCTCTGATGCTTCTGCTGAACGTTCTGCTGGTGGCTGTACTGTGCACCTTAATAAAGAACCAATCATTGAATATATGCGCTCGAACATCGCTTTGATGAAATGGATGATTGCCAATGATTATGAAGATGCACGTACTCTTGGTCGTCGTATTAAATCAATGGAAGACTGGATTGCTAATCCACAACTGTTAAAAGCAGATCCAAATGCAGAATATGCTGCTGTCATTGAGATTGATCTTGCAGACATCAAAGAACCGATCCTTGCTTGTCCAAATGACCCAGATGATGTGAAGTTCTTGTCTGAAGTTGCTGGCGACAAAATTGATGAGGTATTTATCGGCTCATGTATGACCAATATCGGTCACTTCCGTGCCGCTAGTACGATTCTTGATGGTCGGGATGATCTGCCAACACGTTTATGGATCGCTCCGCCAACCAAGATGGATGCCATGATTTTGACTGAAGAAGGCTATTACAGTAGCTTTGGTAAAACAGGTGCCCGTATGGAAATGCCTGGCTGCTCACTCTGTATGGGTAACCAAGCTCAAATCCGTAAAGGATCTACCGCAGTTTCTACGTCAACACGTAATTTCCCAAACCGTCTAGGTATCGATACCCGTGTTTACCTCTCTTCCGCAGAACTCGCGGCGGTTTGCGCACTCATGGGTAAAATCCCTACTCTTGCTGAATACCTCGAGCGTTATGAGGTACTGGTCAATAAATCAGATGAGATTTATCGCTATATGAATTTTGATCAGATCAGCGAATTTAGTGATTTATCGAATACTGCTCACGCATAAAAAGTTTTACACGTTTTTCATGAATTTGGCATATACTGTATATAAATACAGTATATGCCAATTATGCACCAAATACCCCCCTTTCTCGCCCCCTTATTTCACGACGCAATCCCTGCAGGCTTTCCTTCGCCAGCGTCTGACTATATCGATCAACGCCTCGATTTACACGATTATCTTGGGGTTCATTCAGAAGCAACGTTCTTCTTAAGGGTTCAAGGCGACTCCATGCAGGGTGCTGGCATTTATGATGGCGACTTACTGGTAGTTGATCGTTCTCGCACTCCCAAATCAAGTAACGTGGTGATCGCTGTCATCGATGGTGAATTTACTGTCAAACGCTTACAAAAAAAAGCGGGGCGAACTTGGCTTAAAGCTGAAAACCCTCTCTATCCCCCGATTGAACTTCAGGATGGTCAAGAATTGGAGATTTGGGGCGTTGTCTCACACGTTGTACATAAACCATAAATATTATGTCAGCGCTCCCTGGTGAACGTGCCATTGCTCTGGTTGATGGCAATAATTTTTATGTCTCGTGTGAGCGTGTCTTTAACCCTAAACTGAATGGTCGACCACTCGTCATTTTGTCAAATAATGATGGCTGTATTGTTTCTCGCAGTCAAGAAGCTCGTGATCTAGGTATTCCTATGGGGATGCCTTTTTTTAAGGCCCAACATTTTGTGAAGAGTCATGGTCTGCAATGGCTGAGCTCAAACTATACGCTCTACGGTGATATGAGCGCCCGGATGATGAATGTCTTGTCAGAGTTTTCACCCGCGCAAGAAATCTATTCTATCGATGAGTGTTTTTTAGATTTATCTCAGATGATGGCCAATGAGTTACTCATTCCGTATGGTCAAACTATTAAAAAACGGGTTCATCAATATTTGGGCTTACCGACGTGTGTCGGTATCGGTCCAACCAAAACCCTTGCCAAGCTAGCCAATCATATTGCGAAAAAAAATAAAGTATTTAACGGTGTCTTTGCTTGGGTCGCACTTGACTGCGAGGAACAAAACCATTGGCTCAAGAGCATTACTGTTAATGAGGTTTGGGGGGTGGGTCGACGGATTAATGACAGCTTAGTGTCGATGGGCATCCACACCGTATTTGACTTAGCTTGTGCCAATCCAGAGATGATACGTAGTCGTTTTTCAGTAGTCTTAGCAAGAACTGTCGTTGAACTACAAGGTATTTCATGTCTAGCAATGAGCGATCTAGAGGAAACTTCTCGGAAGCAACAAATTATTTCGAGTAAAAGTTTTGGTCAACCCATTACCGATTTATCGCATCTACAGGAGGCTGTAGCGAGTTACATTTGTCGCGCCGCAGAAAAATTACGCGCCCAAGATAGCGTGTGTCAATATGTCACCGTATTTGTAAGAACTAATCCTTTTGCAAAAAATCAAACGCAATACCGAAACCAAATCACAATCCCCCTATCTATAGCGAGTGCGGATAGTCGTCGTTTAATCAAGGCAGCGTTTTTTGGTTTAGATCGTATTTATAGAAAAGGCTTGATCTATAAAAAAGCTGGCGTGATTCTTTCTGAGCTACACCAAGCCAAGCACCAACAAGAAGATCTCTTTACACAGATCAATCACACCAAATCTATGCAAGTCATGCAGACAATGGACACCCTCAATCAGTTGTATGGTGCTCATACAGTCACTCTAGCAAGCGCCGCCCAAACTCTGAGTAATCCACGTGCTTGGCACATGCGCGCAAACCATAAAAGTCCACGCTTCACTACCCGCTGGCATGAAATTCCACCCGCACACACCTAAATTGGACAAGTCATTTTAAAATAGTGAATAATAGAATAATTACTCTTAACACTCAAAAGTACTCATATGCGCACAATATTCTCATCACACTTCCTTGCAAAAATCATCATCGCCCTAACCTTTAGTCTGGCAATCACTCATTGCTACGCAGGCACACAGGTTTTGTTCAAAACTTCGAAAGGTGATTTTGTTGTTGAACTTGATGAGGTGAAGGCGCCAAAATCAGTTGATAATTTTTTAACTTATGTCAAAAGTGGTTTTTATAGTGGCACGATTTTTCAC
>CANFUO010000072.1 GCA_947450225.1 Burkholderiaceae bacterium | reverse complement strand
GTCATGGCCCCAACGCCAGCGGTAATGAAAGATTTGCAAAGTTATGGTTTTACCAATGTAGTGCTTTGGAGTAGAGGTGTCGATTTGGATCGTTTTCAATATCAAGAGTCTCACCTGATTAATACTCCAAAACCGATATTTCTATATGTTGGTAGAGTCGCTGTGGAAAAAAATATCGAAGCCTTTTTGGCGCTTGATCTTCCTGGCTCCAAGGTAGTAATTGGCGATGGGCCATCCCTTTCAGTACTAAAAGATAAATATCCAAACGCAACGTATTTAGGCGGTAAAGATCAAGCTGATCTTCCTCCTTACTATGCCTCTGGCGATGTATTTGTCTTCCCTAGTAAGACGGATACCTTTGGCTTAGTTCTGCTAGAGGCCATGGCCTGTGGCCTCCCAGTTGCGGCTTTTCCTGTCACTGGCCCCATCGACGTTATTGGAGATTCAGGTGCCGGAGTGTTAAGGGAGGATTTGCGAGAGGCCTGTCTTGAAGCTTTGAAGATTCCTAAAGAGTCAGCTATTGCTCATGCCAAACTTTATTCCTGGAGAGCTGCGAGTGAACAATTTGCAAAACATCTCGTACCAGTTCCAGAAGGTCTTGTTGAGCATAGTACCGACATAGAAATCTAAAATCATGACCGAAAATTACTCCATCGATCAAAATCCTCATAAAGGCAACAAAGGCATCACAAGAGCGTTTCGGGCTGCCGTGAACTCATGGAATGGCTTGGTCTTTGCAGTTCGAGAAGAAAGCGCATTTCGGCAAGAACTCACGCTGGCCTGTATTTTGATTCCGGTTAGTTTTATTTTGCGTATATCACCTGTCGAACACATCGTTTTATTTGGATCAGTGATTCTTGTATTGATTGTTGAGTTGTTAAATTCTAGTGTTGAAGCCGCTATTGATCGGATTTCATTTGAAAAACATGGCTTATCTCAACGCGCAAAAGATTTTGGTAGTGCTGCTGTGATGCTAGCTTTAATTTTATGTTTTGTTTCATGGACTTGCATCCTTTTACCATTATTGAGTAAGGCTTCAAGTATTAGGCAAATTGTATAGTTTGTAATCTCTGTGACACGAAAATTAAATATAATTAACATAAGTTAAATCAAAAGTGAGTCTATGAAAGAAATCCCAAATCCCCTTCAATCTTTAAACTCCCTTGGAGAGGGGATTACCACAAAACTCGCTGGTAAATTAACAAGCAAATTATCTGAATTTCAAAAATTTAATAAGTTTGCGAAGATTTTCCCATTAAAAAAGAAAGCTAAATCTAAAAAACGCCTAAAAAGAATGAAAGCTTTACGCAAAACCTTGGCTGAAGCTCCGGTAGTAAAGTCTTCTCTAAAAACACAAAAACAAAGCCCTATTCAAGTTTATGTGGCACGTGATTTGGCAGAGATTAAAGAAGCCCAACGACTTCGCTATCGAATATTCGCTGAGGAAATGGGTGCAAGCCTTCCCTATAATGCAGAGGGCTTGGATGTAGATGAATTTGATGCCTATTGCGACCATTTAATTGTTCGTGACCGCGAGACCCTCCAAGTTGTGGGAACCTATCGCGTTTTAGCTCCAGAGCAAGCCAAAGCAATCGGACGTCTGTACTCTGCGTCAGAATTTGATTTAGCACGTCTTGAACATTTATTGCCAAAAACAGTTGAGATTGGGCGCTCTTGTGTGCATGAAGACTACCGCTCTGGCGCTGTCATTATGGCTTTATGGGCGGGGCTTGGGGCTTATATGAAGCAACATGGCTATGAAATCATGCTCGGTTGTGCAAGCGTTCCAATGGGGGATGGCGGGCATTATGCGGCGAGTTTAAATCGTATTTTGCAAGAAAAACATTCTTCTTCTATTGAGTATCGGACTTTTCCAAAACTTCCATTACCTTTAGATAAACTAAATTCCATGCTAGAGGTTGAACCCCCACCACTTCTCAAAGGTTATTTACGCATTGGTGCTAAGATTTGCGGCGAACCCGCTTGGGATCCTGACTTTAATACCGCTGATTTTTTGACGATGTTTAGACTATCTGACATGAACCCAAAATACGCTAAACATTTTTTAGCTGAACACTAATTTTTGGTTTCAAAACAGTTTTAGTTTTAATAAAGGTCAATAATGTACTCTTTATTGACCTTGCTCCAATCTTCTGCCTCTTTCTTCAAGCTAAACTCGGTCAAAGGGTGATCGTCTAACCACTTTTTAGGTAGACTTACTTTGTATCCCTTATTCGTTTGTTGAACTAAGATCTCGGGGATCTCTTCAAACATTCTGCGACGTGATAATACCAAAGCTAAGCGCAAACAAAACAACATGCGCCAATCAATAAAATGATTACTTGAGGAGACTTTTGCTAACTTACCTATATGACCTAATAAAAGTGCTGATAACCGCGCCTGATCATTCTTAGAAAAACCCGGCATATCAGCATTCGCCGAAATATAGGCCGAGTGTTTGTGGTACCCATTATGCGATATGGATAAACCGATTTCATGTAAACGTGCTGCCCATCCTAATAAAGCGAGATTATTGATCCGATCTTCATTTTCTGGCATGGGAAACTGGTCTAAAAATAATGTCGCAAATTGCTCTACACGTAAGGCCTGTTCAATATCTACAGAATAACGCTTCATGAATTGCTCTACGGTTACAAAGCGCATGTCATGGTGCTGTGTCCTGCCGATGAAGTCATATAAAACCCCCATCCGCAACGCCGCCTCTACAATCTCCATCGACTCGATGCGTAATTCGTCAAAGGCAGCAATCATAATTGCTAATCCGCCAGGCAATACTTGACGACGATCGGGCTTAAGACCAATCAAACTCGAGGATTGCATCGATTCAGACTCAATCAGCGAGCTCTTTAAATTCTCTAATCCATCTCGTGTTATGACACCGCTCGAATCAAAACCTGAATAACCTCCAGTCATGCCATCAAAACCATTCAGAACAATGAGCTCAGCAATTGCCTTCGCTGTTCCCGATGATCCAATCACTTGATCCCAGCCTTTTTTGCGATATTCTTTAGCAAGGATTTGTATTTCTTGACGAGCAGCTAATTCAGCTTGTTTAAAACTATAGCTATCTACTGCACCATTGACAAAGAACTTTTGACTATGGGATACACAACCAATATATAAAGACTCCATGAGCTTAGCCTCATAGCCGTGTCCTATAATAAATTCAGTTGAGCCACCGCCAACGTCAATGACCAATCGATTACCTCCACTAGCTGGCGCGCCGTGGGATGCGCCAACATAAACTAAGCGTGCTTCTTCTCGCCCAGCAATGACTTCAATGGGGAATCCTAATGCTAATTCGGCTTGCTGTATAAATTGCGAGGCATTTCTGGCAACCCGCAACGTATTGGTGGCCACAGCTCTTACTTGCATCGGTGAAAAACTACGTAATCGCTCCCCAAACCGTCTTATAGAGCTTAATCCTCGCGCAAATGCCTCGGCATCAAGATTTTTTTCACCATCTAGTCCTGCTGCTAATTTGATGGGGTCTCGAAGGGTATCTACTGGTCGAAGTTGAAATCCTGAAGGGGTCTCTACGATTTGCGCCACAACCATTCTGAAACTGTTTGATCCTAAATCAACCGAAGCAATGAGCTTTGGGTCTGATTCTTTTTTAATTGGAGATTGAAGTTCGAAAGCCATACCTTCTTTTTGTATTTATTTACTATTTAATAATATTTCATTTTTGTGATATTTTAGTGAATAACCATCACATCTATGAAATATTTAACTGTAACAATGATTTAATATGAATACTTCATCCATTCCTCTACTCAACCGCGAAATCGGACTTTTGGAATTCAACTCCAGAGTATTAGCCCAAGCTCAAAATAGTGAGATTCCTTTACTAGAGAGATTACGCTATGTGAGTATTGTATCAAGCAATATGGATGAGTTTTTTGAAATCCGTATGGCGGGGCTTAAAGCGCAATTAATCGAAAGCCCGAACAAAGTTCTTGAGGATGGATCTACCATTGAAGCCTCCTACGACCAGATCACTGCCTTTGCCCACGCTTTAGTTGCAAAAAAATATGAGTTATTGCTCCAATCGATACTCCCTGCCCTTGCCACCGAAAAAGTAATCTTTAAATACCCGCCCAACTGGTCTCCAAAACTACACCAGTGGGCAAAAGATTTTTTTTATCGAGAAATGGTCCCCTTGCTAACTCCAATCGCTTTGGATCCCGCTCACCCTTTTCCTCGTGTTATTAATAAAAGCTTAAATTTTTTAATTGCCCTTGAGGGTAAGGACTCTTTTGGTAGAAGTGCCTCACTCGCGGTTGTTCAAGCGCCTCGATCATTGGCTAGGGTAGTTCGATTACCCAAGCAGTTCGAAGCTAATGGAGAAACGTGCTTTATATTGCTGTCTTCATTTATGCAAGCCTTTGTGAATGAGCTTTTCCCAGGCATCAAAACTACCGGATGTTATCAATTTAGAGTGACTAGAAATTCTGATCTTTTTGTGTCTGAGGATGATATTACCGATTTACGAAGCGCCCTCCAGGGCGAACTTCCTACTCGTCATCTTGGTGAGGCGGTCCGATTAGAAATCAGCGCTAATACACCTGATAAATTAGTTGAGCGTATTTTGATTGAATCCAACCTGCAAGAATCTGATTGCTACCGGGTCAACGGCCCTGTTAATTTAGTCCGCTTAGCACAGATTCCAGAACTGATTGATCGCCCTGATCTCAAATTTATTCCAGCAAAGCCTCAATATCCAGCCGTATTTATCAATGAAGAATCCATCTTTGATGCTATCAGTAAACAAGATATTCTTTTGCATCACCCTTACGAGAGTTTTGAACCTGTTCTTGAACTTCTTCGTCAAGCTGCCAAAGATCCTCAAGTTCTCGCCATCAAACAAACCGTCTATCGCACTGGTGATGAGTCTCTCGTCATGGACGCTCTCATGGAAGCCGCTCGAAATGGCAAAGAAGTAACTGTTGTTGTTGAGCTATTGGCGCGCTTTGATGAGCAGACGAATATGCAATGGGCCTCCAAATTAGAGGCCGTGGGTGCTCATGTTATTTATGGTGTGGTTGGCCATAAATGCCACGCCAAAATGTTGCTGATCGTACGCAGGGAAATGGTTAGTAGCCGGACTAAAGGGAAATTTATCTTAAAACGGTATGCCCATTTAGGCACAGGCAACTACCATCCGAGAACAGCTAAGTTATATACTGATTTTGGTCTATTGACGGCTGATCCACAAATTACAGCGGATATGCACCAGGTGTTTCAACAACTCACTGGCACCGGCAAACAAATGGCCTTATCAAGATTGTGGCAATCCCCTTTTACGATGCAAGATGAAATTATCAAACATATTCGTAGTGAAACGCGCGCAGCAAAAGCTGGTAAAAAAGCGCACATTATTGCGAAGATGAATGCCCTTCTTGAGCCTAGCGTCATTCAAGAACTCTATCGTGCCTCTCAGGCTGGTGTAAAAATTGATTTAATTATCCGGGGAGTCTGTGCACTTATGCCAGGGGTGGTTGGCCTGTCTGAAAATATCAAAGTGCGTTCTATTATTGGTCGCTTCTTAGAGCATCATCGCATCTATTACTTTTATGCCAATGGTCAAGAAAAAGTATATCTCTCCAGTGCTGACTGGATGGATAGAAATTTATACAGACGGGTTGAGATTGCGTTTCCTATACTAGAACCTGGCATCAAGGCTAGAGTTATCTTTGAAGGTCTCAAAGCTTTACTTCAAGATAATCAAGCAGCTTGGCTGATGGAATCTGAGGGCCACTATCACAAGATTAAATCGAAAAGTAAATATCCTTTTGTTGCCCAACTAGAATTGCTAAAAATGATTCAAGGCTAATTGATATTAACAGTGGGATTGTCCATACTAGCTAGACGGTCTTTATTAAACGCCATCGAGAATACACTGCCAACCCCTAGAGTACTCTCAATGTTGAGTTGTGCCGCGTGCCGAATCGCGACGTGTTTGACAATCGCCAAACCAAGTCCTGTTCCTCCAGTATCTCTGGATCGACTGCGGTCTACGCGATAAAAACGCTCTGTGAGTCGTGGTATATGCTCTGGTGCTATTCCTATACCCGTATCACGAACTGAATAAATAGCGCCACCATCAGGCAAATCCTCCCAATACACCTGAATCGTTCCACCTTCCGGGGTATAACGAATCGCATTCGTTAATAGATTTCCAAATGCAGAGAAGATTTCATTTTCAGCGCCTAAAATGTTTCTGCTAGAAATCATAGATAACCGAATGATATGGCGACCATTGGATAAGCTCTTGCCATCTTCTACGATACGCTGGATTAATTCCGTTACTTTCACAACCGCTGTTTTAGGGGATACGGGACTATTGTCTAGCCTCGTTAAAATTAATAACTCTTCAACCAATGACAACATACGCGACGATTGTGATGACATCATCAATAAGTATCTTTTTCTTTCTGCTTCTGTCAATGGTAATTCTCGTAGCGTTTCTAAAAATCCATTTAATACGGTTAATGGCGTTCTTAACTCATGGGATACGTTTGCCACAAAATCTTGTCGTATGGCCTCATTTCGCTTCAATATCGTAATGTCTTGACTCAATAAGAGTTTTCGATTTTCACCATAAGGGAAGATTTGCAGTAATAACATTAAATTCCCATTCACTCCCATAAAATCCAAGTGAAGTGATTCAGAGAAGTTTGCTTCATGCATATAGTGCACAAAATCTGGATGCCTAAGCAAAAAGGTGATTGGCTGACGAGCGTCACGAAGAGGATCTAAGCGGAAATGCTCTTTGCAAACAGAATTACACCACTCGATTTGATCATCCTCATCCAACATAACCAGGCCGTTAGGGGATGCCTGCACAGCTTGAATAAATCGCTTATATTCAATTTCTGAACGTAAAACTTCCTGACGCCATTCTTTTGATTTTTTATCTAAAAGGCTAAAAATATCGTACCAAATACCAAAGCCACGATGATGACCAATCAGATCATCCTGCTTCAATGCCTTTAAAAGTCGATACTGATTCCATGACTGGTAACATACATACAATACCAGTAGAAAAATACTGCACAGGATACCGGTACTTGCTGAAAAGAGTTGAGCACAAAGTAAGCTCAAAAATACTATTAAGCCTAAAGAGTACATTGTGCGAAGCCCCATGAATATCATGGAAGCTATTATTTCATGAAATGAGTGTTGGGTTACGTGTTAAGCGATATCCGCTCCCACGAACGGTCTCAATCATCGTCTCGCAACCAACGGGAGCTAAGGCAGCCCGCAAGCGCTTAATATGCACATCGACGGTTCTTTCTTCGACAAACACATGGTCGCCCCAGACCTTATCAAGTAGTTGGCCTCGTGCGTGAACACGTTCTGGGTTCGCCATTAAAAAGCGTAATAATCGAAACTCGGTCGGGCCAAGATCAATTTTTTGCATCTCATCATGGTTTTGGAAGGTCACCCGGTGAGTCGTGGGATCCAATTTAAGTGCATTAATTTCAATCACTTCATCTGTCAACTGTGGGGATTTACGGCGCAGTACCGCACGGATTCGGGCAACTAACTCTTTGGGCGAGAATGGCTTGGTTAAATAGTCATCGGCCCCAGCATCTAATCCGGCAATTTTGTCCATTTCCTCAGATCTAGCCGTCAGAAAAATAATTGGGATATCTTTCGTACGGTCATTGTTGCGTAAATCTTTCGCAAACTGAATACCTGATTTTCCAGGTAACATCCAATCGAGAACAATTAAATCAGGCAATACTTCTTTCATCAACATAGCCGCTTGATCAGCCTGAAATGCCCTCATCGGCAAAAAGCCTTCGTGACTTAAATTAACTGAAATCAGCTCGGCTATCGAAGGCTCGTCTTCAACAATGAGTATGCTACTAGCCATTTATTTGTTCGCCTCTTGAGTAAGTTGGTCATGGGGCAAATGTCTTACATCTGTCCCTTTATCTACATATATTACAAACTCAGAAATATTTTTAGCATGATCACCGATTCTCTCTACTGCTTTTGCTATAAATAATATTTCTAGCGCTGTTGAAATAATGCGTGGATCTTCACTCATGTAAGAGATTAATTTACGCACAAAGCCACGAAACTCATTGTCAATTTCTATATCGTCAGCAACGATAGTTGCCGCTGCTTTGGAGTCCATTCTTGCAAATGCGTCTAAGGAACGACGTAATAAACCTAACGCCATTTGACCAGCAATACGAATTTCTGCAACATTAATTTGATAGGGGGCGTTTACTTCAGTAATCTTCTTGATACGCGCCGCAATATGATCAGCCTCATCACCCACACGCTCAAGATTCGAGATGGCTTTTGCAATCGCTAAAATCAAACGTAAATCTTTTGCTGTCGGTTGGCGACGCGCAAGTATTTCTGCACACTCTTTATCAATATTTAACTCAAACTCATTCACCAATTTTTCTTTGGATAACACATCAGATGCAAGATCAGCATCCATAGTAGAAAAAGCCTTCATCGCATTAGCTACTTGAGTTTCAACCAAACCACCCATTTCTAGTAAATGGGCATTGATTGTGTTTAACTCAACATCAAATTGTGAAGATAAATGTTTCTCAGTCATTTCGTTCCCCTATGTCCGTATTCAATTAACCAAAACGACCAGTAATATAATCTTCCGTTTCTTTACGATCAGGCTTTAAGAATATCTGTTTAGTTTCATTAAATTCAATTAACTCACCAAGATACATAAAAGCAGTAAAGTCAGAAACGCGAGCTGCTTGTTGCATATTATGCGTAACAATCGCAACTGTATAGTCATTTTTTAATTCATGTACCAACTCTTCTACTTTACCTGTAGAAATTGGATCAAGCGCAGAGGTAGGCTCATCTAATAAAAGTACCGAGGGTTTTACTGCAACGCCACGCGCAATACATAAACGTTGTTGCTGTCCACCAGATAATGAAAGTCCACTTTGATTGAGTTTTTCTTTTACTTCATTCCATAAGGCGGCTTTATTCAGGGCCCATTCAACACGCTCATCCATGTCCGCTTTGTTGAGGTTTTCATATAACTTGACTCCAAAAGCAATGTTGTCATAAATGGACATCGGAAATGGCGTAGGTTTTTGAAAGATCATCCCAACTTTTGCACGCAACAAATTCAGGTCGCGATCTTTATCAAGAATGTTTTCACCGTACAAGTTGATCTCACCTTCAGCACGCTGCCCCGGATATAAATCATACATGCGGTTAAAGGTACGTAATAAAGTAGATTTTCCACAGCCTGATGGGCCAATAAATGCCGTAACTTTATTTTCAGCAATGTTTAAATTAACATTTTTGAGTCCTTTAAATTTTCCATAATAGAAATCTAAGTTACGAACCTCAATAGCGTTTTTTAAATTAGATGTGTCTAGCGTCATGATTTCTCTCTAAAAAATACGCGGGCAAAAATATTAAGGCCCAAAACGGTTAAAGTAATTAGCAGTGCTCCACCCCAAGCTAAATTAACCCAATTTTCATAGGGACTCAAGGCGAATTGGTAAATAACCACTGGCAAATTAGACATTGGCTTATTCATATTGGAGGAGAAAAACTGGTTATTCAGTGCAGTAAAGAGCAATGGTGCAGTCTCGCCACTCACACGAGCAATCGCTAATAAAATGCCGGTCATCACACCACTCTTCGCCGCTCTTAAAATAACGGATAAAGAGACTTTCCATTTTGGCGCTCCTAGTGCATATGCTGCCTCACGCAGAGTTCCTGGAACTAGGCGCAACATGTTTTCCGTTGTCTTTAAAATCACAGGTACCGCCAGTAAAGATAGTGCCAAAGTACCAGCCCAACCTGAAAAATGCTTAACTTGTGCAACATAAATGGCATATACGAATAGACCAATCACAATCGAAGGTGCTGATAACATAATGTCTGTCACAAACCTTGTGATGCTTGCGATCCTACTGCGATCACCGTATTCAGCCAAATAAATACCTGCCAGTACACCGATGGGGGTACTAATCAAGGTGCATGAAGTCACCATCATTAAGGATCCAACCATCGCGTTGGCTAAACCTCCACCAGCAGATCCAGCTGCAGGCGTACTTTCCGTGAAGAAGTTGAAGTTTAAAGCCGCAAAGCCTTTGGTAAATAGAATAAATAATATCCAAAGTAATACAACCATTCCTAATATCATTGCAAACATCGAAAGGGTTAAACCAACCCTATTGGAGCGCTTACGCTTATTGTAGATTCCGATTTCCATAATTTAACTTTTCACCCCTTTTTGCTTTTCCATTCTCACAAGCATCCACTTCGCAGCAGATAACACAATGAAGGTAATGATAAAAAGTGCTAAACCTAATGCAAATAAAGAGGAGTAATGTAAGCCTGGCTCTGCTTCTCCAAACTCATTCGCGAGTGTTGATGCAATCGAAGATCCAGGGGCAAATAATGATGCTTTGATGCGGTGCGCATTTCCAATTACGAATGTTACCGCCATCGTTTCACCTAAGGCACGGCCAAGTCCGAGCATGATGCCTCCGACTACACCCGCTTGCGTATAAGGCAACACAATACGTGTAACTACTTCCCATGTTGTGCAACCAATACCATAAGCAGATTCTTTTAAAACTGGTGGCACTATTTCAAAAACATCACGCATGACAGAAGTGATAAAAGGAACCACCATAAAAGCCAAAATTAATGCCGCACACAATAAACCAATACCATTCGGTGCCCCAGTGAATAATGCGCCAACAACAGGAACTTGACCAAGCGTTGAAGTTAAGGCTGGCTGAACATACTCAGCAAATAATGGCGCAAAAACGAACAAACCAAACATTCCGTAAATAATTGAAGGTACTGCAGCTAATAACTCAACTGCGGTTCCTAAGGGTCTGCGTAACCAGCTAGGGCACATTTCAGTCAAAAATACGGCGATACCAAAGCTAATAGGAACTGCCATTAATAGAGCTAAAACAGCGGTTACTAATGTTCCGTAGATGGAAGTAAGTCCACCAAATTTCTGATTAACCACGTCCCATTCGTCACTAAAGAAGAATCCTGGTCCAAATTCACTCAAAGCCGGCCATGATG
>CANFUO010000071.1 GCA_947450225.1 Burkholderiaceae bacterium | reverse complement strand
CCTAAAGTAGCCATTGAAGCAAATGTAAAACGCAGCGCATCGGTTCCAAAAGCAGGGATTCCATCAGGGAATTCTTTTTTTGTTTTTTTCGTAATGGATTGAGCTTGCTTTGGATTCATTAAGCCTTGAGTTCTTTTTTGGAGAAGATCATCTAGACTGATGCCATCAATAAGATCAAGAGGGTCGAGGGTATTACCCTTTGACTTACTCATTTTTTGCCCTTCAGAGTCTCTTACAAGACCGTGAACATACACCTTCTTGAAGGGGACTTTTCCCGTGAAATGACAGGTCATCATCACCATGCGAGCAACCCAAAAGAAAATGATGTCAAATCCAGTCACTAAAACCGATGAGGGTAAAAAATGATCCAATAACTCATTTTTATGAGGCCAGCCAAGAGAAGAAAATGGGACTAATGCAGAGCTAAACCAAGTATCTAGAACATCAGGGTCACGTGTGAGCGAGCCTGTATAGGATTCTTTTTTGGCCTTTTCTTGAGCCTCCTCAAGGGAGCGAGCCACAATAAAACCGCCATCATCCTTATACCAAGCAGGTATTTGGTGACCCCACCACAACTGACGTGAGATACACCAATCTTGAATATTGTCTAACCAGCCACTATAAGTACTATTCCAGTTGTCTGGAATTAAACTAATATCACCATTTTTAACGGCGGCCAATGCAGCGCCAGCAATTGACTCTCCAGGCATATATTGATTGTCTGGAGAAGGCTTGGACATCGCCACAAACCATTGGTCCGTTAACATAGGTTCAATAACACTATGCGTTCGATCACCACGAGGAACCATTAAGGTGTGAGGTACAACAGCTTTTAACAGGCCAGCTTTTTCCAAATCCGCAACAATTTTTTGGCGGGCCTCAAAACGATCGAGACCTTGATAAGCGATTGGTGCATCTTCATTAATTTTGGCATCTAGAGTGAGCACATTTATGAGGGGTAACTGGTGTCGAGCGCCAACTGCATAGTCATTAAAATCATGCGCTGGAGTGACTTTTACTACGCCAGTACCAAAGCTCATATCTACATAATCGTCTGCAATGATAGGAATACTTCGATTGCAAAGGGGTAGAACTACGCTTTTGCCAATAAGGTATTGATACCTTTCATCATCAGGATGAACCATGACAGCAACGTCACCCAACATCGTTTCTGGCCGCGTCGTTGCAACAGTAAGGCTTCCTGAACCATCCTCCAACGGATACTGAATTTGCCACATACTGCCTTGTTCTTCAATACTTTCGACCTCAAGGTCTGAAACGGCAGTTCCTAATACTGGATCCCAGTTAACGAGGCGCTTACCCCGGTATATCAAACCTTGCTCAAAAAGTGAAACAAAAACCTCTATAACGGCTTCTGACATTGCGGGGTTCATCGTGAAATATTCGTGATTCCAGTCAATGGAAGCGCCCATACGACGAATCTGATGAGTAATTGTCGAGCCAGATGATTCTTTCCACTCCCACACTTTTTCAAGAAACTTTTCACGACCTAAATCATGGCGCGATATTTTTTTTGCATCTAACTGACGTTCAACAACGATTTGTGTCGCGATACCAGCATGATCAGTGCCTGGAACCCATAAGGTATTTTTACCTTGCATCCGCGCATGCCTTGTTAAGCCATCCATAATCGTCTGGTTAAAAGCGTGCCCCATATGTAAAGTACCTGTAACATTAGGGGGTGGTAGTTGAATACAAAAATTTTCTCGATCCGCATGAATCTCAACAGTACCGATGTTTTTTTCTTCCCAAGCTTGCAGCAGGGGTTTTTCTACCTTATGAGGTTCAAAGGCTTTGGCTAATTCAGGCAAAGCATCAGCCGATAATAGGTGGGTAGATTTAGATGTAGGATTTTCATTAATAGACATATGTCTCAAATTATAATTTGGTATTTAAACAAACTTCCGTGAACGATTTATTAGACAATTTAAACCCTGAGCAATTAGAGGCTGTAACCCTCAGTGCAAGCCCTTCTGAGGGTTTTTTACCCTCAGCACTTATTTTAGCTGGAGCTGGGAGTGGCAAGACCAAGGTTTTAACCACTCGCATCGCATGGTTGATTCAAACAAGCCAAGCATCCCCAGTCGGGATTTTAGCGGTAACCTTTACCAACAAAGCTGCCAAGGAGATGTTGACGCGTTTATCGGCAATGTTGCCCATAAATACACGAGGTATGTGGGTTGGTACTTTCCACGGGCTTTGTAATCGCTTATTACGCGCACATTTCCAAGATGCTGGACTACCGTCAACATTTCAGATATTAGATACCCAAGACCAACTCTCTGCCATTAAAAGACTATTAAAAGTTCTCCAAGTTGATGATGAAAAATATCCCCCAAAGCAATTACAGTACTTTATTGCACATGCTAAGGAGAAAGGGCAACGACCCAAGGATTTATCACCCTCAGATGATTTTCAAGCGATGTTAATCAAGTTATATGCAGCCTATGAAGAACAGTGCTCCAGAGAGGGGGTAGTTGATTTTTCTGAACTGCTATTGCGTTCATATGAGCTTCTCAAACATCACGAACCTATTCGTAGGCATTACCAAGAGCGTTTTCGCCACATCTTAGTTGATGAATTTCAAGATACCAATGCCTTGCAATACGCTTGGTTAAAACTGTTATCGAATCATGGCGGTCAAAGTCCATCGGCAGTTTTTGCTGTAGGTGATGATGATCAAAGTATTTATGCCTTTCGTGGAGCGGATGTGGCTAACATGAGGCTCTTTGAACGACAATACAAGCCTTTAATGGTCAAGCTTGAGCAAAATTATCGCTCACATGGGCATATTTTGGATACTGCCAATTGTTTAATTGCGAATAATACAGAACGTTTAGGAAAAAATTTACGAACAGACGCAGGCCATGGAGAGTTAGTCAGAATTTTTGAAGCGGGGAGTGATGGCGCAGAAGCAGGGTGGCTGATAGAAGAAATCCGAAGTTTGATACAAGAGGGATATGCACGGAGTGAGATTGCGATTTTATATCGAAGTAATGCGCAATCAAGGATCATAGAACATGGCTTATTTTCTGCAGCAATTGCATATCGGGTCTATGGCGGATTACGGTTTTTTGAACGCGCAGAAATTAAACATGCCCTGGCATACCTACGTTTACTTGAAAATCCAAATGACGACACATCGTTTTCTCGCGTAGTCAATTTTCCGACCCGTGGCATTGGTGCAAGATCTATTGAAGCCTTACAAGATATTGCAAGAACGCAAAACTGTTCTTTATATAATGCGGCAAGTTTTTTGGAAGGCAAGGCAGGGACTTCGATTAGTAGCTTTATTCGCCTTATCGATTACATGCGTGACTCCACCAAAAACAATACATTACCTGAGTTAATTGATTTTGTAATACAACATTGTGGACTGATTCAGCATTACTTAAGTGAAAAAGAAGGACAAGATAGGATTGAAAACCTCCAAGAATTAATCAATGCTGCGACAGCATTTATTGCAGAAGAGGGTATTGCACAAGATACTAAGGCACTCACACCCGTTGAATTGAATACCAGCATTCCTGTCGAGCCATTATTTGAAAATCAGGCACCAGGTCAAGTGATTTCTGAAATGTCACCACTTGCCGCCTTTCTATCTCATGCCTCATTAGAAGCTGGAGACAACCAAGCACAGGCAGGTCAAGACGCTGTCCAATTAATGACAGTGCATGCATCGAAAGGATTGGAATTTAAGGCGGTATTTATAACTGGCCTAGAGGAAGGTTTGTTTCCTCACGAAAATAGCTTAAATGAAGAAAAAGGTCTTGAAGAAGAAAGACGGCTCATGTATGTCGCTATAACCAGAGCTCGGGATCGTTTATACATTTCACACACACAATCCCGCATGCTGCATGGTCAAGTGCGATATAACTTACCATCACGATTCTTGGAGGAGTTACCCAAGCAAAGCGTCAAAACCTTAACGCCCAAACAAAAAGACGCGATGTGGTCATCGCATGCGAGACAAGTGCAACCAAGTTGGGGGCAGGGTGGCTTAGTTGATGAGCGACGTTCATTAAAAAATCCAACAGCTTCCTCTGTTATGGTCAGTAATACACGCCCCAATGCAGAACACGGATTTTATGTGGGGCAAAATGTCTTCCATAGTAAATTTGGTGAGGGGCGCATTATCAGTTTTGAAGGTAATGGCACAGATACTAAAGCACAGGTCAGTTTTGCACGTCATGGAACCAAATGGTTACAACTCAGTATTGCTAAGCTGACAGTAATCTAAATCGTTTCTGGGATTGCTTCCGAGCTATCGATAAAACAGCCCTTCCAGGTAGCAAAAAAGGTGCAGTATAAAACCGTAATTGCGGCCATACTAAAAGGTGTAATGATGAAAGAGGCATAGTTAGTGAGTTGGAGCGCTTCAAACAACGCGCCTAAAAATAGTGGGGTAGCGACTAAAACGATAGCCCAAGTACTAAAGTAAACAAAGAAGGCGCCTTTATTTAACCAAAAAGCCATCCAGCTACCAAAAAGAGCTTTTGGAATAGACAGGTTTTTCCAAGCAATTAACTGTGGTGAGAACCACATAAAAATGGCGACAGGCAGATATAGCGTTACTGCAACCATCATTGCCACATACATTTCTTTCACTAACTCTGGTCCCGTAAGATTGCCTTCTGTAATGAGAGGAATGACTTTTTCAACATCGATAAACTGTGAAGCCACAAGGCTTAATAAAACAATCAGTAGGGTATAAATCGAGCCTAATTGGATTAAACGAGTGCGAATGGCACGAGGGTAGTCCCGAAAGGGACTTAAGTAAATAGTAGGGCGGACAACTTCTTTTCGAATTACTTTTTGGCAAGCTGTTAAAAACCCAACTGAAAAAATAGGGCTTAGAACAAGAACCACAATGAAGCCAATAATCGGTATAAACATCGATAATTGAACAACAAAGATATATAAGAAGACGAGCATCAAAAAAGTAAAAGGATTTTGTCTAAACAACCAGATACCTTGTCTGATCCAGGTATATCCTGTCGAAGCATTCACACGATTAATTTGCATAGTCTTTAATTCTTAAACGAAGGATTTTTTCGAAATGATAGGGGTCGTGGGGAGTTAGTAATTGAGCATTACGCGGGATATAAAAATCCCAAAGCCTCGATATCCAAAAACGCAAAGCTGCAGCTCTGAGCATCATACCCCAACTTAACACTTCTTCGGGAGTAAATGGGCGAATGTCTTGATAGGATTTTAAAAGCGAACTGAGGCGATCTTGATCGATTTGCCCTGAATCAAGGTCGATGCACCAATCATTGGCGGTAACTGCAACATCAAACAACCACTTATCAGTCCCTGCGAAATAAAAGTCAAAAAAACCGCTGAGTTCATCATTGTCCTGAAAGAGGACGTTATCCCTAAACAAATCACAGTGACAAGAACCAAAAGGTAATGCAGCATATGGAGAACTTTGAAAAAAATCCTCTTGCACAGCAAGCTCTGAGGCGAGCAAGGCATTTTTTTGATGATCAATAAAGGGTTTAATTTCTTGAATCGTTGACCTCCACCAAGGTAAGCTTCGCAAGTTTTCTTGGGACATTGGGTATGACTTACCTGCGAGATGCATTTTGGCTAACATGCTGCCAACCGCAGAACAATGGGTAGAACTCGGCTCTAGACGGGAAGAGCCCTCTAATTTACTCACAAGAACGGCAGGTTTGTTAGCGAGAGATTGGAGGATGTCACCTTGGCGATTTAAAAAAGGCGTAGGAACTTTAATGTTTTGCTGTGAAAGATGAGACATTAAATGAAGATAATAGGGGAGTTGAGCATGTTCAAGACGCTCAAAAATGGTTAAAACATACTGAGTCGATATATTATTTTTTGTTGCAGTTAAAAAATAATTAGTATTTTCAATACCACCACTAATCCCAACTAAATCCGTGACTTGACCCAAATCAAAAGTATTTTCAAACCAATCACTGGATTCTTCAAAAGAAAGTGAAGTGTAGACAGCCATAAAGATTAGAACGACATGTTAATCGTTGGAACGCGTTGAATACTTTGGCGAGTTGAGTCCAGATCTTTGTTCAAGTTCGGGCTCATTTGATAGTGGGTACCCATACTAGAATCCACTTGGATTTCTACATTTTGGCCAACATCACGAAATTCCTGCACTTTTGTACCATTATCTTCTTGATAAAAAAAGCTTCTTTCCCGTTTTTGAGTGCCTTGTACACCATCAGTAGCACTCACTTTTGGGGTAATTGGTTGCCGATTAATGGCATCTAACTCTTGTTGATTCAAAATTTGAGATTTGGTTGCAGTAGGAATTTGATCAGATTGAGCAACGCTCAAAATGGGAGTCAAAAGAATTAGGGGGATAATAGCCCATAAGAATTGCTGATGTTTTAAAAAAAAGATGTTATTCATAGGTCAATTGTACGATTAAGGTATGTCTAAAGAATTATTATTACTTGTTGATGGGTCAAGTTACTTATATAGGGCCTTTCATGCAATGCCGGATTTACGAAATCCCAAGGGGGAACCTACGGGTGCAATTTACGGCATGATTAATATGTTACGCCGATTACGCAGCGAGATACCTACTTCACATATTGCCTGTGTATTTGACGCCAAAGGCCCCACATTTCGTGATGAATGGTATCCGCAGTACAAGGCGAATAGATCCTCAATGCCTGAAGACTTGGCGGCGCAGATTGAGCCTATTCATGCCGTAGTTCGGGCATTAGGGTGGCCAGTCATCATGGTGAGTGGTGTTGAAGCTGATGACGTAATTGGGACATTGGCGAAAAAAGCTACCGCTGAGGGGTGGAAAACCATTATTTCAACAGGGGATAAAGATTTAGCACAATTGGTAGATGAATCTGTCTCGCTCATCAACACAATGAGCAATGAAAAATTAGATATTCAAGGAGTTATTGATAAATTTGGTATTCCGCCAGAACGAATCGTTGATTATTTAACAATCATTGGCGACACAGTTGACAACGTTCCTGGAGTGCCAAAAGCTGGACCAAAAACGGCGGTCAAATGGTTGTCAGAGTACGGGGATTTAGATAATTTAATTGCGCATGCAGACCAAATTAAAGGGGTAGTTGGGGAAAACTTAAGAAACTCCATCGAATGGATTGCCAAAGCCCGACGACTTTTGACGGTGAAGATTGACTGTCAATTAGAAGACCATTTACAAGATTTATCAGAATTACAAGTCCAGCCAGAAAATCATGACATGCTCAGAGACTTGTTTGTTCGTTATGGTTTTAAAACATGGTTAAAAGAGTATGAAACTCCAAGTAGTGATGTACTTAAAGACTACGCACAACCCCAAACCGAAAATAATTTAGCCTTACCCTCCCAGGACATTGCAACTCATTATGAGTCAGTGCTTACCCAGGAGCAATTAAGCCATTGGTTAGAAAAGATCAAAAATGCAAGCTTAACAAGCATCGATACTGAGACAACGGGTCTTGATCCGATGAGGTCACAGTTGGTTGGGATTTCTCTTGCTGTTGAGCCTGGGCAGGCCTGTTATATACCCTTGAAGCATATGACGAATGAAGATCAATTAAATCGTGAAGATACTTTAGAGTTTTTGCGACCATGGTTGGAAGATACAAACGCCCCAAAGCTTGGACAAAATCTAAAATTCGATTTGCATATACTGGCTAACCATGGCATTCATTTACGAGGCATCGTTCACGATACTTTATTGCAGTCATATGTATATGAATCCCATCGCTCACATGACATGGATGGTTTGGCACAGAGGCACTTAGGGGTTAAGACGATCACATTTGAAGAAGTGTGTGGCAAAGGGGTTTCACAAATTGGTTTTGATCAGGTTGATATAGCTACAGCAACGCAATATGCTGCAGAAGACGCGGATATTACTTTACGCCTTCACCACCATTTATGGTCACTGATCGAGGCAGATGAAAAGCTACGATATGTGTATCAAGATATTGAAATACCGACGATGCGCGTGCTAGCGATTATGGAACGTAATGGCATATTAATTGATTCTCAAAAACTAGCTCAGCAAGGGCAAGTCATTGGGATGCGCATGTTGGAGTTAGAAAAAGAAATTTATGAATTAGCAGGACAGCCATTTAACATTCAATCGCCCAAACAAATCGGTGAAATCTTATTTCAGGTTAAGAAGTTACCAATTATCAAAAAAACTCCAGGTGGCGCCCCCTCTACTGACGAAGAAGTATTACAAAAATTATCAGAAAACTATCCGCTACCTTCTCGTATATTAGATTATCGAAGTTTAGCAAAGTTACAGTCAACTTATGTTGAAAAATTGCCGCGCATGGCAGATAGTTTGACCGGCAGAGTCCATACCAATTATGCACAAGCAGTAGCAGCAACAGGAAGACTCGCATCTAACGAGCCCAACTTACAAAACATACCAGTTCGAACCCAAGAAGGCCGGAAGATTCGTGAAGCATTTATTGCCAGACCAGGACGGCAGTTGATATCGGCCGACTACTCGCAAATTGAATTGCGCATTATGGCGCATATCGCGCAGGACGCAAATTTATTAGATGCGTTTGCTAACGGTAGGGATATTCATCAAGCAACTGCCGCTGAAATTTTTGGAATCGAACTTGAACAAGTCAGTTCAGAGCAACGTCGATATGCAAAGGTAATTAATTTTGGATTAATTTATGGCATGAGTGCTTTTGGTTTGGCGAGTAGTTTAGGGATTGATCGCTCTGCAGCGCAAACCTATATTGATACGTATTTTGGGCGCTATCCAGGCGTGGCTCAATATATGGCGGATACAAGAGTGTCAGCAAAAGACAAGGGTTATGTAGAGACGATATTTGGTAGAAGATTATGGCTACCTGAAATTAACAGCACTAATGGGATGCGTCGTCAAGGCGCGGAGCGTGCTGCTATTAATGCTCCTATGCAAGGCACTGCTGCTGACCTGATTAAACTTTCGATGATTGCAGTTCAAGCCTGGCTAGAAGCGGAAAAATTAGAAACGCAATTATTACTTCAGGTACATGATGAGTTGATATTAGAGGTTCCTTTGGCCGAGATGGAGTTAGTCAAAACGCAATTGAGGCATTTAATGACTCATGTAGCCACGTTACGGGTTCCTCTCGAGGTCGGTATTGGGATTGGCGATAATTGGGAAGAGGCGCACTGAAACACATGGAAAATAATATGTTATTACTGTGGATTGTTTTGGCGACATTATCAGCTGGCGTGATCAGTATCACAGCAGCGGCAACTTTATCCTTTAAGTTTCTGGCATCTATCGTTGAGAACATGGTTAGTTTTTCTGTAGGCCTATTATTAGCCACAGCATTTTTACACTCACTACCAGAAGCATTTAGTGACTCTAGAGCATCCCTGCCACAACTGTTTTCATTACTCTTGGGCGGAATTTTATTTTTCTTCATGCTGGAGAAAGTTGCATTACTTCGACACAATCATCACCATGAAGGCGACGGACATAATCATCATGCTGGACATGATGCCGAAGAGGCAGGTAAAAGTGGTTGGATGATTTTAGTGGGCGATGGCGTTCATAATTTTGTGGACGGCATACTCATTGCCGCAGCATTTATTGCTAATCCACAAATCGGTATTTTGACGGCGATTGCTATTATTGGTCATGAAATACCCCAGCAAATCGGCAATTTCATGGTCTTGCTTAATGCAGGGTTTAGCAAAAAACGCGCTTTAATCTATAACTTTATTTGTGCGTTATTGGCGGTTGTTGGGGGTGTTTTAGCATATGCCTTTTTAGAGCAATCCCTTGCATGGATACCATACTTATTAGTATTTGCTTCGAGTAGCTTTATCTATATTGCTGTGAGCGATTTAATGCCACAGATGAATCGGCGTATACATATTCAAGAATCGATTAAACAAATTAGTTTGATTCTTTGTGGAGTGGGCCTAGTAATTGGCCTTTCTATATTCCGTCATTAGTTAAAACTTCATACAGTTGCGATACCACTCATGAAAATGTTGCATGCCATCTTCCATTGGACTTTGATAAGGACCTACTTCATTCTGACCTCTAGCTAATAAAGCAGCCCGCCCAGCATCCATGCGCTGAGCGATTTCATCATCCTCGATGCAGGTTTCCATGTAAGCAGCCCTTTCTGCTTCGATAAACTCTCTTTCAAACCAAACGATTTCCTCCGGGTAATAAAACTCAACAATATTTCTGGTTTTATTAGGACCTAGTGGTTGCAAGGTGGAAATACACAAAACCCCTGGATACCATTCGATCATCACATTTGGATAATAGGTTAACCAAATAGCACCACATTCAGGGAGTTTGCCCCCATGATGACGAAGAACAGCGTCATGCCATTTAGCGTAGGTATGGGAGCCAGGTTTTTTCAGTTGATTATTAAGACCAACCGTTTGCACGCTATGCCAAGAACCAAATTCCCAAGAAAGATCATCGCAAGACACAAATTGACCAAGTCCAGGATGAAAAGGCCCCACATGATAATCTTCTAAATAGACCTCAATAAAGGTTTTCCAGTTGTAGTTACATTCATGAATCTCTACATGGTCAAGAAGATAGCCATTAAAGTTTAATTGGTCCTTAACGCCTAATTGAGCCAAATCGGCATGAACATCACGAGGACCTTCAAAAAGAAGGCCTTGCCAATTTTGCAAGGGGCTTTTGCCGAGATGTAGGCAAGGATTTTCCCCGAAATGAGGGGCACCTAAAAGTTCACCGCTTAAGTTATATGTCCAGCGGTGTAATGGGCAAACGATATGATCAACCCGACCCCTGCCATTAAGCATAATGGCTTGACGATGGCGACATACGTTAGATAAAAGCTCGATACCTTGTTCATTACGAACAAGTACCCGGCCTTCATTTTCAGTTCTTAGAGTTTGGTAATCACCAATCTCAGGAACCATGAGTTCATGACCGATATATTTTGGACCATTTGCAAAAAGCAAGGCCATTTCTTTATCAAACAACGCAGCGTCAAAATAGGCGCTGACGGGTAACTGCAAATTGGACGGCGCAAGCTGCTGCGCGGTAGCCAGATTAGTCATTCTCCCCACCCCCGAAAAAAAGTCAGCCGAAGCTAAGCGGAATAACCAATCCAACCATCGACATGTCGATATTGGAAAGGAATCTAGCATTATACT
>CANFUO010000070.1 GCA_947450225.1 Burkholderiaceae bacterium | reverse complement strand
TGCACTGCGATTGGCAATCACACCACCTAAACGCACATCGTAATTTTTAGCTTTAGCCGCGATCGCCTGAACAATGCGGTTCATCGCAAAGATGGAGTCAAAATCATTGGCTGTAACAATCAGCGCTCTGTCAGCATGCTGCAAGGGTGCAGCAAAACCACCACAGACGACATCACCTAATACATCAAAAATAACTACATCCGTATCTTCAAGTAAATGATGCTCTTTGAGGAGTTTGACGGTCTGCCCCACCACATATCCACCACATCCGGTTCCAGCTGGAGGGCCACCTGCTTCAACACACATCACCCCGTTATAGCCTGAATAAACAAAATCTTCAATCTTGAGTTCTTCTGCATGAAAATCCACAGTCTCTAAAATATCGATAACCGTTGGGACTAACTTTCCCGTCAGAGTAAAAGTCGAGTCATGCTTTGGATCACAACCAATTTGTAAGACACGCTTACCTAATTTAGAAAATGCAGCTGACAAATTCGAAGATGTCGTGCTTTTTCCAATACCTCCCTTACCGTAAATCGCAAAAACTTTAGCATTTCCAATTTTGACATTCGGATCAAGATGAACTTGGACACTACCGTCTCCATCTGGTGGTTTGGCAGTTTTTAATACGGACATTGGTACTGAGACTGTGTTCATGAAATAGCTACTCCTTGGTAAACGCCTTCAAGTCGATCTTCTAACTCTTCAGCAAATTGACGCAACTTCGCAAGATCCTGTGCGGATGGTTTCCAATACTGCCTCTCGCTTGCTTCAAGCAAACGATTGGCTACTTTTGCGGTTGCGCTTGGATTTAACTCTGCTAAGCGCTCACGCATCTGATCATCGAGAACAAATGTCTCTGTAATTTGTTGATACACCCATGGCTGAACTTGTCCTGTCGTGGCTGACCAGCCAAATGTATTTGTGAGGTGCGTCTCAATTTGACGAACACCTTCAAAACCATGCTTTAACATACCTTCATACCACTTTGGGTTAAGCATGCGAGTTCTAGTTTCTAAATTAACTTGCTCATCTAAAGAACGTACCGCTCCTTTGCCAGACGTTTGGTCGCCAATATAAACCGGCGTTGCAACGCCACCTTTAGCTTGCTTCACAGCTTGGCTGATACCTCCTAAGGTATCGAAGTAGGTATCAATTGTGGTGACGCCAAGCTCTACAGAATCTAAGTTCTGATAGGTAAGTGATACATCTGCAAATATCCCGTCGAGTAACTCAGCTTTTTGCATTTGCGGCTTACCACTCACACCGTATGCAAAGCCTTTACGCTTCTTATACGTATTTGATAACTCTTCCGGATCATCCCATTTGCTGTTATCAATGAGTAAGTTAACATTTGATCCATAGGTGCCATCTGCATTACCAAATACGCGTAACGCTGCTGTTTCCATATCACAACCCATCCGAACCATGTAATCCAGCGCATGTTTACGTACATAATTTTGCTCACTAGGTTCTTCAGCATTTGCTGCCAGCAGGGCCGCTTGGGCTAGTAACTTAATTTGGAGTGGCATTAAATCTCTAAAGATTCCAGAAATTGATACAACTACATCAATCCGCGGACGACCCAATTTTTCTAATGGAATCAAAGTTGCTCCCACTAATCGCCCATAACCATCAAAACGTGGCTCAGCGCCCATTAAAGCTAGGACTTGTCCAATGGGAGCACCTTCTGTTTTTAAGTTATCTGTTCCCCACAACACTAGCGCAATGGACTCTGGGAGTTCATGTCCATCTGCCATATGGCGATCTAAAATACGCTGCGCCTGTTGAGCACCATCTTTAACTGCATATTGACTTGGAATACGGAAAGGATCAAAACCATGTAAGTTACGACCGGTTGGCAACACATCTAAATTATGTAAGACGTCTCCTCCAGGTGCTGGCGGAATATATTTACCATCTAAAGCGTTCATAACTCCGTCTAACTCACTATCCATTTGCATCAGCCCATAGGCGGTTTGTAGGTCAGTAATAATCTTTTGAATGTTTTCAATCCGACCAAGTTGATGCGCTAAGATAATTTCTTGCGGCAATGCACCCTTTGCGATATCCACAAATACTTTATCGTCGAGTGTGACGTCAACGCTAAACTTCGCCATACTCTTTAACATCTCTAGACTTGTACTTAATTCTTTTTTCTTGCCGATGACATGCAAGCCTTCTGGAATTAATGCATATTCATATTCCAACAACTCTTCACTTAATCTCACGACCTCTGCACTAATCTGTTTTTGGTTTAAGTCAACCCAGGAGGTATTTGTTGGAATCACTTCAATTGTTGTGGCTTGGCTAAGAATTAACTCACTGAGTTGCTCTCTTTCATTCACATTTGCCGCATCGTTATCATCTACTGGTAATAACCGATATCGTTCTACAGATGCCTTTAAGTCTGCTAAACCTTTATATAGTCCCGCTTGAGCAATCGGTGGTGTTAAATAACTAATTAAAGTTGCACCAGAACGTCTTTTGGCAATAGCTCCCTCAGACGGGTTATTCGATGCATATAAGTAAACGTTAGGAAGGTCTTTAATCAAGCGATCTGGCCAGCAATTACCTGATAATCCAGTCTGCTTGCCTGGCATAAACTCTAAAGCGCCATGCGTTCCAAAATGAAGCGCTGCGTGCGCTCCAAAATCTTCACGTAGATAGCGATAGAATGCCGAGAATGCATGCGTTGGTGTGAAACCTTTTTCATACAACAAACGCATTGGATCGCCTTCATAACCAAAGCCTGGCTGTACGGCTACTAAAATATTGCCAAATTGCTTACCTAATACAAAAATATGAGAACCATCACTCAATTGCTTCCCAGGTGCTGGCCCCCACTGCTTTTCAATATCTTTTAACCAAGTTTCACGACGAATGTGATCATTCGCTGTAATCTTGGCATGCACATTGGCATCAGTGTTGTAATCTTGCGCATTACCATGCAAGAGTGAATCTCTTAAGTCATCGACACTCACGGGCATATCAACTTGATAACCATCATGCTTCATGCGCGCCATGGTTTCATAAATAGACTCAAATACACCAAGATAAGCCGCTGTTCCAACTCTGCCAGCATTTGGTGGGAAATTGAAAATAACAAGAGCCACTTTACGATCATGGTGGATAGATTTTTTAAGCGAAACTAATTTATCCATTCTTGCCGCGAGCATATCAACTCGCTCAACACAGGTAAACATGTCGTTCACATTATTGACTTCTGTAAATGTGCAATTACGATGGCAACCGGTACAAGATGTACCTGGGGCACCTGATCGACCGCCATAAACCATTGGATTTGTTGCGCCATCTAATTCTGGAATCGCAACCATGAGTGTGCTCTCCACAGGTAATAGTCCACGCTCTGAACTACCCCAATCCGACAAGTTTTGAAACTCAACCGGGTGCGCTGCTATGTAAGGAATATCCAGTTTTCCTAAAATCTCTTCGGCAGCCTTCGAGTCGTTATATGCAGGTCCACCAACGAGTGAGAATCCAGTTAATGAAATCATGGCATCTACCGTAGATTTACCATTTTTGATAAAGAACTGATCAATAGCTGGTCTTGCATCTAAGCTCGCCGCAAAGATGGGAACTACCTGATAACCACGTGCTTCAAGCGCAGCAAAAACCGCATCATAGTGTTGGGTATTGCCAGCTAACACATAGGAGCGTAAAAGTAAGATGCCAATCTTACCTTTCGCCTTACCATCAGGTACTAGTTTGGGTACGAGACTTAACTCTTCACCAATACGTCCCTTTATTTTGGGATGATAAACACCTAATTCGGGATACATCACTGGCTCAACAATTTTGCTTTTGGAATCTCTTAATGTTGCACGTGGACCTTTGGCATATTTATGAATCAAGAAACGAACCATATGGTACATATTCTCTTCAGAGCCACCTAACCAATATTGCAAGGTTAAAAAATAGGCGCGTACATCTTGAGCAGTTCCTGGAATATATTTGAGAATCTTCGGTAAGCGACGCAACATTTTCATTTGCGCAGCACCACCAGTCGTTTTTTTCTCTTTTGAACCACGCATTTTTTTGAGTAAGGCAAGCGGCCCGCTAGCTGGCTTACTCATATCAAAATCACCCATCTTAGTGAGTGGCACAACTTCTGCTGCCGACATGGCACATACCATTGCATCGCAATGATCACGACGTGCCTTTAAATCAGCTAAGATTGGATTAAAGTGATCTTCCAAAAATAACATCGTAGTCACTACGATGTCTGCTTCTGCAATATCTTTTTTACATTCCGCAAGCTTCTCAGGCGAACTTTCCCAACCTGCAGCAGCATGGATCTTAAAATCTAAATTAGGCAACTCACGTTTCAGTGCGTAATTAGCCTTCTCACTTGCACTCATGAGATGGGTGTCCATCGTCACAAGAACAAATTTAAGCGGCGTTCTATTAACGACTGTAATAGGCTTTTGCATCGTAAAGCGTCTCCAAAGTGATTTGCTGCATACCTTGCTCACTTGCATATTTTTCGGTATTACGCCGAGCCTTTCCACGGACAAAGAATGGGATTTTTCCTAATTCCTTTAGGGCATCAGCGGACCATGTTGCAGGCTCATCATTTGCTGTTTGTGGTGTTATAGGCAGTTCGTGCGTTGTGAACTTTTCTTGCTGGTCATGCTGCTCTTGATGTATCACTGGTACTTCTGTTTCAAAATAAGCGGGAGATTCTGGCGCGCGAGTTGTGGTCGCTTGCGCACCTCCTCCATGCCCTAAATGTGACGCTGGGACATTACTATTAAATTCAAAATCTTCCCTAAACATCATGATGAGGTGCTCTTCTAAGCCCATCATAAGTGGATGAATCCATGTATCAAACATCACATTCGCACCCTCAAAACCCATTTGTGGGGCGTAACGTGCTGGAAAATCTTGGACGTGGACTGGAGCAGATATAACTGCGCAAGGCACTCCTAAACGCTTGGCAATATGGCGCTCCATTTGCGTGCCAAGCACCAACTCCGGGGAAAGCTCCGCAACCTTTTCTTCAACTTCTAAATAATCATCGGTAATAAGTGCTTCAAGGCCATAAGACTTCGCGGCTTCACGAACATCCTTTGCAAACTCTCGCGAATAAGTACCCATACCAACTACTTGGAATCCCATCTCGTCCCGAGAAATTCTGGCAGCGGCAATCACGTGTGTTGCATCACCAAAAATAAAGACCCGCTTACCTGTCAAGTATGTAGAATCCACAGATCGTGCATACCAGGATGAATTTGACTGAATTTCTTTCAAAACTTTTTCTTCTGAAATCCCTGCTAACGCAGCAACTTCTTTCATAAAGTCAATGCTGGCATTGACCCCAATTGGCACTACTTTTGTAGAAGGTTGGCCATACATTCTAGAAAGCCATGAGGCAGTTGTTTGCGCAATTTCAGGATATAAAACCACATTAAAGTCTGCTTGCGGAATTCTGGCGATATCGGCTGGGCTTGCACTTTGAGGCGCAACAACATTAATTTCAATCCCCAACATCGTTAACATCTTGCTAACTTCCTTCACATCGTCACGATGTCTAAAACCAAGTGCAGTTGGTCCTAAAATATTGCAACTTGGTTTTTTACCTGCAGCCAATTTTTCTTGGCGCTGACTGACGTGTGTTGCGGCAGGTATTTTGGTGTCTTGCACTGTTAAATGACGCACAATTTGATAAAAAGTTTCAGATGCTCCCCAGTTTTCTTTCTTCTGATAAGAAGGGAGCTCTAAGGGGATGACTGGTATTGGTAAGTTAAGCGCTTTCGATAAACCACCTGGATCATCTTGAATTAATTCAGCAGTACAAGAGGCACCCACAATCATCGCTTGCGGCTTAAAACGCTCATATGATTCTTTAGCGGCATTCTTAAATAAGTTTGCGGTATCGCCACCAAGATCACGTGCTTGGAATGTTGTGTAGGTGACTGGCGGTCTTTTTGGTAAACGCTCAATCATCGTGAATAAAAGATCCGCATAAGTGTCTCCCTGTGGCGCATGAAGCACATAATGTAATTCATTCATGGCGGTTGCAATTCGCATCGCACCCACGTGTGGAGGCCCTTCATAGGTCCATAAGGTTAACTGCATAAGACCTCCGTATTGAACTGAAGCTTTGCTTTTCTACGTAAGGGTCTTGCAAATAATTCAGCTAAATCGGCAGCCTGGTCATAGCCATGTATGGGACTAAAGACAAGCTCGATTGCCCATTTGGTGGTAAAACCTTCTGACTCAAGTGGATTAGCAAGACCTAATCCACAAACCACCATATCGGGGTTAGCCAACTTCAAACGATCTAATTGCTTTTCTACGTCCTGTCCTTCTGATAACTGCACATCATTAGGCATCAACTCTAATTCTTTTTCTAAAATCTGCTTATGCAAATACGGAGTACCTACTTCGGTGAGTTGCATTCCTAACTCACGATTTAAAAACCTTGCGAGAGGTATTTCTAATTGTGAATCTGGAAAAAAGAATATCTTTTTGTTTTGTAATGTTTCTTTTAAGGGGGCCAATGCCATTTCAGCACGCGCTTTTTTCGGCGCAACCACTTTTTCAAAGAGGTCTTGAGCAATTCCCATCGCTGTCGCAATTGTGGATAACCATGCGGTAGTTCCTTCAATACCAAATGGGAAGGGAGCTGAGAGCATTTTTGCACCCCGGGACTCCAATGATCTTACCGTGTCACCCAAGAAGGGTTGGGCTAGAATAAATTGGGTATTAGGTCCAATCGCAGGCAATGCCCTTGAATTTCTTGGAGGAAAGAAACTGACCTCATGGATTCCCATCTCTTTAAAGAGTCGTGAAAACTGATCTTCAACTATATCCGGCAAACAACCTACTACCATCATAGATTTTTCTTGTGTCTGTGGCAACTGCGGAACAAGTGCATTTAAGCAAGCGTCTTCACCTTGCGTAAAGGTGGTTTCAATACCGCTACCAGAGTAATTTAGAATCCGTACATTTGGTCCAAACTGCTTATCTAGTCGACCTGCTGCGCGGTGTAAATCTAATTTAATGACTTCGGAAGGGCATGATCCAACCAGAAAAAGTAATTTAATATCAGGTCTTCTTGCGAGTAATCTGTTAACAACTTTATCGAGCTCGGCATTGGCATCTGCAAGTCCTGCTAAATCGCGTTCATCAATAATGGCTGTAGCAAAGCGTGGTTCTGCAAAAATCATAACGCCAGCTGCGGACTGAATCAAATGCGCACATGTTCTTGAACCTACCACTAAGAAAAATGCATCTTGTATCTTGCGATGCATCCAAATGATTCCTGTTAAACCACAGAAGACCTCACGTTGACCACGCTCACGGATCACTTCTGGAGGAGTACCACACCCAGTTGACTGTAATTGTTGGATTGGAATCACTGCATTCATGATGCGTATCCTTGATTAAAGATTTCCGGTGATTGATGGGTCGATTTTTTTTGCAACGCTTCATATTCTTTTCGAGCCACACGCAATTTCCAAAGGAACTGGGCGGCGTTAATAAAGTAAGCGCCATAGGCACACAAAGCTAGAATCATCAACGAGTCCGGACTTAGTGCATCTGTAAATAAACAATATACATACGATAAATGCAAGAAGATCACAAGCATACTAAAGACGTCTTCCCAGAAGAACGCCTGGGCAAATAAGTATTTATCAAATACGACTTTTTCCCAAATACACCCCGTCACCATAATGAGAAGTAGTACAAATGTTTTTAATAAGATGGAATAGTTTGCAATTTCATAATCTTTTCCAGTCATTAAAAATCGAATAACTAGCGAAATACTTACTAAAAACACTAAAAACTGTAAAGGTGCCAATACACCTTGGACGAGAGTCCACATAGTTTTGTCTCGCTTGATACGCTGTTCTGGTGTATAAAGAAGTTTGCTCTTCTCACTCATTTTTATATGCCTATTGGTGTTATTTAATGCGACTGTCAACTAAAGTTTACGCTTAAAATAATTTACACAACATAGGGCTTTCCCTAATTAGTGTAAAATTAATTAGACACATTGAAAAAATAAGCGTAAATTTAACTTTACGGTATTTTCCCCAATTTTCATTACCATGGAGCGGAGTATGGTTAAGCCTTTAGAACGTATAAACACTATCCTTTTGGAGAAGTTAATGAGGCACAACCCCAACTCAAGTTTTACTCAAGAGGAAAACTGCCTCGATATCGAGAGTAGTAATGATTCATCATCCCAAGAATCAGTCGATATCTTGATTCAAATGCTTGACAAAGAAATTATTCCAAGACTGCTGGTGAGTCATCAAGCAAACTCTCATATAGAAGATTTGGCCACTTCAGGGCAGAGAAAAATTCACCTCCAAGAGGTCGATCTTCTAGTTAGCTTATGTATTAATGGCACTCAAGAGACGTGCATGGAGTTCATTAAAAAACTTCTGCATAAACAAGTATCTATAGAATCGATTTATCTGGACTTAATTCCCACTACAGCAAGAAAACTTGGCGTACTTTGGGAACAAGATATATGCAGCTTTACCGATGTAACCATTGGTTTGTGGCGCTTACAGCATATACTTTACGATCTAACAAAGTATTTTCAGAAAAAGCATAGTATGCCCATTGAAAATCTTAATGCATTATTGATTCCTGCACCAAAGTCTCAACATACCTTAGGGCTTTTTATTGTGGCAGAGTTTTTCAGAAAAGCTGGATGGAGAGTTTGGGGAGAACCCAATTTATCTGTAGAACAAATTAATAATTTAATTTTTTCACAGTGGTTTGATGTCATTGGTATATCCGTTGGATACAGCGAACAACTCGAAGGAGTTAATCAACTCATCTCATCGTTAAGATCTAGATCAATGAATCCTAATGTTACGTTTATGGTCGGCGGACCGCTCTATTCTTCAGAGCCCGAACTGTTTGAAGACATTGAAGCAGAAATTAAATCCTGTGATGCCAATGATGCTATTCGGCAGGCAGAAATCATTGTTGGACAAAAAAAGAACCTGGGGACAAATTAGTTCAAAGACCTTGTCAAAAGAACGATACAATCAATGTTTAAACAAATTTACACTTGGTCTTCAAAATGAATACCCAATCCAATAACACGTCTAATTCAATTGACAATATTGACTCTGTCCTGGCAGCTGATTTAGTCAGTCATGTGGCCGATACTGTTTTTGTCATGGATCAAAACGGGGTTATTGAAGATGTGCTGAACACACAAACTCCCGGATTTAGTCACTTAAAAGTATTGATTGGTAAAACTTGGATTGAAAGCTCAACTCCCGAAAGTCGGAAAAAAATTGAGTCTATGATGTCACCCGTCGTTTCTGAAAATACCCAGAAATGGCGTCAAATTAATATTTCTGTTCCAAATAATCCTGATCTCCCTTTAATGGCCTCAGTATTACACCTGACTAAAGATAATAAAGTCTTGGGTATTTGTCGTGACATTAGAAATTTAGCTAATCTTCAACAGCGCTTGGTAGAGGCTCAACAGGCTATCGAAACAGATTATTTGCGCTTACGCTTTGCTGAAGCACGCTACCGCCAACTGTTTGATTTGAGTATTAATGCGCACGTCATTATTGATGGCAGTACCTTCAAAATCACTGAAGTAAATTCTGTTGCACAAGCACTGATGGCGGATAAAGGTCGTCGTATGCTCGGCCGATCGATATCTGAATTTGTAGATATGAATGATTTCACGCAATTACAAGAATTACTCAATGCTTCTAGAAATATTAATACTCCCAAAAAAGCTGGTGTAAAGTTAGTGAAGAATGGCACGCTTGCTGAGATAACTGTCAATTTTTTGAGAGAAGAAAATCAAACAGTGTTTCTCATTAATGTAACGCCACTCTCTCAAATTCGTGAAGACTTTAAAATAGATCCTAATTCTGAGCGCTTATTAAATGCTGTTCAATTCTCTACCGATGCCTTCGTAATTACGGATTTAGAGGGCAAAATTATGACTAGCAACCAGACCTTTTTGGAAATGACCCAAGTCGATAAAGCCTCGGATTTGCAAGATGAGCCAATCGATAACTGGTTGGGAAGAGCAAGTATCGATTTACGAGTCATCCTCAATAACTTAAAAGATAAAAACTCCATCAAACATTACATCACTAGTATTGTTCCACATGGTAATTCAAATGGTATGGAAGTTGAAGTATCGGCAGTCAAAGTGGTAAACGATCTTGAATCTTATATTGGATTTAGTATCCGCCACATTGGCCAACGCCTTTCACAACGCAGCCAAGCTACTAGCGACCTCAAACAAACTGCGACAAAACTCACTGAACTTGTAGGTCGTGTTCCACTCAAAGATATTGTCAGTGAAACTACAGATATGATTGAAAAAATGTGCATCATGTCAGCTTTAGAATTAACAATGAATAATCGCGTATCTGCCTCAGAAATGTTAGGCCTATCCAGACAAAGTCTCTATATCAAAATGCGCCGTTTTGGTATCACCGACCCTAGCGGATCAGAAGATATCTAATTCGATTTTATGACGCAACAAACCGCGGTACTGAGTCTGGTGAACTACCAAAAAAGCTCTTTACCTTGGGGAATTATGCGTTTAGTCATCGGCAAATATCCGTTAAGAAATATTCCTGGATTGCAATTTGTTAAAGTGCTTGGCTCGGGTAAACATGGCGGGTTTGACTTAAAACCAAGCTTTAGCAAACAAGGGCTGTTTTGCATCTTTGACACCTTTGAGCAAGCACAACATTTTTTAGAAAATTCATCAATCCTTAAAGACTATCAGAATCACTCAAGTGAGTATTTTTCTGTCATGCTTCAGGCCTATTCTTCAAAAGGCTCTTGGTCAAAAAACACGATTGAAGTAACTAAAGAAGCCCCTTTGAGCGGTCCTATTGCAGGCATCACTCGAGCATCCATTAAGTTTTCTAAGGCCGCTTCATTCTGGAGCAAGGCCCCTCCAGCACAAGCATCTCTTGAACAAGCTCCAGGCTGTCTTTTGGCCGCAGGATTAGGCGAAGCACCTTACCTACGTCAAGCAACCTTTACGATGTGGGAATCCGCGAACGCAATGGATCAGTACGCGCGTAGTGGCGCCCATCTGGAAGCAATTCAAACTGCTTACCAAGGGCAGTTCTTTTCTGAATCTATGTTTACAAGATTTATTCCAATCAATCCCCATGGTGTATGGCGGGGTAAAACGTATGGCTAAAAAAAAGATTGTGATCATTGGGGGAGGGATCGCCGGGCTAT
>CANFUO010000069.1 GCA_947450225.1 Burkholderiaceae bacterium | reverse complement strand
GCCGTATCGTTGACTAGGCTAATAAATCCAATTAGCCAAACGGTGCGAGGAAGAGAACGAATAGTTTTGAACATAAGTCCACTTTACTCTTCTTTGATTTTTTAAATGATATCTGCTGACACTTGGATGGTGAATTAAAGTCATTTTTTTATGACTTTCCTCTGTATTGAGTACGCAATTAGGCTGTGGCGAAGCCACTTAGATTTTTTCTATTCATTATTTAAACAATTAAATCTGAACTCTTTTAAGGACAAATCCTCTCAATAAATTTTTGTGGGACTGGCTCACCCCATTGAGAAATTAATCCTTCTTCTGCTGAAACAAGGTTACTTACATTTTGTACGTTTAGTCTATCCGTATCTGCCCAGTGTTCATGAATACGGCCCCAAGGGTCTGCCCAATAGTCAAAAACTTGACTACCTAGTACATGACGACCAATACCCCACATATGCTCGTACTTGTTCTTTTTAGCAAGATATTCATGCCCCATAAATACATCGTCAATATCTTGAACTTCAAACGAGATATGATTTAATCCAGCAACAGGGGACTGAATACAAAAGAAACTGTGGTGATCTACATATGCATCTCCACAATCTAAACGGTTGAATGAACCAATGATATTGTTTTTTTCTCCAGCGTAGACGTCATCTGAACCAATCATTCCTAAGACTTCTCGAAACCACTTCACTGTTTCTTGTGTTTTTGGCGAACCCATGACCACATGTCCTATTCGATGTGGTCTAGAAGGGCCGGCAGGAATGCGCATTAATTCAGACGTTCGATTCAGGGGATTTTCTATGGAATTAATCTTTTGTCGCGTAACTTCAATGGTATCTACCTTTTTACGCCCATGGATTACCTCAATTTGATAACCGTTTGGCTCTGTAATCTTTACCCTTTTACCACCGCCAGGCTCATCTATGTTTTCAATGCCTGAGGCGCCTGATAATTTACTTAAAGTAATTAAGTCATCTTCGCTATTTGCGGTATAGGAGATACCAATAAAACGCGGCTCACCTAAGTGGGTCACATGAAGATAATTCTCAGGTCCCGTTCCACGCATATATAGCGCAGTAGGCGTTCGCTCTGCTCTCGTAAGACCAAAGTCAGTAAGGAACTCTTCCATCGCGTCTAAATCTGGGGCGGTTATTCGAGCATAAGCTACTTCTTTTACTTTAATCACAGACATAAAATTCCTTTTATTGAAACGAGGTTCTTAGGATTTATTAATAAGACTTTTTTAATTATTTACTTCATTATATGAAAAATCAATTGCTCAAAGTATTTACGTTTAACGATGTTATGGTTTTAATTTTTAGCTACAGCTCAAATACTCTTTATAAGTATCTGATTTAAATAAACACCTAAAGAACTATTGAAATCTATCTTTATTCATCATCACACACCTTATTTGATTTTGCTAGATAAAGCGCTCATTTCATTGACGCATTGCGACATAATTCGCAAAGCATCATCACCACTTCTAATTTGAAGTGATTGAGAGTTAATTAATGTATCAAGAGTGCTTTGTGACGTTCCGTTTGCTAACATATGCTGGCGCATACTTCCTAATATAGTTCCCAAGGTCTGATTCGTTTTTAGTATTTCAGGATTAATTTTGTCTCCCCTTGCCGCCAGTGCAGCAATAGCAACATTTCCCGACATACATTTGGCCCAACCAGTTGGTCCAAAATAATTTACTAATACCACATTTTGAGATGCCAAATTAGGTGTTGTCCTTGTTGCTTTTCTGAGGTTTGATAAGTTATCTTTACCCTCAGGGGAGTTTAAGTCTGCAGCCTTAGAAAAATACTCTTCTGCTTTTACTAAATCCTTTTGAAATCCCTTACCGTCACGATAAAGTTCGCCGATATTGTTATAGGCGGCTCCAGAATTCAATTTTGCCGCCTCTTGATATGCAATGATTGCATCTGGTAATTTATTCCCTTTTTCTAATGCTCTTCCATATTGAAACCATAATCGAGCTGTTTGTGGACTTTCTGCAACAGCATTCTTACATACGGGTATTGCGAGCGCAGAATTTAATCGATCATACCCAACACCTGACGTTTGTTTTTGAGGGTCGAGTGGGGAGCCGGCCAACACATCGCAATCGGCTACTTGAGAATATCCATTTGCTGAAATGAATACTGAAATGACAAAAATACAAATATAGCTTTTCATACTTTTAATCCTTTAATATTAGTCTTATAAGTTTTTAGATTGATATTTTTTTACTTCGTTATTATCTAAAGGGCTAGTACTTCTAATAAGGTACAACTAATTTGATTTTAGCAGTAGAAACGCCCTTATTTTATGCTGGGTATTCGAAGTCTCATTTTAAAAAAGATCATTATGAAAAAATTACTGCCCTATATTCTTGCTTGCTTTATTTACTCTCTTTTCAGCATCTCCAATGCTCAAGCTCAAAAAAATGCATCTTGTAGTACAACAGCTAAAATTCCGAAAATAAAAGGCGTGAGTTACCACGAGGCTCGTAAATTACTTCTTAAAGAAGATTGGGTTCCTGCTCAAGCAATCTATCCAAAAAGTAAAACTCCCTTTAACTTAAATATTGTTTATGAAAGCTTTAAAAACTACCCTGAAGTACAAGGCTGTTCTGGCACTGGACTAGGTTTTTGTACTATGTTTTTTACTAATCAAGACTATGACATTTTAGTTATAACTACTACCGGTCAAGATGATCCGGCTAACAAATCTTTAGCTTCTGTAACGCAAATTAAATCTATTTGTAATTAATTAAAGGACTCACATCATGAAAAAGATATTATTTTGTTTATTGATGACAACTACCTCTGTAGCTTTTGCTGCAGATAAAACTGTGAAATGTGAAATAAATTCTTCTGGGCAAAAGTACAAAGGTGATTGTATTTTTAAGCCTCAAAATGGTGGAACGTTTAGCTTAACAAATACCAGTCCCGGTAAACCAATTGGCAACACCGACATCCATTCGGTTACAGTTTTTATTAGTGGTAAAGATGTTGCTCAAGTGAGTGGTGAAATGGGTGGTTCAATCTCTCGGTGGGGTGAAGCTAAGCGTTCACCAAAAGAAAAGGCTTGCTGGATTGGTGACGACTTTAGGGTCTGTGCGTGGTGATTTTCTGAACGATCTTTATATCACCCACTTAAATTGAGAGCTCAATTTTTAACTGCTGTAAATCCTTTTATTTGGTGCTTTTCAATAGACTTAGCAATGAAGCCTGATGCAATTAATTCTTTGACAAAGTTTTGTAAAAAAGTATCTCCCGCATTTCTACCAATAGGAATCGCAAAACCATGATTTACTGTCATGAAATTACCCTCTAATAATTCCCCTTCTGGCATCTTGTGCATTGACTCAATGAGATTAGGTTTTAAACCTGCCAATACTTCTACTTGCTTTTGATTGAAGATTTCAATAGAAGCAGCAAAGTTTTTTGTACGGACTAATGATGCATTTTTTAATTCGCTTGTTAAAAAAAGCTCATAGCCAGCTTTTTCTGGAGCAGCAATCTTTATTCCTTTTGTATCAACCTGCTGACAAAGCTGTATGTTAGAGCCCTTATGAACAACATACCCAGCCTCAATCTCAGTCATTGCTGGCGAAAAGGAGACTGTTTTTGCTCGCGTTTTTTCAATCGCCAAAATTGCGACATCCCAAATATCTTTTGCAGAATCATCAGCAACTTGTCCAGGTTGATCGTAGATCACCATCTCCAGTGGCACTCCAAGGCGTGTGGCCAACTCTTGCATCAAGTCAACACTAACGCCGTACAACTGCCCCGATTTATCTTTACGCGTAAATAAAGTATTACCAAGATTCATTCCACTGCGTAATTTGCCTGTAGGGGCTAATTCATTTTTAACATTTACGGGTAAGTTCATGTGAGTAGTACATCCGATGATTAGTAATAATTATAAACGTTAGAGCCTATGATGCTTGATCCTACTCTACTTCTGTTGGGTTGTCGCACGCACCAAAATAATTCAAGTTGCATTTGCTTCGCTACGATAATAAATTCCTCAACTCATAAAAATTGAATACTCCTTAATAAGTTATTGCCCTTTTGGCAAAACCTTTTTTGCTATTGGACTCCAAGTGTTAATTTCATTTAGAAAAAATTTATTAAATTGATCAACGTCCATCGCTTGAAATTCCATATCCTCAAAGGCAAGTTTTTCTTTAGCTGCTGGGGTTTGCATCGATTTATTAATTGCTTGATTGAGTTTTTCTACAATGGATTTAGATAGTCCCGCTGGACCAGAAACAGAAAACCACGTGGTCGAAGTTAGTTTGGGATATCCTAGCTCAGCAAATGTTGGCGTATTCGGAAAGTTATCTAAACGCTTAGAAGAGGTTACGGCGATTAAGCGTAGTTTGTTGGCAAGAATAAGTGCTTTTGCGGAGGTAATTGTCATAATACCTGCTGCAAGTTGCCCCCCCGCAATATCATTAACAGCAGTTCCTCCGCCTTTATAACCAATGTGCGTTAGGTTGATATTTGTGGTTTCAGCAAAATATTGCCCGATGATATGGCCGTGTGTCCCAATCCCAGGTGATCCATAAATGATTCCATTTGGCTCTGATTTGGCGTAGGAAATAAAACTTTTTAAATCCGTGATGGGTAAGTTAGGGTTAACAACAAGGGCTAAAGGGGGTCCACCTAAAAACGCAATATGTGTAAAGTCTTTAATAGGGTCATATTTATTTTGATACTGAAAAGGAGCAATGACGTGTGAGCCGATTCCCGATATCACAAAGCTATAACCATCAGGCGTCGCTTTTGCAACGTAATCACCGCCAATAGTTCCACCCGCCCCAGGTTTGTTTTCTACTATAAAAGACTGTTTATATACTTGTGTTAGTTGTTCGGCAATTATTCTGCCAAGAGTATCTGAACTCCCAGCCGCACTATAGGGAACAATGATTTTTACCGACTTCGATGGCCAATTATTGATATTTTGTGCAAATGCTGACTGAGTCATTAGCACAAATAAGAGAAAGAGCTTTTTCAAATTTAGCCTTCTTGAGATATATCAATACAGACGTGATGATTGATAATTTTGACGGGATAAGTTTTTAAATTTTCTGTACATGGGGCAGATACAACCTCCCCAGTTTTAATATTAAATGCGCCATTATGGAAGTTACATTCGACAACATCATCAAGAATATAGCTTTCTGATAAAGACCCTGGGCCATGAGTACAGACATCGTCTGTGACAAAGTATTCCCCTGAAACATTAAATACTGCAAGGGTCAAACCAGACGTCTCTAGCTTTAGGGCCCGCCCCTCTTCAACCGCTGTGACATGACATAATTCGAGTGTTATCAATTGCATCCTTAAAATAACTTTGAGTTGTAATAAATATACAAAAGCTTGATCATGAGTAGTTTAATATACATCTTAAGTGGATAGATACTTACTCAAATTGAGGCATCATTTTTTAAATGATTGCAGGAGAGATGGATGTTAAAAAAAGAACAAAATGATTATTTAACGCAAACTGGCCCTGGTACACCAATGGGGGATATGTTTAGACGGTATTGGCATCCTGCCTTGTTGTCTGAAGAGTTGCCCGAGCCTGATTGCCCGCCCGTTAGACTCGAACTCTTTTCAGAAAAGATGCTGGCTTTTCGAGATTCGAGTGGTCGCTTAGGAGTTATTGATGAATTTTGCGCCCATCGGGGTGTGTCTTTGTGGTTTGGTCGAAATGAAGAAAATGGCATTCGCTGCCCCTATCACGGTTGGAAATATGATGTAAAGGGCAACTGTGTCGAAATACCTTCAGAGCCAGATGAAAGTAAGTTGTGTGAAAAAATCAAATTAAAATCTTATCCTCTTGAAGAAAGAGGCGGAATTATTTGGATTTATATGGGGCCTGCAGAGCTTCAACCCGATTTACCAGAATATGAGTTTGCCCTTGCTCCACCTAAAAGAAGATTTATTACCAAACGTTTACAAGAAACTAATTGGCTGCAAGCGCTTGAGGGTGGGATTGACTCTAGTCACGTAACATGGCTCCATGGGAAAAATTTAAACTCTGATCCCCTATTCAAAGGCTCTAAAGGTAATCAATATAACTTCGGCGATTTAAAGCCTGTTTTTGAAGTGATTGAATCAGAGGGTGGCCTATATATAGGTGTTCGAAGAAACGCAGAAGATAATCAATATTATTGGCGTATCACTCAATGGCTATTGCCCGCCTATACGATTATTCCACCCCGTGCCGATCATCCAATTCATGGCCATTTTTGGGTTCCAATAAATGACCATCAAAATTGGGCATGGAGTTTCGATTTTCATCCTAATCGTGATTTGACTGAAGAAGAAGTTGAAGCCATGCGTAACGGTAAAGGTATCCATGTTCGCTATGTTCCAGGTACTTATATTCCAATTCAAAATAAAGCAAACGACTATTTGATGGATCGCGCTGGTCAAAAAGCCGGCCTTACTTTCAGTGGTGTTGAAGGTATCGCCATGCAAGATGCATCTTTACAAGAAAGTATGGGCTCCATACAAGATCGTACAAAAGAGAATTTAACATCAACAGATAATGGTATTTTATTAGCCCGAAGAAGATTATTAAAAGTTGCTAAAGATCTTCAAGATAAAGGAATGGAGCCTCCGGGTACTCAACCCATCTCACAGCACGTTCGCTCTGCTGCATTTTTATTGGCTCGCGATAAAAAATTTCATGAAGATGCTGCAGATGCCATGATTGCAGTCCCAGGCAAGCCTCACGTAACTGTATAAGATATGTCTACATTTTCCGCCGCTGTTGCAATAGAGTCGAATAAAACTCAAATTAAAGAGTTTGAAAAGCCTAATATTTTTTCAGAATCAGGGCTTTTAAAAGTGGCGGCTACAGGTGTTTGTGGAAGTGATTGGGGATATTATCAAAATCTACCTGCAAGTAGAGGCCCATTAATTTTAGGTCATGAAACAGTCGGTTACATTGAATCAATGGGTGCTTTAGCGTCTCAGCGTTGGAGACTTAAAGAGGGTGACTTAGTTGCTCTTGAAGAATATATTCCGTGTGGTACTTGCCCTGCCTGCCGTAGTGGTGATTTTCGTTTATGTGATGCCACTGACTGGCGTTTAGGTGGCATGCGTTATGGCGCTACAGGACTTAATGTATCTCCTGGTTTTTGGGGGGGCTATAGTCATTACCAATATCTTCATCTAAATACAGTCTTTCATAAAGTACCTGATGGACTTGAGCCTCGATATGCAACCTTGGCATTACCTATCTCTAATGGCATTGAATGGACTTACCTTCAAGGAGGTGCAGGTCCAGGGCAATGCGTCGTGATTCAAGGGCCAGGACAACAGGGTTTGGCTTGTGTAGTTGCCGCCAAAGAAGCAGGTGCTAAAACAATCATTATTACAGGCTTATCCAACGATACTGATCGTAAAAGACTCGCTTTAGCCAAAACATTAGGCGCTGATTATGCAATCGAAATTGATAATATTGACATTACGCAAAAGGTCAAAGAATTGACTGGGGGCCTAATGGCTGATTTAGTCATTGATTGCGCTTCAGGTGGAACTGAATCTGTTGTTACGGCGATGAACCTCGCTAGAAAAAAAGGCTGCGTTATTCTTGGTGGGCAAAAAAGAAAAAAAATACCTGAGTTTGATAGCGATCAAATCATTGCGAAATTCTTAACCGTGAAGGGTATGCGTGGACATAGCTATGAATCGGTAGAGTTAGCATTGCAATTAATTCATTCAGGAAAACATGCGGTTAAAGAAATGAGTACCCATTTGTTTGGATTACAGGATACCGATTTAGCACTTCAAAGCCTCGTTGGCAATGGAGTAAAAGAACCTGTACATATGGTGATTGACCCAAATATTCAAAAAATATAATTGTTGAACGTCTCTAACTCCCTTAAGAAAAGGGGGCTGTATTATTCAAAGTTATATAAGCTCGACACCCACATTGATAAATCCATTTGCTATCTCATTTAGGACTTAGAAACGGAAATAGTCGCCGATCGGCGACTATTTTTAGTTCTTGGTAGCTCGGGGCGGAGTCGACCAGGACTTACACAGTATCTTTAGATTTGAATTAATGACTTTAATTGAATATTTTCTTTTGCTAATTTGTTATTACCCATCAACTCAGAAATTTCTAATAAAACTAATGCGCCTACAACACTGGCTCCAGACTTCTTCACCAAGTTTGCTGCCGCAACCAGCGTTCCTCCTGTAGCCAAGACATCATCGATTAACAACACCCTTGCTTCCTTAGGAAATATATCCTGTTGAACCTGTAAAGAGTCAGTGCCGTACTCCAATCCGTAACTTTCTGAATATACTTTTTTAGGCAACTTATTAGGCTTTCGAGCTAAAACCAATCCTTTTTTGGATGCTTGAGAAAGGGCTGTGGCAAAAATAAAACCCCTAGACTCTATACCCAAAACATAATCAAAATCATAAAAATTGCTAAGATCATACAATTGATCTATAGCGTATGTAAACGCTCCATGATCTGCAAGTAGTGGCGATATATCTTTGAACATAATTCCTGGCTTTGGAAAGTCGGGAATTGTTGGTAAATAATCTAATAAATTCATAACTTATGAAAAATTCTTTAGTTGTAATTGTGGCACTTGAAGATGAACTTAATCATAAGGACCTATCTTCTCATATCCCAGTAATCTATTCAGGAATTGGTAAGGTAAATGCTTCAATTGCTACATTCAGAGCAATTCAGGAATACAACCCAAATTTAATTATTAATTTCGGTACAGTTGGAAGAATTACTCCAAACCTTTCTGGCCTAATTCAAATTGGTTCTGTCATACAAAGAGATATGATTGCTGAGCCCTTAGCGCCAAGAGGAACAGTCCCGTTTTCTAATAGGCCGAATAAATTTGTCTCTATTTCAAATGGCCATATTTGCGGAACTGGCGATAGCTTTGTAACTCAACAAGATGATTGGCTATCTCAAAATGGGGTAGATGTAGTCGATATGGAGCTATTTGCCATAGCCTCAGTTGCTCATGAACATAAGATTGACTGGCTCTCATATAAATTTATATCCGATGATGCTAATGATTCTTCTAGCCAAGAGTGGTCAAAACAAGTCAATCAAGGGCAAAAGCTATTTATTGAAAAATTACACGCTTATTTAGTTAGCCAAAGCATCTAAGGAGAGGGTAACCCTTTGATCTGGAATCTCGAAAGGTAAATACCATCCAGGGCCCTCTCCAAAAATGACTGAAAAGTGTAAATCATGTGTTCGGTACAGGCCGTAGATTTTTGGTGGGACGGAGCCGAATTGACCGCGTCCCAGGATGTCTAATCCGTCATCTCAACCGCAATTATTTGTCTTTTATAAAGCTCAAACACCGTGGCCTCTGATGTAGGTCTCCAAGAACTTAATCTGATTACCTTGTAGTTCAATAATGCTTTTCACAATATCGCCAATTGAAATAACTCCAAGCACTTTATTATTTTCTACAACAGGCAAATGTCTAATATGTTTGTGAACCATGATGGCCATGCACTCATCCAAAGAGTTAGAGAGTGATACTGTTAATGGTTTGGCCGTCATGATTTTTGAGACAACTGTTTGCTTTGCACTGTTATTTGGCAACAATACCTTAATCGCGCAATCGCCTTGGGAAACAATTCCCACTAATACACCATCGTCGATGACCAAGACAGATCTAACTCGGTTATCACGCATCAGCAACAAAGCAACCTCTACATAATCAGATGATCTTACTGAGAAGATGGTGTTGGTTTTCTGATCTATACATTGTTTTACAGTAGTCATTACATTCTCCTAATTTAATAAAATTATATCTTCTAATTTTGACTAGAGCTTAGGATGCCTCTCTCAGGTTGATGTCCCTCAGGCATATTAAGGAATGTGCGAAGAGTGCTGACTAACAATCATCTACTTTCCTTCTCGATTCTTCTTTGGATTATCTAAAACTCTTGGTGGTTCGGGGGTGGAATCGCGTTTTTACAAATTCATTGACGCAATATATCTGTCAACAAAGCTTATTATTCAAAGATATAATTCAAGTTCTTTATTTAAAACATCTACTAAATATGAAATTTCCCCTATTTCTCTGCCTGTTTCTTTTTAGCTCAATAAGCCTGGCTAGTGGTGAAGAGACCTATAAAGCCGTTTGTTCAAACTGCCACGCAACCGGCCTTAATAAGGCTCCTATGCTAGGCGATAAAAAGCAATGGGGTAAGCTAATCAAAGAGGGTCAGGCGCATATTACTTCCGATGGTTATCACGGTGTGGGAGCGATGCCCCCAAAAGGTGGCAAGCCAGACTTAACTGTGGCTGAATTTTCTTCAGCTGTGGTCTATATGGCAAACCAGGCTGGCGCTAATTGGAAAGAGCCCGATGAGGCAATGCTCAAAGACATTAATAAACGAATTGCTAAAAAACAATCGAAATCATAAAAATCGTTTAAATCGCCATCTCAAACACTTGCCTTTATTGCAGTTACTAATGATTTTTCAAGAATTTCAGCTTATATCCCTAAGGCTAAAAAGAGAGGCTTTACGCTGCTTTTGATAAATCGTTACATCATTCATTTGGAGTTAACTCTCTAATTTTGATTTATTAATCACACAAATTACCAGTAGCGCCGCAATCACCTCTGCTGTGACAAATCCCAAGACATCATTGTGCGCGATACCAACAAACGTATTTGTAAAACTTCTCGCTAAGGCGACCGCTGGATTGGCAAAGAAGGTTGAAGAAGTAAACCAATAGCCCGCAGTAACTGTTAAAGCCACAAGCATAGGCACTCTATCTTTAGCATCTTTGTCGCCAATGCGAATTACCGATAACAACACGATGGTTGAGATAAATTCGCTTACCCAAATACCCAAGCCTGTTCTAACCTTAGTTGATTCTTGAAGAATAGGTAAGCTAAACATCAAGTGGGTTAGCCAAATACCCGCTATGGCTCCAGAAAATTGACAAGTCCAGTAGCCCAACATCTTCTTTAAATCAAGATGGCCTAACCGCCAAAACATCAAGGTAACTACAGGATTGAAATGAGCGCCTGAGATTGGCCCTAGCAAAACGATCAACACATAGAGGCCAGCGCCTGTAGCAATACTATTTCCCAGCAAAGCTACAGCGGCGTTTCCAGCCCCCAATGTGTCTCCCATCAAGCCAGAACCAGCGACGATTGCTAGAAGTAAAGCCGTACCGACAAATTCGGCGAGATAAGTTCTCATGCTTTG
>CANFUO010000068.1 GCA_947450225.1 Burkholderiaceae bacterium | reverse complement strand
GGCTCATTTGTGATGGGGCTTGCCGCTGGTTTAGCGGGGGACAAGTGGAGCCTGGGATTTGTTGCTGAAACAGAAAGACAAGTGGAGAGGCACCTAGAAGAACATTTAGAGAGCTTGCCTACTGAGGATGATGCTTCTAGAGCGATTGTTGAGCAGATGCGTATAGAAGAAATAGCCCATGGCAATATGGCTAGAAATGCTGGTGCTCACGAATTGCCAGAAGCGATTAAAAAAGCCATGGAAATCACTTCAAAAATCATGACCAAAACTGCTTATCACGTATAAATTTTCATGAATTAGTCACAGAAATGAGGACTCTCGTTCGGATATTTAAGCTAATAGATTAAGTATTCCATGTAAAGCTTTGTTTTGTTTAAAATATTTAATTTTCCAACATCAATTTCTCTTTCTAAGTTCTTGTTAATACAAGAAAATTTACATTAATTTCCTCTAAAACCCTTGACCATCCAATCCATGTGCTTTAAAGTGGGAGGAAGTGTGAAAAAGTGGGGAAAACTGCATGTTTCAGGGTGCTTCGGCAATCAATTTGGATGTCAAGGGGCGGATGTTAATTCCGGCTCGGCATCGTGACGCCCTGCAAATAGAAGGCTTGGGACGGATAACTCTGACAAAACATCCTGAGGGATGTTTAATTTTGTTTCCACAAGCTGAGTGGGAAAATTTCCGGGAGCGAATCGCAAAATTGCCACAAGAGGCAAATTGGTGGCGTCGTATTTTTCTCGGGAACGCATCTGAATTAGAAATGGATGGATCAGGGCGTATTTTGATCAGTCCAGAGTTAAGGGCCGCATCTAGCATTGAAAGAGACGTCATTTTGCTTGGTATGGGTAGTCATCTTGAAATTTGGGATGCAACAACCTATAAGACTAAAGAGCAAATTGCAATTTCTCAAGGAATGCCAGAAGCATTACGACAATTTACCTTCTGATGTTGGAGACCTATGACCTACAGTCATCGCCCGGTTTTGCTGGACGAGGCAGTCTCCGCCTTACTGGGAGAAGTGCCCAAGCAGCAAGCTTTATATCTCGATGGAACTTTTGGACGAGGCGGCCACTCCAGACAAATTCTGCAACAAATGTCTCCCAGCAGTCGTTTGATTGCTTGCGACAAGGATCCTCAAGCAATAGCAGAGGCGAGCCTCATTACGGATCAGCGCTTTCAGATTGTGCACAGCTCCTTTGCAAAGATGTCCTCGGAGATAGCGGCAAATACATTAGATGGCATCTTGCTCGATTTAGGAATCAGTTCGCCACAAATCGATCAAGCAGAGCGGGGATTTTCTTTTCGAATGGATGGCCCACTCGATATGCGTATGAATTATCAAGAAGGGCAAAGTGCCCAAGAATGGCTGGCAACGGCTGATGAAAAAAATATTGCAAAGGTAATCAAAGATTATGGGGAAGAACGGTTTGCTGTATCGATTGCAAAGGCGATTGTTGCTAGCAGGGAGCAAGGTATCACCCTTAGGACCACAAGACAACTCGCGTCGCTCGTGGCTAGTGTCGTCCGGACGCGTGAACGCGATCAAGACCCGGCCACACGCACCTTTCAAGCTATACGGATTTACATCAACCAAGAGCTCCGCGATTTGGAGGAAGGTTTAAAGATGGCATTGCATTTATTAAAGCCTGAAGGTCGTCTGGTGGTGATTAGTTTTCACTCACTCGAAGATCGTTTGGTTAAACAATTTATGCAGCACAACAGCAGGGTAGAAATACCAAGAGGTATTGCCTTGCGCGAGGCAGATATCCCCAAGTCTCCGCTAAAAATTCTTAGTAGAAGCAAGCCAAGTTCTGCAGAAATTACTCAAAATCCAAGGTCTCGGTCTGCGGTGATGCGAGTCGCCGAAAAAATGGTGCAAGCATGAACCGCTCAGTAGTCATCCTCATTTTAGCCTTGATGGCAAGTTCATTAATGTTGGTTTACTCACAGCAACGCTCACGCATGTTGTATGCAGAAAAAAACCGTTTAGAGATCAAGCAGGCAAGACTCAATCAAGAGTGGAGTCGACTTGAATATGAGCAACGTGAATTATCAAAATCCTCACGTATTGTAGATATTGCAACCAAGCAATTACATATGAAAGACCCAAAGCAGGATAAGACAATCTACGTTAAGGAAAAGGCGAATGAACGTTAATCATTCAAACCCTTCCACGACCCTGGTACTTCGCCTGCCGATGTGGCGCTCGCGCGTCGTACTCTTTTTTATGTTTATGGGTTTTTGCGCATTATTAGGTCGCGCCTTTTGGATCCAAGGACCTGGAAATGATTTTTATGCCCAAAAAGGTAAGCGAGTTAACCGGGTCATTATATTGCCATCGGTCCGCGGCAAGATTCTCGATCGCAATGGCGAAATTTTAGCGACAAGTTTAGAAGCAAAAACTATTATTGCTTATCCAGAAATCATACCTGACGACTTACCTGCTGCCAAGATCGCTGCCTTTGCGAAATTATTAAAGATGAATGAGTCAGAGTTAAAGAAAAAGTTAACTGACAAAAAAAATCAACTGTATCTCAGAAGACAGGTAGAGCCAGACGTTGCAGCGAAAATTAAAGACTTGGCAATACCGGGGATTGCCATTACAAGTGAGTATCGACGGTACTATCCAGAAGGTGAGTCCATGGCCCATATTGTGGGCTTTACCGATATTCAAGATAAAGGTATCGATGGTATGGAGGCGTCTAATGATGAATTCTTATCAGGAAAAGACGGACAAAAGAATGTAGTGATTGATCGTCTTGGTCGGGTGGTGGATGACTTAGGCGGCTTTCAGCCCCCAAGAAATGGTAAAGACCTACAGCTATCAGTCGATAGCAAGATTCAATCGATTTCATTTGAAGCTGTAAAGAAAGCGGTTATTGATAATCGAGCAAAGGCTGGAGCCGCCATCGTATTAGATTCTTATACGGGTGAAGTTCTGGCCATGGCTAATTATCCTTCTTATAACCCCAATCAGCGGAGCAATTTAACGGGTGAGCAATTACGTAATCGTGTATTAACAGATACCTTTGAGCCTGGCTCAACGATGAAGCCATTGACGATTTCTTTATCGATGGAAAAAGGGCTCATCAAACCCACTACACAATTTCCGATTGGACATTTGCAGATAGGTAAAAAAGTGATTACGGATACCCATGCTTATACCGTACTCTCAGTTTCACAAATTATTCAAAAATCAAGCAATATCGGCACATCACGGATTGCATTGCAAATGGAACCAGAAGACATGTGGACCATGTTTCAGTCGGTTGGTTTTGGGCAAGTTCCTAAAATAGGTTTTCTTGGAGCGGTTGCTGGAACGGTGAAGCCCTATGAAAAATGGGGTAAGTTAGATCAAGCGACGATGTCATTTGGGTACGGTATCTCAACATCCTTATTCCAATTAGCTAGAGCCTATACGGTTTTTGCTAGAGATGGCGAGCTCGTACCAATCTCGATGCTTAAAGTAGATAAGCCGCCGGTAGGAACAAGAGTACTGTCACCAAAAACAGCGATTGAAATGAGAGACATGCTGGAGTTAGTGACTCAGGAGGGTGGTACTGCACTAAAGGCACAGGTGGCAGGTTACCGTGTTGGCGGCAAGACTGGAACAGCCCATAAGTCGATGGGTAAGGGTGGATATGCAAGTAATAAATATTATGGCTTTTTTGTCGGTGTTGCACCTATTAGTAATCCACGTATCGTCGTAGCTGTAGTTATTGATGAGCCAACAGCAGGCTCTCATTATGGAGGAGATGTTGCAGCGCCAGTATTCTCAACGATCTCAGGATCTGCATTAAGAAATTTAGGAGTAGCACCAGATGCCGCACTGAAAGAACTCGTTCAATCAGTAGACCCATCGATGACGCAAAAGGTGGTTTTGAAGAGATGATGAAGCTCGAAACCAAAGCCTCCTTACAGCTCAAAGATATACAAAATTTATTGTATAGCGAGGTAGATCGAAGCGCGCATTTATCTTCAGATACAAGACTACTTGGGGTGGGAGATGTATTTTTAGCCTATCCAGTTGGAAGTGGTAAAGGGCTTAGTGATAATAGAATTCATATTCCCCAAGCTCTGGAGTTAGGGGTCAGTTTAGTTTTATATGAAAAAGATAATTGGTCAGAAAACGAGCATGTCAGTGCCCGTGAAAAACTAGGAGACCCTAGGTGTATTGCTGTCCCTCATTTAGCAAGTCTGGCAAGTGAAATAGCAGACTGGTGGTATGGCAATCCATCAAAAGACTTAAATATGATTGGGGTAACTGGCACTAATGGAAAAACCACAGTGTCGCATTGGATATCACAAGCCTTGGGTAAAAATTCAGCAGTATTTGGAACACTAGGCTACGGAGTGATTGGTGATTTAAGCACAACTGGATTTACAACTCCAGATGCAGCGCGCGTCCAGCGGGTTTTAGGAGAACTAAAATCACAATCCTACAAACATGTAGCGATGGAAGTATCTTCTCATGCATTAGAGCAAGGGCGGGTCAATGCCGTACGTTTTAAAACGGCAATTTTTACGAATTTAAGTCAAGATCACTTAGATTATCACGGCGATATGCAAGAGTATGCCCGTGCAAAATATGAATTATTTTGTTTTCCTGGCTTGGAAAAGGTGGTCATTAACATGGATGACCCAACCGGAAGAGCGTGGATTGAAAAATTATCTAAAACATCAAAAGCTGAGATTTGGGTTTACGGAAGTGAAGCTTCACTTAAACAGTTGAGCGCTCAAGGAAAACTCAAAACAGTTGTTGTGCAACAAGTAGAGTCTACTCAACATGGTATGAAATTTGATTGCCAAGTTCAAGGCCAATTGGTTTCATTGCAAGTTGATTGTATCGGTCAATTTAATGTAGACAATATGATGGCAGTATTGGCCACCTTACTTGCAAATGGAATGCCGCTTGAAACAGCAATCACAGCGCTAAAACATTTAAAACCAGTGGATGGTCGTTTGGAGATGATTAATCTCAATGACATTGAGCATCCATTGATGGTAGTTGATTTCGCGCATACACCAGATGCATTAGAAAAAGTACTCGTAGCGTTAAGACCAATTGCCACAGCAAGAGGCGGTCAATTAGTGTGTGTTTTTGGTTGCGGAGGAAATCGAGATAAAAGTAAACGACCATTGATGGGCAAACTGGCCTCACAATTAGCGGACAGAATCATCATTACCAGTGACAATCCACGCACAGAAAATCCTGAAGAAATCATTGTAGACATTTTGCAAGGGATAGATCAAGAAGATCAATCAAAAGTGGTCACCGTTATAGATAGAGCCTTTGCGATTTTGACATCTGTTAAACAGTCATTACCCAATGATGTAGTCCTCGTGGCAGGTAAAGGTCATGAACGAGTTCAAGAAATTGCAGGTAAGCAATTTCAATTTTCTGACCAAGACCACATTCGTCTAGCAATCAGAGGGGTTATGTGATGAGTCCATCTCTCAGCCTCGAAAAAATGCACCAAATGGCACCTGGATCGCGCTTGTTAAATGCGAGTGTGCAAGATCTTAGTGCGCCGATACATGTTGTATCGACAGATAGTAGAAAAATAAATGCTGGAGATTTTTTTATCGCAATCGCAGGTGAAAAATTTGACGGCAACCAATTTTTACAAGAAGTATTTAAAAAAGGGGCCTGCTCAGCATTAGCAAGTAAAGAGGAATTTATCCCGCAGAATCGTCCAGCTCTCCTTGTAGAAAACACATTAAAAGCCTTACAGGAAATTGCCTGCGCATGGCGTCAAGAGGTCAATCCACGACTGATACTTGTCACAGGAAGTAACGGTAAAACCACAGTTAAAGAGATGATTGCCAGCATCTGCAAAGAAGGAATTGGGCAAGAAAACATCTTAGCAACACCAGGAAATTTAAATAATGAGATTGGATTGCCCTTAACTTTGCTTGGGTTACAAGAATCGCATCAAGTTGCTGTTATAGAACTAGGGATGAATCATCCAGGTGAAACGAAGTTTTTGGCTGGCATTGCACAACCAAATATTGTCTTAATCAATAATGCGCAACGAGAGCATCAAGAGTTTATGCATACAGTAGAAGCAGTTGCATTAGAGCATGCCGATGCGATTGAAGCATTACATGAAGACGGTATTGCAGTTTTTCCAGCCGATTCAGAGTACACAACAATTTGGAAGAGTCAATGTAAGGCACGTCAATATTATGATTTTGCTTTAAGTGTAAAAGCAGATCAGGCGCCTGGAGCAGTAAACGGACATTGGCTAGGTCAGGGATTATTAAAAATTAATTTTCCGAAAAATCAGCAGGGTAATCACGCAGCCATAGAGGTGCGCTTAGCTACTTTAGGCGACCATAACGCTAAAAATGCGATTGCCGCAGCTGCCGTAGCCTTTGCTGCAAATATAGATCTTGAGGCGATACGACTTGGATTGGAAAACTTCACGCCAGTTGCCGGCAGAATGCGCAGCCATAGTTTGCCAAACTTTGGCAAACTTGGACAACTGGTAGATGACACATATAACGCCAATCCAGATTCAGTGATTGCTGCCATTGATGTATTGGCGCAATTACCAGGCACAAGATGGTTGGTATTAGGTGATATGGGTGAGGTTGGTAATAAGGGCCAAGAATTCCATATAGAAATCGGCAAATATGCTAAAGATAAAGGCATAGAGCACCTCTATGCAACAGGTGACTTATCCAAGCATGCCGTAGAGGGATTTCAGCTATCGCCAGCAGAACAAATGAAAACTAATGCATCAAACGGAATTCACTTTCAAGAACCAAAGGCTTTACTCAAACAATTAAAAGTAGATTTACAAAACTTCCAAGCGCAATTTTCGACTGGACAAGTTGCGGTCCTTATTAAAGGATCGCGCTTTACCAAAATGGAAAGAATCGTTAATTGTTTATTAAAAGAGGAGAGCTTGTGCTTTTAACTCTCGCGCAATGGTTGCAAAGTGACTTCGGATTTTTCCGTGTGTTTAACTACATCACCTTCCGTGCAGTGATGGCCACACTCACATCCTTGTTTATTGGACTGGCATTTGGGCCATGGGTCATTCGACAATTAACTGTTTTAAAAGTAGGACAAGCAGTTAGAACGGATGGACCTAAAACACATTTAATTAAAACTGGCACACCAACCATGGGTGGTGTTCTCATTTTGATAGCGATTGCTATATCCACCTTGTTATGGAGTGATCTAAGTAATCGCTTTATTTGGGCAGTGCTTTGGGTAACTTTAGGATTCGGAGTAATAGGATGGGTCGATGATTACCGCAAAGTGGTTTATAAAAACCCGAAAGGTATGAGCTCAAAAGAAAAATACTTTTGGCAATCATTAATAGGCATTATGGCGGCGATTTATTTAGTCTTTGCGATAACAGACAACAATATTGGAGTCATGAATCATATATTGCAATGGAAAAAAGAAGGCTTTAATTTCCAAATGCCAGTAAATTTGAATTTAGTTGTGCCGTTCTTTAAGACCATCAATTATCCACTTGGGGCATTAGGATTTGTCATTTTGACGTATTTGGTGATTGTGGGGAGTAGTAATGCAGTCAATCTAACCGATGGATTAGACGGGCTTGTGATTATGCCGGTCATTTTAGTTGGATCAGCACTTGGAGTATTTGCCTATGTCACTGGTAATGCAATCTATGCAAAATATTTGATATTCCCCTATATTCCAGGTACAGGTGAGTTACTCATTTTCTGTGGAGCTATAGGTGGAGCTGGCTTAGCATTTTTATGGTTTAACACTCACCCAGCCCAAGTCTTCATGGGTGACGTTGGTGCACTTGCATTAGGTGGAGCCTTGGGCACTGTAGCAGTGATCGTTCGCCAAGAAATAGTTCTGTTTATCATGGGCGGTATTTTTGTTGTAGAAACTTTATCAGTCATGATGCAGGTTGCATGGTTCAAATACACCAAAAGAAAATATGGTGAGGGTAGACGCATTTTTAGAATGGCGCCTCTTCATCATCATTTTGAATTAGGTGGATGGAAAGAGACGCAGGTTGTCGTTCGGTTCTGGATTATTACAATTATTTTGGTGCTTATTGGATTGTCGAGCTTAAAACTAAGATGACACAGTCAAATATCCAAGCCCTCCTCATACCTGGATCTATTCAATTAGATACCAAGGAAAATATTTCTATTTTAGTGATGGGAACAGGAGAATCAGGCCAAGCCATGGCACGTTGGGCTAAAGCACAAGGTGCACAAGTTAGTATGCATGACACGAGGGATGTGGGTGCGATTTCAGAAAAAGCGCAAGTTCAATTAGATGCATTAAAGCAATTAGATATCAATATTAGTTTTGGAAAAAATATAGCGGGCATTGACTTAGGTGACGTGGATATCATTGCCATGAGCCCAGGTATCTCACCACGAGAAGAGTGGATGGCACAAGTATTAAAAAATGCTCAAGAACAGTCCAAAGTTATTTGGGGAGAGTTAGATTTTTTTAACAGGGCGTTAGAAGCATTAAAAGAAACGCAAAACTATCAACCCAAAGTAGTAGCAATTACAGGAACCAATGGAAAAACGACTACCACGGCCTTATGTGGGGTCATTTTTGAAAAGACGGGTAAATCCGTTGCGGTTGCCGGCAACATCAGCCCATCGCTACTCGACAAATTAACACAATGCTTAACTGAAAATCAATTACCTGACATATGGGTATTAGAACTTTCGAGTTATCAGCTCTTTTATAGTCAGAGCTTTAATCCTGACGCAGCAACCGTTTTGAATATCACGGAAGATCACTTGGATTGGCATGGTGATATGGAGCATTACTTTTTGGCGAAGAAAAAAATCTTTGGCCAAAGAACGATTCCTATTTTAAATCGGGATGATTTAAAAGTGATGACCATGATTGATGAAGATAAAAAGCATACAAATCGATATATGACATTTGGCATGGATACCCCACTAGAGCCAGATAGTTTTGGAATTGTTGGGGACATGAATGGTGGGATTGATTGGTTAGCATGGGTCATGCCAGAAGAAGATATTGGACAACGCAAACGTCGACGTACCAAGGTCACTACTGATGAATATGATCAGCCTCTACAAATTAAAAGACTTATACCAGCAGAAGCCTTACTTATTAAGGGGCGGCATAATGCCACCAATACTTTAGCCGCGATTGCGTTAGGACAGGCCATTGATTTAAGCATGGCATCTTTGCTCCATGGTTTAAGGGATTATCGAGGCGAGCCTCACCGCGTACAAAGTATTGCAGTGATCGATGATGTTGAGTACATCGATGATAGTAAAGGTACCAATGTTGGAGCAACTCTAGCGGCCATACATGGACTTGGAGCCACTGAAGACCAAAAGAAAATTATATTAATTGCGGGTGGCGAAGGAAAAGGCCAAGACTTTTCACCGCTGCGAGAACCTATTCATCGATACACAAAACATGTCTATTTATTAGGTAAAGATGCACAAAAAATAGAGGATGTATTAAATAAAGACCAAGTGCCTATTACGCGTGTAGGCACCCTTGAAGAGGCAGTCATGCAAGCCGCCAAAGAAGCAAAGGCTGGAGATAAGGTATTACTCTCGCCAGCGTGTGCCAGCTTAGATATGTTTAAAGATTATGTACATCGTGCGGAAGTGTTTGCCAATGCCGTAGATGAGTTATCACATCAAACACATGGAATTGAGGTGGGACTATGAAAAATAATCTTTCACAGGGAAGTAATGGATTTTCTCGAATTTGGTCAAGATCACGCAGTGGAATTAGTGGCGGAATACGAGAAGGCTTCAATGATTTTCGTTCAGAGCTTAGAGATGCCACCAAAGCCAAAAAATATTCACGATCAGGGATGACACAATGGGATCAGCCCTTGTTGTGGACCACCACGCTACTATTATTAGTAGGCGTGGTCATGGTGTATTCAGCATCCATTAGTATTGCCAACGGTAGTGGCAGTGTTGGGAGTCAAACTAGCATTAGTTATCTGATCCGACATGTCATATCAATTTGTATAGCGGTAGTAGCAGGGCTCATCGCTTATCAAATCCCGTTAAAAGTTTGGGACCGCATATCCCCGCTTATTTTCGGAATCACAATTGTATTGCTAATTTTGGTGTTGATACCAGGTCTTGGTCATGCAGTCAAAGGATCCAGGCGATGGATTCCCTTAGGCCTTCTGAATTTTCAGCCATCAGAACTCATGAAATTAGCTTGTGTGTTATTTGTTGCGCACTACACAGTGCGTCGACAGGAGTTCTTACATTCCTTTGTGAAGGGATTTTTACCAATGGGTTTCATAGTGGGCATGGTGGGTGTATTGCTACTATGGGAGCCTGATATGGGAGCTTTTTTAGTCGTAGCTGGAATCGCGATGGGGATATTATTCTTGGGCGGAATCAGTGCCAAGTTATTTGGATATTTAATTTGTATTGGGATTTTGGCATTTAGCGCGATTGTTGCACTATCGCCATTTCGGCAAAAACGGATTATGGCTTTCTTAGATCCATGGGATCCAGAGATGGCACAAGGGAAGGCTTATCAAATGACACATTCCTTAATGGCCTTTGGACGAGGGGAGTGGTTTGGAGTTGGACTTGGAGGAAGCGTAGAGAAACTTCATTATTTGCCAGAGGCGCATACGGACTTTATTCTGGCCGTGATTGGTGAAGAATTAGGATTTATCGGCGTATTGATTGTGATTCTTGGTTTTTACTATATTGTCAGGCGTTCATTCATGATTGGTAGAACCTGTTTGCAGCTCGATCGCAGTTATGCTGGATTAGTTGCCAAAGGAATTGGCATATGGATTGGATGGCAGACCTTCATCAATATGGGGGTTAATTTAGGCCTGTTACCAACCAAGGGTCTCACTTTACCTTTGGTCAGTTATGGAGGTTCAGCGTTACTACTCAACGTCATAGCAATTGCAGTATTACTCAAAATTGATGCTGAAAACCGTGTCTTGATGCGAGGTGGAAAGTTATGACCGCTCTATCGCCATCATCAAAAGCGATATTAATTATGGCAGGTGGAACTGGGGGTCATATATTCCCAGGACTTGCTGTAGCGCAGTATCTTCGCTTAGAAGGTTGGCGTGTGTATTGGTTAGGTAATCCAAAAGGCATGGAATACGACATCATTACTAAGCAAGGGATTACGTTTGAGGGGGTAAGTTTTGGCGGCTTAAGAGGTAAAGGTTTGATGACCAAAATTAAGTTGCCTTATAACTTATTAAAAGCCTCATTAAAAAGTTTAAACATTATTCGAAGAATTAAGCCTCATGTCATGTTGGGCATGGGGGGATACATTACATTTCCGGCTGGTTTAGTCGCGTCTATTGTTGGATACCCATTAGTCTTACATGAACAAAATTCAGTCGCTGGATTGGCGAATAAAATCTTATCTAAAGTAGCGTCGCGCAGTTTATGTGCATTTCCGCAGGCGATTCCTCATGCAGAGTGGGTAGGTAATCCACTACGCGCAAATTTAATGCAATTACCACTACCTGCAGAACGTTTTATTGGAAGGACTGGACCATTGCGAGTTCTCGTCGTTGGTGGAAGTCTTGGTGCACAGGCGTTAAATGAGATAGTTCCGCAGGC
>CANFUO010000067.1 GCA_947450225.1 Burkholderiaceae bacterium | reverse complement strand
ACTAAATTAAAAGTTACAGGTATTGACTTGTTCTCTGCTGGTAATTTTATGGGGGGATCTGATGATATTGAAGAAATTACGCTCAATGACCCTTTTGGTGGAGTGTACAAAAAGCTTGTCATACAAGATGAACGATTAGTCGGTGTCTGTATGTATGGCGACACGGCTGATAGTACTTGGTACTTTAAATTAATGCGTGATCAGCAAAATATTTCCCAAATAAGAGACACGCTCATGTTTGGGGAAACGAATATTGGTGATGTGGGACACCAGGGTCACGACAAAGCTGCCGGTATGAAAGATAGTGATGAGGTTTGCGGTTGCAATGGGATCTCTAAAGGGGCGATTGTGAAGGCGGTTCGTGATCAAGGGTTGTTTACCTTAGACGAAGTCAAGAAATGCACAAAAGCAAGCAGCTCTTGTGGTTCTTGTACGGGTTTGGTAGAACAAATATTAATGAATGTATTAGGGTCTGATTATTCAGCAACTCCAAGAAAAAAAGCGATCTGTGCCTGTACTGATTTATCACATGACGAAGTCAGAATTGCGATCCGAAAAGACCATTTAATTAGTCAAGAGCAGATGAGAGAGCACTTGAATTGGAAAACGCCTAGTGGTTGTGCGACCTGTCGACCCGCTATTAATTACTATTTGATATCGACATGGCCACATGAAGCTAAAGATGATCCTCAGTCACGATTTATCAATGAACGTGCACATGCCAATATTCAAAAAGATGGCACTTACTCGGTAGTGCCAAGGATGTATGGAGGACTAACGACACCTGCAGAGTTAAGAAGAATTGCTGATGTTGCCGAAAAATATCAAGTACCGACCGTCAAGATGACCGGTGGGCAGCGGATTGATTTATTAGGCATCAAAAAAGAAGACTTACCTGCCGTTTGGAAAGAGTTAGATATGCCTTCAGGACACGCCTATGGTAAATCCATTCGTACTGTCAAAACCTGCGTAGGAGATGAACATTGTCGTTTTGGTACCCAGTCCTCGATGCGGATGGGGGTTGAACTCGAGCGAATGTTATTTGGGATGTATGCACCACACAAAGTGAAATTAGCTGTATCAGGATGTCCTAGAAACTGTGCTGAAGCTGGCATTAAAGATGTTGGTGTGATTGGTGTGGAATCTGGTTGGGAGATTTATATTGCAGGTAACGGTGGTATTAAAACTGAAGTTGCACAATTTTTATGTAAGGTAAAAACTGATGAAGATGTGATGGAGTATGCAGGCGCCTTTTTACAGTTATATAGAGAAGAGGCCTGGTACTTAGACCGAACCGTCCATTATGTTTCAAGAGTGGGCTTAGAGTACATTGCGCAGCGCATTGTTCATGACGCCGAGAATCGTAAAGCACTCTTTGAGCGATTATTGTTCGACTTAAAAGATGCGCCTGATCCTTGGAAAGATTTTGCAAAAGCGAGGGTAGATTTACGTCAATTTACCCCCATTCATCCAAAGGAACTCACGGATGTCTAATACTGTATATCGTCAAGAAGATTTAATTAAAGTTGTCTTGGTAGAGGATATTCCTGCATTTGGCGCACGAGTTGTACAAACACCAACTGGGCCAATCGCAATTTTCAAAGTACAAGATGATCATATCTTTGCAGTACTAGATGAATGTCCCCATAAAAAAGGTCCGTTATCTCAAGGAATTGTGCATGGTAAAACAGTCACCTGCCCCTTACATGCATGGAATATTAGATTAGATGATGGGACGGCGTGTGCACCAGATGAAGGCTGTGTAAAAACGTTTACAACGCATATAGAAAATGGCGTGGTGTACTGCATTCGATCTGAACTGATGAGTCATGCGTGAAACAAAAAGCACCTGTCCGTATTGTGGGGTGGGTTGTGGCGTCATTATTCAGACACAGAAAAATACGCTTGGTAAAGAGCAAATCACAGGTGTTCGTGGTGATCCCTCTCACCCAGCGAATGCGGGGCAGTTATGCAGTAAAGGATCGACCCTTCATTTAACAGCAGCCCCGCACTTACAAAAACAAGCCAGGGTTCCATACCCAATCTATCGCCCCGATCGCCATACTGACTTAAATACCATTGGTAAAGAAATCAAGTGGGATGAAGCTTTTGAGATGGTTGCGGATGTATTTGCAAAAACGATTACTCAATATGGACCAGATTCAGTAGGAATCTATGTTTCTGGACAGTTATTGACTGAGGACTATTATGTTTTTAATAAGATAGCCAAAGGACTTATTGGCACCAATAATATTGATACCAATTCGCGCTTATGTATGTCGAGTGCTGTTGCGGGTTATAAACAGACCTTGGGCATGGATGCACCTCCCTGTTGTTATGAAGATTTGGACGATGCCAAAGTCATCTTTATCACAGGATCCAATACTGCCTATGCCCATCCCATTTTATATCGCCGTATCGAGCAAGCAAGAAGTAAAAATCCTGATGTAAAAGTGATTGTGGTTGACCCCCGCAAAACGACGACAGCAAAAGAAGCTGATTTATATTTGCAAATATTACCGGGGACCGATGTCGCACTTCACCACGGCATGTTACATATTATGCTTTGGGAAAAGTGGTTAGACGATACGTATATTAAAAATTCTACTGAAGGGTTTGATGCATTAAAAGATATCGTTCGGGAATACACGCCAAAAGTGGTATCGCAGCTTTGCGGTATAACAGAGAAAGATTTGTACCAAGCAAGTGAATGGTTCGCTAAGTCGCCTGCGACCTTATCACTTTACTGTCAGGGATTAAATCAATCCTCCTCTGGGACAGCGAAAAATGCCACACTGATCAATCTACATTTGGTGACTGGTCAAATTGGTAAAGTAGGCGCAGGGCCGTTTTCATTAACCGGGCAACCCAATGCGATGGGTGGTAGAGAAGTAGGTGGTTTAGCTAATCTTTTGTCAGCTCACCGAAATTTGAAAAATCCGCAGGACCGTGCTGAGGTAGCTAATTTTTGGAAAATTGCCAAAGTGCCAGATCAGCCAGGACTGACAGCAGTCCCGATGTTTGAGGCTTTGCATACAAAAAAACTCAAGGCAATTTGGATTGTGTGTACCAATCCGGCGCAATCGATGCCAGACCAACAGCGCGTCCACGAAGCTTTACAACACGCAGAATTTGTCGTTGTACAAGAGGCATTTAACAATACAGCAACATGTAAATATGCTGACCTTGTATTACCGGCAACAACGTGGGCAGAAAAAATTGGTACCGTTACTAACTCTGAGCGAAGAATTTCATTAGTAAGACCAGCAATAGAACCTTATGGTAAGTCTAAACATGATTGGGAGATTGCACTAGGTGTTGCAAAGTTTCTTGAAAAAAAGTTACCGTCTCAGCGCCAAGTAGGAGTAGATACCTTATTTCCCTACGAAAGGGTGGAAGATATATGGAATGAACATCGAGACTCTACAAAAGGGAGAGACCTTGATATCACAGGATTGTCCTACGCAATCCTAGAAGAATGTGGCCCTCAGCAATGGCCGATGCCAATGGGCGCCAATCACGGATTACAACGTTTATATCTGGACGGAAAATTTCCAACACCATCGGGTAAAGCCCAGTTAATGGCTACACCTTATGTGCAGACAGCAAAACCAGTTTCAGCCAGATACCCCTTTGTTTTAAATACAGGCAGATTAAGAGATCAATGGCATGGCATGAGTAGAACGGGTTTGCTTGGAACATTATTTGCACATGTGCCACAACCCTATATGGAAATTTCAGCAAAAGATGCGCATCGTTTGCAACTTGATGACGAAGACTTGGCGCATGTCACTAGTCAACAAGGGAGCGAAATTTTCCCTATCAAAATATCAGAAGACATTGCCTCTTCCCATGTTTTTATTCCCATGCATTGGGGGTCAGAATTCATATCGGGTAATGCAGGTAAGCAGTTTGGGAAGGGCGTCAATGGACTCACATCTCCGCTATTTGATCCCGTATCGGAACAACCTGAACTCAAATATGCGGCGGTAAAAGTATTAAAAGCTGAATTACCTTGGACATTGATTGCTTTTGGATTATTTCCGAAAGAAAAAGTATCTTTAGCCTTCGAGGGTTTAAAGCAGCAATATGCAAAATTTGGTAGTGCCTATGCCAGTTTATTTGGTAGAGAGCAAGATCAAGAAGAAGTAGGGATATTTTTTAAAGCCTCACATTTTGAAAACCCATTCATCACAAAGGACGAACAATTGCTATCTGTTATTGATCAGATTACACAAATTTTTCAATTAGGACAGCAAAGAGTTGATGTAATGGGTTATCAAGATAGGCGACTTGGGGTTCTTCGCATGATCAGAGTGGACCCTTATATCAAGGCAGTGATACTGGCTGGCACCAAAGAGCACCTTGTTAGCATGCCTTGGTTAAGGGCGATGATGGATCAGGTTATCCATCCTGGTTCTTTGGGTAGAATGATACTTGCTCCTACTAAAAAAGCGCCGCTGCCTATTAAGGCTTCAAGCCCAGTAATTTGTAATTGCTTTAATGTTCCTGTAGATAAACTTGAAAAGTTGCTTCAAGCGTCAAAAATCGACGATGCGGAACTTTGCTTCAATTATTTACAACAACAAACACAATGCGCTAGCAATTGCGGATCATGCAAACCGGAAGTTAAAAAAATGATACAAAACCATTTACAAGAAACAATTGGCAGTAGTGGAATGATTGGATGAGCATTAGCTCTTACATTCGCCAAATTGGCCGTGGCGTGAAAGGATCATCAGACCTTTGTCTTGAAGATGCGCAGTTGCTTTTCAGTCAAGTTTTAAATCAACAAGTATCACCCCTTGAGTTAGGTGCATTTTGTATTGCGATGCGCATGAAAGGTGAGTCAGTAGAAGAGTTACTTGGGTTTATGCAGGCCATCAAAATGCGGCTCAATAGGCTAGATAATACTGGGCGTAGAACAATCGTCTTACCCTCGTACAACGGCTCACGTAAGCAAATCAATCTAACACCAATGTTAGCTTACGCTCTTAATCAATTAGGATTTTTAGTGATAGTGCAAGGCGTAGAGCACTTTGATCAAAGAGTCACTACGTTTGAAATTTTTGATGCTCTGGGATGGCCTATATTACAGAATCAAGACCAGTGGGGCCAATGCTTAAAAGCACAATTACCGATTTTTGTGCCATTACAGACAATTCATCCGGGACTGCATGAAGTACTGCAAATCAGAGAGCAACTCGGTTTAAGAAATTCCGGTCATGTGCTTGCCAAGTTATTAAATCCTTGTGTGGATAGTGCTTGGCAAATCTCCAATTACACACATCCAGAGTATCCGCAGTTATTAGAGACATTTTTTCAGCAAGAGCAGGCAAATGTTGTCATGATGAGAGGAAATGAAGGAGAGCCGACCTGTTCTTTTGTGAGATTGCCTGAGATGCATTTTATTCACCAGGGACTGCTAAGTTTTACCTCAGCAGAGATTCGCTTCGAGACCGGATTAGCGCCAGTGTTTGAGAAGCTCAATATAGAAGCACATTGCCAATATCTGCAGGATATCATTGACCAAAAAAGGGAACTTTTTCCTGGAATTCAGGCGCAGGCAGAGCTCATTAACAGTCATTGCCAGTAATCGTGGATAATCCCATTAGTTCAATTCAAGGGGTATTGACCCATGTTTTCATTCGCCGCGTGCATGTTTGCAATTTTTATGGGTTTTTTTATGTCAATGACATTGACATTTTGCATCAGCATTTACTTGATTGGGTTCACACTAGCATTTATGGATAAGTGGTTACAGCTATGGCCGATTGCTTATCCGATTGCGGTGTTATCAATTATTGTTTACCGACCACTAGCCTTGTACTTGGCAGGAAAAGTGATCAAATGGTGGCAGTCAAGCCACCATCAGTAATCCACTATTAATAAGACTCAACCAAAAACGTAGCCGATATGAGCTGCTGCGAGTGCAAATAAAATTGCAAGGCAAGTAGCAACCGCAAGCATGACGATTAAGGTAATCATTTTTTTGTTGATAACTTCTTTAGATTCGCTATGCCATTCATTCATTTTTTATTCCTTTTGAACTTCATTAACTAATATCTTCTATTATCCATGAAATTGATGACACTCTTGTTTTTTATAGTACGTATTAACCGCGCCCCACTAGAGGCATATTGGTTGCCATGATGGTCATAAATAAAATATTGCTACTCAAGGGTAAATTGCTCATGTGGACCACAGCACGGGCAACCTCTTCGACAGGCATACGATCTTCGGCAGCAATCTGTCCATTGGCTTGAAGGATACCTTTGGCCATAGGTTCACTCATTTCGGTGGCGGCATTACCAATATCAATTTGACTACAAGCGATATTGAATGGTCTGCCGTCCAAAGCAATTGATTTAGTCAGGCCAGTAATGGCGTGCTTCGTACTTGTATAGGGAGCAGAGAAGGGTCTTGGTGCATGCGCTGAAATTGAGCCATTATTGATGATGCGACCACCCTGAGGACTTTGTTCACGCATCATTTTAAAGGCCCTTTGCGAGCATAAAAATGTACCCGTCAGATTCGTGCCAACGGTAGCTTCCCACATTTTAAAAGGGATTTCATCAAAAGGCATCATGGGTGTACCGCGACCAGCATTATTAAACAACACATCGAGCCTGCCGAACTGTTCTTTGACTTTTTTAAACAAGTTGTCAACTTGTTCCTCATTGCTGATATCAGTTTGGCAGGCCAGAGCTGCGTCAGATGATGCCTTGCTTTGGGCAATCACTTGCTCGAGTAATTCAAGACGACGCCCGACTAAAACTACGCGGTAGCCATTTTCTAAAAGAGCGAGTGCACAAGCTTTACCAATACCAGTCCCTGCACCGGTCACTAAGGCGACTTTATTGAGAGTGTTCATTCTTATCTCGAGAGTTTTCCATAAATAATAAATATAAACCACATGCCACAACGATAACCGCACCAAACATGACGTTGACCTGCGGTATTTGATCAAAAATCAGCCAGCCTAAAAAGATCATATACAAAATTTGTTGGTAAAAGAACGGTGAAATCGTCGTTGGTTTGGCAAACCGATAAGCAATGGCTAACAAATAATGACCTAAAAATCCAAACAGACCAACAAAGAGAAACACCACATAATCAATTGTTTCAGTGGGAGTTTGCCACTGGGGAATTACAAAAGGCAATAAAAAGATGGCCGGCAAAAGTGTTGAATACATGATGGTGACATCAGGACTTGAGCTAGCCGCCATTTTTCGGGTGAGGATATTAAATAGGGCGTAGATAGTGGCATGTGCAAGGATAAAAAACATCGCAGGGTGAAAACTTGTACCGAATGGATCAAGAATCACCAGAACTCCAAAAAACCCACCCAAAATCGCAATCCAAATATTGATACTCAGTTTTTCTTTCAAAAATATTGAACTAATTAAGGCAATGATAATTGGGGAAGAAAATAAGATGGCATTCGCTTGGGCGAGTTGCAGATACTTTAAACCAGCAAAATTCAGAAAAGTCATGGCGGTCATCATGACTGCCCGAAGACATTGAATCTTGATATTTTCCTGAGTAAAGCTTTTTAATGACGTTTTTGGAATAACGACGATTAAAGCGATCACTGCCGCAATAGCGAACCTTAGCCAGACAATTTCGACCAGAGGAGTATGAGTAGATAGCCATTTCCCTGCCGTATCCAGAATGGAAAAGGCAATAGTCACGAAAGAACCTAGAAGAATACCTATGCGACGTTTGGAGGGAGTATCGGCATGTAACATAATTAAATATATTGTATTGTCGCACTGCTTGGGGATACTATAGGAGAATTAGTAAGAATCTGTTTAATTTGTCTTTCCAATGGATGTTCAATTTCAGGAGAAAAGTTATGAGTCAGAACGATTTCAACGCTTGGAGCACCGAAAAAGCAAAAGAGCTATTTTCTATTTCCCACAAACTCATGGATGCAGCCAAACAATTAAGCGAGCATCATGCTGAAGAACTTAAAGCCAATATAGAGCATGCATTGCATCTTGCCAAGCTCTCAGCACAGAGTGATTTTGCTAAATTAAAAGATATACAAACCCGCGCTGCAGAAGAATCTACAGAGCGCATGATGGCATATCAAGTCAAAGTAAAAGGCATCTTAAAGCAAGTCAATAAAGAGACGGCGCAGGAGGCTGATAAATATTTAGACAAAGCTAGAACAGCGCTTCATGACTATTTAGATCAAGCTTCCCAGAAAATACCTGTCGGTGGAGCAGAACTCTCCAAGCTCATTAAAGATGTCTCAGATGCTGGGGCAAAAGTGTATAAAGAAGGTCGTAAGATGGTAGATCATGCGCTTGAAAACGCCGAAGTTCATGTAGACGAGTTTGCGAAGAAAACTGCCGCTGCAACCAAAAAGGCTTCTACAGGTGGACCCACAGCAGCAAAAGCAAGCGCGCGCAAGACCTCAAGTTAAAAAGTTAAAGTAAAGCTTGGGTGGCACCACCCAAGTTAAATGGCGCTATCGTTGGTTTCGCCAGTGCGAATGCGGATGGTTTGCTCTATAGGAGTGACAAAAATCTTGCCATCACCAATTTTTCCAGTTTTAGCGCTTTTAATAATGGCTTCAATGACACGCTCAAGATCAGGAGTTGTGACAACAAGTTCGATTTTAATTTTCGGTAAAAAGTCGACCACATACTCAGCACCACGATACATCTCAGTATGACCTTTTTGCCGGCCAAAACCTTTGACCTCGGTAACGGTTAGTCCAGTAACGCCCATTTCAGAGAGAGCTTCTCTCACTTCATCTAATTTAAATGGTTTGATAATCGCGGTAACGAGTTTCATAGTTGTCCCTTTAGTTTAGAAACATAATAACTGAGAATTTAAAAAAAGAGGTATTTTTTAGGCACGAAATTTCGAAGTGATGGGATAGCGCCAATCCCGACCGAAGGCCCTGCGAGTAATTCGGACCCCAATGGGAGATTGACGACGCTTGTATTCATTTATTTTAATTAGGCGAGTGACTTTATCCACATCCGCTTGCTCGAATCCAGATTGAAGCAAAGTATGAATAGGCACATCATTTTCCATATAGTGCTCTAAAATAGCATCCAAAATTTCATAGGGCGGAAGACTATCTTGGTCTTTTTGGTCGGGCCTTAATTCGGCAGAAGGGGGACGCGTAATGATTCTTGTGGGGATGACTTCAGATAAAGAGTTGCGGTACTCGCAAAGACGATAAACCAGCGTTTTAACAACATCTTTAATGACCGCAAAGCCACCCGCCATGTCGCCATATAAGGTGCAGTAACCAACCGCCATTTCGCTTTTATTCCCGGTCGTTAGAACAATTCTGCCTGTTTTATTCGATAAGGCCATTAGAAGAGTGCCACGAATACGCGCTTGAATATTTTCTTCTGTAGCGTCTTGTGCAAGACCCGTGAATTCTTTACTCAGGCTAGATTCAAATGCATCCACCATCGGTGCAATAGCAATTTCATCATATTGCACGCCTAGACGATTGGCCATCTCTTTGGCATCTATCCAGGAAATATCAGCCGTATAACGCGAGGGCATCATCACAGCTCGAACACGATCAGGACCGAGGGCGTCCACAGCAATCGCAAGCACCAATGCTGAATCTACGCCGCCAGACAAACCGATGATAGCTCCAGGAAAGCCGTTTTTACCGACATAGTCTTTAACACCTAAGACAAGGGCATCATAGACTTGTTGTTCTGTACTTTTTAAAGGGTGGATATCACTCTTTGTAATTTCGCCGTTCGCAAATTCAAGGTAGTGCAGAAGTTCAACCCATTGTGGCGCTTCATAAACCAAATCTCCTGATGAGTTCATCGCAAATGAAGCGCCATCAAAAACGAGCTCATCTTGACCGCCAACGAGATTGACATAGATCACCGGAACATGGATTTCATGAATTTGTTGCTTGATGATGTCATGACGCAAATGAGTCTTTTCCATATGGAATGGAGACGCATTTGGAATAATTAGCAATTGGGCACCAGCTGCTTTTGCCGCAGTCGCAGGACCCACGTGCCATGCATCTTCGCAAATAATTAAGCCGACTTTGACACCTTTTACATCGAAAACACAGGGCTTTGAACCTGGAGAGAAATAACGCACCTCATCAAATACTTCTGAATTTGGTAAAAACTGTTTAGCATAGGAAGCAACTAATTGACCATTACAAAAAATAGACGCCATATTATGGAGAGCTTTGGAGCCTAGTTCATTAGATTTTGCGGGATGACCAACTACCACAAACAAATCTTTAAATTGCGCCAAGTCTTTACACAGTTTGTTTAAGTGCTCCTCGACGGAGGCAATAAACGCTTCCCGAAAGAGAAGATCCTCAGGCGGGTATCCCGTTAGGGATAATTCGGCAGTGATTAAAAGATCAGCGCCGCGACTGTAGGCGGCGCTTGCTTCTTGAAGTATTTTTTCGCAATTACCCTGCAGATCACCAAGAAAATAATTACCTTGTGCAAGAGCTACAGAGAGTGGAGTTGAGTTCAAGGTTTTAGTTAGGCATTTTTAGAAGATTGTTCTAAATTATAACGTTCAATCCCTTGCAATATTTCTTGATGCGCTGACTTAGGACCTTCCCAACCTCTGGTTTTAACCCATTTCCCAGGCTCAAGATCTTTGTAATGTTCAAAGAAGTGCTTAATTTGATTTAATCGAAGTGGATTCATATCTTCAGGTTTTTGCCAATGGGTATAAATGGACAAGATTTTATTTTCTGGAACAGCTAATATTTTGGCATCTCCACCAGCCTCATCTTCCATGAGCAAAATGCCGATAGCGCGACAAGACACGACAACACCAGGGATTAGGGGGAAAGGCGTAATCACTAAAACATCGACTGGATCACCATCATCGGAAATCGTTTTTGGTACATAACCATAGTTACAGGGGTAGTGCATTGCAGTTCCCATAAAACGATCAACGAAAATAGCGCCAGATTCCTTATCAACCTCATACTTGATCGGGTCAGCATTCATCGGAATTTCAATAATGACATTGAAATGTTCGGGTACATTTTTTCCTGGAGTAACGTTGTCTAAACTCATAATCTGTATTCAATCTAGTTGGGTATCAATCCTGAATTCTAACAAATACTCATGTAATATTGAATAAAAATAAAAATATTTCAATATTTTCAATGGCTTAATTAAATATCTAGGGTAATTACTAGTTAGGGTTATGGAGGGTAGGTAACTACTTGTAAAGCGAGACGTGCCCACATAAGATGTTTAGTTGATACAAAAAGGAGATTATAAAAATGATATCAATACAAGCGGGAATATATTTTGCGATGGCTTGCGGAGTGGTGGCAGTTATCTATGGTTTAGTAACGAGAAGTTGGATTCTTTCTCAGGATGCCGGAAATGCCAGAATGCAAGAAATTGCTGGCGCAATTCAACAAGGCGCAGCCGCTTATCTATCAAGACAATACACAACGATAGCGATCGTTGGCGTGATTCTTGGTGGTCTCATTGGGGTGTTTTTAGACTGGACTACGGCCGCAGGTTTTGTGGTTGGGGCGGTATTATCTGGTGCCTGTGGCTTTATTGGCATGAATGTTTCGGTCAAGGCCAATGTAAGGACTGCTCAAGCAGCGACCGTTGGCATGAACGAGGCCTTAAATGTTGCGTTTAAAGGTGGGGCAATCACTGGGATGTTAGTT
>CANFUO010000066.1 GCA_947450225.1 Burkholderiaceae bacterium | reverse complement strand
GTTTACGAGCAACACTTTGTGACGGAGTAGGGGATTCAGTGATAATTTTTTTCCAGTCACACTCAAGTTCCTCAGCAACTAACTGTGCTAGACCAGTCCTTGTACCCTGGCCCATTTCAGAGCGGACAAAGCGAATCACTACCGTATCATCAGGCTTAATGTTCACCCAAGCGTTGACCTCAGGATCACCCGCCTTCATGGTGGTGTTGGGATTATAAGCACTGCCTTTTTGAGCAAATGCCAAATTTGGCATTGATGCCAGGCCAATCATTAAACCACCACCAGCCAGTGATGTATCAATCATAAAGCGGCGGCGTGAAACACTCGCCACAGAAGTATTCGTCTCTTTAGTCGTCATAATGATCTCCTTAACCACGTGTTTTTGGTGATGCTTCATATTGTGCGAGAACATCAGCTAATTTCTTTTTCCCGGACGCTACATGAATACCATCACGAATCTTTTGATAAGTACCACAACGACAGATATTGGACATCGCATTATCGATATCAGCATCAGTCGGCTTAGGAATACGCTTGAGAAGGGCAGCCGCAGCCATCACTTGGCCAGATTGGCAGTAGCCACACTGCGGCACATCTAGAGCGATCCATGCTTTTTGAATCGGGTGTGAATTATCCGCAGACAAGGCTTCCACCGTTGTAATCTTCATACTACCGACCGCAGAAACTGGAATCGAACAAGAACGCACAGGTTCGCCATTCATATACACAGTACAAGCACCGCACTGAGCGATACCACAGCCATACTTTGTACCAGTTAAACCGATGATTTCACGGATTGCCCACAGCAGTGGCATATTCGGTTCAACATCAATATTGTGAACCTGATTATTGACAGTTATTTGCATGCTTGTCTCCTTTGTTTTTTCTACTATAAATCATTTATAGACTTAAATAATAAAACCTTATAAATCTGGGAATAGTACCTCAGTAAAACCAAATTGCGTAAAATCTTCCACGCGCATCGGGTAGAGCTTGCCGATCAGATGATCGCATTCATGTTGGACGACCCGTGCATGAAATCCGCTAACTTGCCGATCGATCGAATGGCCATGTTGATCAAAGCCTTGGTAACGGATGTGTACAAACCGAGGGACAACACCACGAAGACCAGGAACCGACAAACAACCCTCCCAGCCACTCACCTTTTCATCTGAAAGAGGGGTAATAATAGGGTTAATTAAAATGGTTTGTGGAACAGGCGCTTCATTGGGATAGCGATTGTTTTTCTCAAAACCAAAAACTACAATTTGCAGAGGCACACCAATCTGAGGTGCAGCAAGACCAGCACCATTTGCGGCAGTCATCGTATCGAGTAGATCTTGAATAATCAATTGAATCTCATCTGTTGCAATGGAAGTAGGTGAAACAAGAGAAGCTTCTTGCAGTAATAGAGGTTCGCCCATTTTTAAAATAGTTCGTATAGCCATGATTTACTCGAGTTCAGTCATTGATGAAAGTTGTAAAAATTGATGAGCATCTTCAGGCGTTGAGCTTAACCAGGCATCAAATAATTCTGGTCGAAGACACACGACAGTTCTTTTCTCATCATTTGGACGATGGAAGGTGTTCATGAAAGGATGTTCATCCGCATTGATAGTGATCAGTGAAAAACTAGTAACGACTTTTCCTGCAAGAGTATCAGTCCACGTATCCCAAATCGAAGCAATCCCCAAAGGTTCACCAGAGGATGCGCGTATCGAAGTTCTCACAGCGTTTCCTGTGAGGTAGGACGGCTCATAAAAAGCATCGACCAAAGTAATACCAAAGTGACGTGATTTCCAGGGGCCTCGATAAGATGGTTTCTCAGCGATGGATTCAGCTCTAGCGTTATAGGTATATTTTTGAATTTTTCGATCATGAGACCAATGAGGAATAAGACCAAACTGGGCGACCCCACAAGCAACACGGCTAGATTGATGGCTTTTGACTATAAACGGAGCCTGATAACCCGGAAATGCCTCAGCAGGATAGCCTGAAGGTAAATCGACATCGAAGTGTTTTTTCACCCAAACGTGATTCTGAGTAGAAGCAAAACTAATACACATAGATTAATTAAAAAACCCTAAGGCATCTTCGATTAATTCAGCAGGGGCTTCCTCAGGAATATAGTGACCGCTATTGACGGTTTTACCAGTTACCTGAGTTGCGACTTTCCCCCAATCGCGAAGAGGTTCAAAGCAGGCATTGACTAAGCCATGCTGACCCCAAAGAACTCTAAGTGGCATTTGGAGCTTAGCGCCATTAGCAATATCAAAACGATCATGATCTAAATCGATAGTAGATGCAGCGCGATAATCCTCACACATCGCATGAAGGCAAGTAGGATCTTGCATGGCTGTGAGGTACTCATTCCAACAAAAGTCTTTAAAAATATCTAGGCCAGCATATCTTCCACCCATAAACTGTTTTAGAAAAAACTCAACATTAGCGCCAATCATGGTTTCTGGAATAGGAGATTTCTGGATCAAGAAAAACCAGTGCCAATAGCCACTCGCAAATCGCATACTCGTTTGCTCATACATTGCTAGAGTTGGGGAGATATCTAACACCATTAATTGTTCTACACGTTCTGAATGATCCATAGCTAAACGATGACTAACTCTACCACCACGGTCGTGACCAAGAAGTTTAAAGGAGTCAAAGCCTAAATGATGCATGAGTTCAACTTGATCAAGAGCCATTGCGCGCTTCGAGTAATTAGCGTGATTAGCATCACCAACTGGTTTAGAAGATTCTCCATAGCCACGCAGATCACTTGCAATCACCGTGAAATGTTGACTCAAAGTAGGTGCAACTTGATGCCAGATGATTTTGCTTTGCGGAAAACCATGTAAAAGCAATAAAGGAGGGCCATTGCCAGCCATTTGATAGGCGATTGAGATTTCACCATCACTCGGGTGGGTATAAGAAAAACATCCAGGTGTAAATCCATCCAAGATATGCGCCATGATTGAAGTTCCTCTTTGCGAATTACCGAAAACACTATTGTCGCAAATTATAAAAATTGCATCATCATTTAGACAATATTAAAAAAGTTATATAAAGAGGATTGGTATGAATAGATGCAGAACATCGCGTACATTCCTGTATATTGAATGTACGACATTGATGAGGGAAATAAGATGCTAGACTCCAAAGAATCCGAGATTGTGTCTCGTGTGCATGGGTATTGGAAACGTCATTTTTACCCACTTCAGGCGGAATCCTTGGCACAAGCATATGCCGAAGATGCCATTTTATTTGGGAGCGCAATAGCACCCTATATCGGCAGAGCCCAAATCCAACAATACTTTGAACAATTACCCCTAGGTCTTTATATCGGGGTAGCGTTTGTGCCCGAATTTGTTGTGCCCTTAACTGCGGATGTTATTAGTATGGCGGGAACCGTTATTTTCCAGCGCCAGAATCTAGAGCCACTCGATTTACGTATCACACATATATTTGTAAAAAGAAACGATCAGTGGATGATTGCCAGTCATCATGTATCACCTAAAAAACCCCTGTAAAACAGTCAATGGGTTAATTCTCGCCAAAAAGATTTTTTAATGAGTTTAAAGAACTAGTATCAGACGCTTTTTTCTTGGGTGTTGTATGAGAGTACTCATCGCGGATGTTATCTTCCCAAAAGGATTTAGGACTTGGGTCATTGCAGATTTTTTCAAAAATCCAAGCGGGCACACCCTTATAGGCAAGGGTTGTTGAATTCTCAAAACGGACATCCAATTGTTTTTCGGTAACGTCATACTCAACAAGTCGTATATACCCGCTTTTAAATTCTTTTAACATTGCTGATCAAGCCCTGAGTTTATTTTTTTACAGGGGCCCCGGGTTGCTTTAATGGGTGTGCTGACATAATCGAATCAATCGCCAGGCAGTTGTTGGCGATTTCGACCAACTTAGGTGCGAGGCTCACATCTGCCTCAAATAAACGAGCGCCGATGACATGAGAGCACAGTGCAAAATCTGCTAAAGAAACCGTATCGCCAAGCGTGAATTTTCCACAAAGGCCTTCATTATTGAGGCGAGCCTCAATAGCAATACTGCCTTCATTGAACCAGTGCCTTGCCCAAGCAGCTTGACCTGCTTCGTCTTGCCCATAGGTTTTATGTAAAAAATTACGTACCCGTGGCACTACTAAAGGATGCGTATCGGCAATGGTAAATAGCGAAATAGAGCGCAGGTATGCTTGCTCATAGGCATCCTTTGGGAGAATAGAGTTCTGTGGCCAGGTTTGTTCAATATATTCAAGAATAGCCAGAGATTGAGTAAGGCGGCGACCATCATGATCAAGCAAAGGAATCACATGTTGCGGATTGAGTTCATGATAATTAGCAGAAAACTGATCACCTTGGACTAAGTCAATGATTTTTTCCGTAAAAGGAATTTCTTTATAAGAAAGGGCAGCTCTTACCCGAAAGGCAGCCAAAGAACGCCAAAAGCCATATAAAGTTACTGACATATTTATCTCCAAGTATTATTTAAGTGATATCAATATATTATGCATGAGAACTTGCAAAGTGAAGTGAAGATCATGTAATCTGAGCAAATAACAAAAAGGGGACTACAAATGAGGCAATGCATAAGAAATTTATTCATTTTTTTGGGTGTTTTAAGTGTTGCGCAAGTTATGGCGCAAGGGTCTACAGAGTTGCTTTGGTATGGTCAGTCCGCATTTAAGATCACTACACAGAGTGGCAAAGTGATCATGATTGATCCTTGGATCTTAAAAAACCCAGTAACACCACCTGAATTAAAGAATTTAGAAAAAATTGGCAAAGTCGATATTGTCCTTGTGACGCATGCGCACTGGGATCATATGGCTGATGCGCCTGAGATTGCGAAGATGAATGATGCGCCACTCTATGGTCCGGGAGACTTAAATCAAACCTTCATGAATTTAGGAATTTTGCCGGCTAAGCAGTTACCTAGAATGAATAAAGGTGGGACAATTTCACCATTTCCGGGGGTGAAGATTTCAGCGGTACGTGCTGAGCACTCCTCGACCTATGTCTTTAGAAATCCACAAACGGATAAAGACGAGAGTCATCCCGGTGGTGAGCCGATGGGATTTATCATTCAGCTTGAAAATGGATTTACCATCTACCATGCTGGAGATACCGATTTATTCACAGACATGGGTCTTATTCAAAAAAGATATCATCCTGACTTAGTATTACTTCCGATTGGGGGCAACTTTACGATGGATCCTAAAGCTGCTGCGATGGCGATTAATGATTATTTAAAGCCAAAGTTTGCAATACCAATGCACTATAAAACCAATCCACTTAATATTGGGAGCCCTGAAGAATTCATTGCCTCACTTGGAAAAACAAAAACGCAAGTAAAGGTAATGAAGCCAGGAGAAACCTTAAAGTTTTAAAGTGTGTTTTGCCATACTTATTCCTGGGAATGATGGGGCATGAAGAACCGTTCTGTAATTCATAACGAAAATTCATTTATCAATCATTCCCTTTGCTTATACTAGCCATCCAATCTTAAAAGGAATTAACAATGAAAAAAATAGTAATCGCAACAATATTGCTAGCACTAACAAGTATTTCAATGGTCAATGCACAAAACAAACCACAAGCAATTATCGCTGTTGATGCAGGAGCAGGTTCCTTAAAAGCATTAGAAGGTGTTCAGTTCCAAGGTAAATTTAAATCAGTTGATGCTAAAACACGTAAGGTTGTTATTGTTGGACCTGAAGGCAGAGAGTTGGAAGCCATTTTAGGTAATGAAGTAAAGAACTTTGACAAAATCAAAGTAGGTGATTTAGTTACTTTAACGATTACTAAGGTCCTTGTTTCTGATGTGAAAGTTTTAAGCAATGGCATTAAAGAGAGAGAAGAGACACTCACGTATTCACGTGCTCAGGCTGGTGATAAGCCAGCAGGCATCATCGAACATCAAGTAAAACTAGTTGCTGATGTGACTGCAATTGATGCGAAGCAAAATATCGTGACACTCAAAGGTCCTTATAAAACAGTGCAAGTTGCTGTTGGACCAGAAGTGTTAAAGGGTATCAAAGTAGGCAATCAAATTGAAGCAGTGATAACGCAAAATATTGCAGTTCAAGTTACAGCTGCACCTGCAAAATAAACTAGCTCTTATTTCGTATCAAAGAAAGTGGTATGAACCACAGTAATGATCGGGAAGTTCGGTTAGAGTGGTAAAAAGGATGAAGTCTAAAGATAATCTAGGCTTCGTCCTTTTGCATTATATACAGCACTAAAAAAGCATACGCCCCTTCAGATATGGAATATCATGTACATATCGCATCGATCTGATGAGAATTCAATAGGAGTTCGTTATGACAGAAGTTAAAAAATCATTTTCTTCCAGCATTAAAGAAGCATTAGCTAAAAAGCAAGCCGCAGCTCATCCTGAGTCAAAAGATGGTAAGAGTGATGCAAAGTCAACCAAAAGAACACCACCACCCGTTGGCGCGGGTAAGGTGATGAAAAAAGCAGCTGGACGCGGCCGATAAAAAATAACTTGCATGTATATCAATGCCTTATTAAGCATGCTTTGTTGGCTAGGAAGCCCATTCCCCAAAACACTTTATTACATAAAGTAGCACCATGATGCTTTTACATACTCCTGCCAACATAGGTATGTTATCCATTAAAAACCGTGTCATTATGGCGCCGATGACAACGCGGCTTGCTACGGAAGATGGGTATGTCACGGATGCGTCGATTGCGTACTTTTGTGCACGTGCCCAAGGTGGAGTTGGCTTAGTAACTGTAGAGATGGCTTCACCAGAGTTAGAAGGGCGTCATCGTGCACATGAACTTGGTATTTATGCAGATCAATACCTACCAGGCTTAACCCGCCTAGTTGACGCAATTCATGCGAGTGGGGCTAAGGCCTCGATTCAGCTAGGGCATGCTGGTGGTCACACTAGAAAAGACATATCAGGATTAACCCCTTTGGCACCATCAGCCTTACCGCATGATGTTTATGAAGTGACGATGCAAACGATCATGCCTGATGAAATTTCAAAAGAGCGTATTGCACAAACGGTACAGGCTTTTGTGCAAGCCGCACTTAGAGCACAAAAAGCCGGGTTTGATTGTGTAGAAATTCACGGTGCGCATGGGTATTTGTTATCACAATTTTTATGTCCAGCCGAGAATATCCGACAAGACGAATATGGAGGATCGATTGACAATCGCTTACGTATTTCTATCGAAATTATTCAAGGCATTAAAGCACTTGCACCAAATTTTCCATTGATCTATCGATTAAATGTAGACGATTTATTTCCGCAAGGATTGCAGTTTGAAGATGGTTTTGAGATGGCTAAGATATTAGCCAAGAGTGGTATAGATGCAATTCATATTACGGCGGGGCACTATAAATCATTGCCATCAGCCGAACGCATGATTCCGCCAATGCATTATCCAGAAGCCACGTTTGCCGATTTTGCTAGGAGCATTAAAAAAGTCGTAGATATCCCCGTGATAACTGTTGGTCGACTTGGTAATCCAGCGATTGCAAATCAACTTTTAGAACAAGGCCAAGCAGATTTTATTGCACTTGGAAGACCATTATTGGCCGATCCCGAGTGGGTCAATAAAGCCGCCGCCACGCTACCTGTGCGTCCGTGTATAGCATGCAATACCTGTGTTAATGAAATGCGTGGTGGTAAACAACTCGGGTGTTTAGTCAATCCCACAGCGGCTCATGAACTCCAGTATCCGAACATGATGCCAAAGATGCAAGGAGAGCGTATTGCCGTCATTGGCGCTGGTCCAGCAGGTTTGTCCTATGCATCCATCGTATCGACCAACAATGAAGTAACTATCTTTGATAAAAATTCTCAAGTGGGAGGGGCCTGGTTATTAGCAGCCAAGGCACCGATATTTCAGGAAGTAAAAAGTAACCCTGCATCCTTTGAACATTTTTGTAATCAACTCCAGCAAACCTGCCAGAAGCAAGGCGTTCATTTCCAAATGGGAGTTCACTTGCAAGAAAACGATCCCAGACTCACTGGATTTGATCGCATCGTAATTGCTACAGGAGCAAACTATCGCTTTGGTTTTTCGTGGTTGGTAAAAATCTTGCTACATCCATGGATTGCTGATTTACCTGTGATGCATCGTATCTTTGCTTCAGAAGCGCTCAAAAACTGGTTTTATTACAAAGCACGAGCACCGCTTGTACCGAACTGGATCATCGAGAAGAAGATGGCTCCTAAAATAGAGATCATTGGCGATGCCAAAGTAGCTGGTAAGAGTGATTCGGCCATTCAAGGCGCTTTTTTCTTGGCACTGCACAAACAGTAAAAAAGAGAACTCATGTGATAAGCTAGACCCCATAAAGAAAAATAGAAGGGGACACACATGAAGAAGATCATCCTGTTGCTTTGTTTTTTTGCTGCGTCAATGCATGCCCAAGGCCAAGCTAACTATCCCGAAAAAAATGTTACGATTATTGTTGGGTTCCCGCCTGGAACAGCTACAGACACTGTGGCACGTATTCTTGCAGAGCGCTTTGCCATTAAATTTGGTAAATCATTCATTATTGACAATAAGCCAGGTCAGGGTGGTAGTTTAGGAGCGGGAGCGGCTGCCGCGTCGACTCCTGATGGACATACCCTATTACTCAGTGCAACGGCGCCATTTGCAACTAACCCCCATTTGTATAGCAAGCTCAGTTACGACTCCAGAAAAAGTTTTGCGCCGATTGGGCTTGTATCTTGGTTACCTTATGTCATGGTCACGAACCCCAAATCAGGGATCAATAATATTCCTGAACTGATTGAAAAAGCCAAAGCAGAGCCAGATAAATATACCTATGCCTCGATAGGCAATGGTGCAACAAGTCACCTCATGATGAGTATGTTTACCAGTCAGGCCGGCATTAAGATGATTCACGTTCCCTATAAAGGTAGTTCCCAATCACAGACCGATGTTATGGGTGGTCAGGTAGATGTGACATTCGATACAGTGTTAACCTTAATTCCGCACATTAAGGCGGGCAAATTAAAGCCATTAGCAACCGGTGGATTAACAAGAACCACCTTCTTGCCTGATGTTCCGACCCTCGATGAATTAGGATTAAAGGGCTTTAATGGTGGCGCTTGGTTAGGCTTGTTTGCTCCAGCAGGAACGCCAAAGGCGATTGTGGATCGACTCAATAAAGAACTAAATGCCACACTGCAAGAACCTGAAGTCGTCAAAAGAATGTTGGGTTTAGGCTCAGAAATATTGACCAGTAAAAACCCAGCTGAGTTTGAAGAATTTATTCAAAATGAATATGTAAAGTGGGGGCAGCGCGTTAAAGAATCTGGGGCAAAAATCGAATGAGTCAGCAGGTTAAGTTAGCCCTTAAGGCGGGGGAGGATTTCAAATATCATGAGCATGACAACGGTTTAAAGTATTACCGGCACGATTATTTTGAAAAACACGAAAACCTAGAGTTATCTCCCCAGTCTTACCTGATTAAACAGTTACCCAACATTACGAATCCACTGCATTTTCATACACAAAATCAGTTTCAAGTATTTATTGAAGGATCAGGCCATTTTGGTCGGCACCCGGTCAAGCCTTATGTTGTGCATTATGCAGGGGCATATACAGGCTATGGCCCCATTACTGCTGGAGAGCGAGGAATTGATTACCTCACCCTTAGAAGTAGTCGAGATTTAGGAGCGCAATTTTTGCCCCAGCAAATGCAATCTCTTAAAAGGGGGCCTAAACATCACTATACATCACCATCGATTGAAGAAGATTCCCAAGAGGATCTTGATCAATTAGAGCAAATAGACTTGCAGTGGATTCATCAAGAAGTTCAGAGTGGCTTGGGAGTGGGCGTTTTAAAGCTTCCAAAACACACCACATATCAGCTTACAATGCCCCAGAACATAGCAGGTATATTTGTCATTGTGATGCAAGGATGCTTGATTGAAGGCAATCAAACCTTAAGAAAAAATGAAAATGTATACATGAGTCGAGACATCAAGAGCTATAACATGCACTCGGACGATCAAGCTGCCCAAATATTGCTATTGCAAATGCCCCTCAAGGATTCAGCCTATCACCTGATTGCATAGTAAAAGGTCTTCTCCGCTGAAAGTTGTACGTTCGAATCGTGCTAGATATAGGTCAAAACTGTAAAGTTTTTCTTAGGACATACGATATGCATCATTTAAATCTAAGCTGACCTATTGGCTTGAATGAATGCGACTGACTCAAATCGGTTGTTAAAGGTTAATAACAGTTACTTACCCAGAATTGTAAGGGTTAATCCTACAATACGAAAGTTGAGTAATTATTTAATATATCAACATACGAATCAATAAATAGTTGTTACTACTTGCACCTGTAATTATTCACTGTCTACCCATATATCTATCAGCGATGATTTTAAGACTTAGAGCCCTTAATGAAATAACTCGCAGATGAGAAGAATTATCTTAGCCATTCTCATTTTAATTGGGTCTGTCATTGCATGGCGGATGCTCTCGATCATCAATCTTAAGGTGATAGGCCAACCAAGTGCCACTGGATTACTGACCACCGAAGTTGAACAACCTTTTTTTGCCTCACTCCAAAGTAGTACTGGATTACCAATTAAATTGGACTTTAAATCGTTGGATGAGATTGGCTTGAAGGATTCTTATCAACTTCCCATGATGAAGAATGAATTATTTGATTTAATTTCACTTCGCCTGATCCAAAATACGCATCATGAAACAACTTTAAATGGGCTTGATGTCATTGGTTTAAATCTGAGTTTTGAAAAAGTCCGTGAATTATCCAATGCTTATGCTCCGGTGGTCGATAAAAACCTGCAAGAAAAATATCATGTAAAACTTTTAGGGCTCTGGTCTTTCGGTCCTCAAGAGCTTTTTTGCAGTAAACCAATTCATAAACTCTCTGATCTAAAAGGCATGAAGGTCAGAGTACAAAATGTGCCTATGTCTAATTTTTTTGAATCTTTGGGGGCAATACCTGCCGTCATTCCCTTTGATGAAACTCGCGCTGCCCTGCAAAATCATTTAGTTGACTGTGCGTCTTCCAGTGCAACCTCAGCTAATGCAGCGGGTTGGTTGGATTATGTCCATTATTACGTTCCAGTTGCATTTAGCACTGGGGTTAATGCTTATGTCATTACCTTATCCAAGTGGAATGCATTAGATCAAAAACAGCAAGAGATATTTCAAAAAGCATTTGATAAGCATAGCGATAATATGTGGAAATATGCTCAAAATCTCTATGTTGAGCAACAAAATTGCATGTTCAGCAAGGATTCTTGTACATCAAAAAAATATCAATTTACTAAGTTTGAGCCTTCAAAAGAAAATGTCGCTTTGATCAAGCAGCAAATGATAATGGTTTCGCTTAAAAACTGGTTTGAGTTATGCAATAAAGAATACCCCCAGTGTCAGAATGAATGGCTCAATTTAGCTGGTCCGATTGCCGGTATAGAGTAATGTCGTTATTTAAACTAAAGCGATTCCCCCCCCCCGCACTGTGATTAAACATATCAACATTATTTCTATAACAACCCCTTTGCGAGTTATTGCAGGACTTTCTTCGTTGGTGTTTTTACTTCATTTTTGCTATGAGATTTTTATCAGCTACAACCCTCACTCAAATCAAAAGTGGGTAATCTCTGGAGCTATTTTTGTTTTAGCTACATGGGTAATTGTAGAGTTTCGAGCCATAGTAAAGAATATTGATTCATCCGTAATAAAAAATCTGCGTTATATGCTATGGCTTCAGGGTGGCATAGCAATAATGCGACCTGCCATTAATTTATTGTTGGAAGCCAATACCAATCAAAAATTGGTCATACTTTATGGCTCTGAAATAGGGTGGCGGTGGATCTTATTAATTGTTTACTCCGGCCTATTCATTGCCATCATGGATTTAATTATTCGCCTGTTTTCTTTTAACGAAAAAATCAAGGCGCAGGCCATACAAAGTCAAAACGATAGCTTATTAGTAG
>CANFUO010000065.1 GCA_947450225.1 Burkholderiaceae bacterium | reverse complement strand
TCTTTCAAAGATTTCTGTATTTCTTGAGAAATTTTATCAACAATCTGTGGACTTAAATTTGCTGGACCAAGAAGCCCATTCCAAGTCTCAGCCTTAAACCCTGGAAATGTTTCAGCAATTGTTGGTACATTTGGAATCTGTGGATTACGGTTCGCACTGGTAATGCCCAGCATCTTAAAACGATTCGTACTTGCCAAAGCAATTAATTCTGATGGGCTACCAGCATACATTTCTACCTGTCCAGACATTAAGTCAGAAAGGGCTGGAGCTCCCCCTTTATATGGAATATGAACCATTTCCATGCCGGCCCGTTTTAAAAAGAGCAATGGGGCTAAGTGCGTCATGCTACCAGTTCCACCAGAGCCGTAATTTAATTTATTAGGTCTTGCTTTTACATAATCAATAAATTCAGATAGGTTATTGACTGGAAGTTTCGAGCTGACGGCAATGACAAAGCCATTAGAAGCAACGTTGGCTATTGGGGAAAAATCATTGAGCGGGTCGTAATTGACTTTTTGGGTAACTGGTACAGGACCAAATTGTGACAAAGCCGCCAGAAAAAGAACATATCCATCCGGCGCTGCTTTAGAAACAAATTCAGCTGCGGTTGCACCGCCCGCACCAGGTTTATTTTCAACAATAAAAGATTGCCCAAGTGATGTTGTTAATCGCTCAGCAACTAATCTTGCAATGGCATCCGTATTACCAGCGGGGGCGTAAGGGACGATGATTCGTACAGGTTTTTGTGGCCAATTTTGAGCATGGGCCATACTAAAAAAAGATAAATATAAAATCGCTAGTAGTTTAAACAGGGAACTCAATAAATTTTGCATATTAATTACCTTTCTAATTGACTACTTAACTTTTTTCTTTAATCATACCTGGGGGTGGGGGTACTACAAATTTTTTAAAACTCCATTGATCAAATGACTGAATGTTTCTAACCCAGACTTGTGGCTCGCGAGGATGATCCAGCGGTATTTGTTCCATGTCGCAGTACAACTCTACATTGTTGCCATCGGGATCTTTGAAAACTAGAAAGCAATTTTCACCAGGCCCATGTTTTCCAATTCCTCTAACAATTTCTATTTGATTGTCATTGAGAAATTGCACCGCATCTTCAATATCTTTCAAACTATCTACCAGGTAAGAAAAATGCTCCAATCCTGGCCTGGAGTAACGGGGTAAATCATTAATATCTACTGAGTCTTTGGGGATTTGTGCCAAAGCTAAATCGTGATGATCCGTCCCGGATCTTAGAAATACCATTTGATCACTAATCCAATCTGAAACTTGAAGACCTAGGATCTTCGTATAAAAATCGACTGATCGATGAATATCTCTAACGGCTAATACAATGTGCCCTAATTTTCTAGGTTTAATTTTTTTGATTGGGATATTCATCTTCTGCCTTCACTTCATTTTCAATGTAGCCAATTCCTTCAATCGACGCTTTCATCAGATCACCAGGCTTTAAGAAAATATTTCTACCCATTCCAACTCCTGTGGGAGTCCCAGTAGCGATAAGATCGCCAGGTTTTAAAGTTGTCATATTAGAAAGATAAGCGATTTGTTCTTGAATATTAAAAATCATATCTTTGGTATTGCCATCTTGCATCCGTTCCCCGTTAACATCTAACGTAAGTTGCAGATGATTAGGATTGCCAAGGCAATCCTTAGGAACTAACCATGGTCCCATTGGGCCAAAGGTTTCAAAACTTTTCCCTCTAAACCAGTCATGCGAAAAAGGATAGTCTGATCGCCTTGTTAAATCTCTCGCAGAAATATCGTTAAAAACAACATAGCCAGCAACATGATCTAAGGCATCTTCACAACTAATTTTTCTGCCGCCTTTACCGATGACAACTCCTAGCTCTACTTCCCAATCCAGTTTTTGTACAGAGCTTGGTTTTATAACTGGAGAATTTGGGCTTGTTATACAGGTATCTGCCTTCATAAAAATGAACGGTGAACTCTCACTTCGCTCAGCTAATTGAGTGCCCATTTCTTTAGCGTGCTCATAGTAATTAGAAGCGGCGGCAAAAATTCGCCCAGGATGAAAAGGAGAGCAAAGTTGATAACTATGAGGATTCAATGCCTGAATTTTGTTTTTTTGAATGAGGCTTTCAATTTTGTTGGCGATGTCTGAAAGATTGAGATTTTCCCAATGATGGAGTGTTTCATTAATCGACTGTATAAAAAAATTGGGGAGATCTTCTATACCGGAATTTTTAATTGTTTCGAGGTCGTACAGTTTTTTTTCTACTACCCATGCAGTGCGAATTGTTTGATTAATTTCGTAAGTTGCAAGCCCCATCCATTTCATGCGTATTCCTGACTTTGTATATTTTATATAGCGTATGTATTTTTATTGACATTCATGTATATTCAATTTAGTATATTTTTATTAACAAGTCAATCATAAAATTTAGTTAATTCTTATCTATAAATCATCTAGGAGATTTCTAATGGCTAAACTAAGACATATTGCTATATCCGTTACCGATACTGAAGCAGCAGCCAAGTTTTTCGAGAGTGCTTTTGGAATGACTCGTGCTGGTGATGCACAGCGGGGCGTTTATATGACCGACGGCACAATGAATGTAGCCCTACTTGATTTTAAGGATGAGCCTGTTCCAGGAGGTTTTCCTAAGGGTTATTGTGGCGTAATCCATTTTGGGATGTGGGTTGATAATTTAGAAGAAGCAGAAGATCAAGTAAAAAGTGCGGGCGGAAAATACCTTACAGGTAAAAAAGAAACGAACCCGAATGTCTATTACGAAGTTAAATATAAAACGCCAGAGGGAATTGTTTTTGATATTACAGAAAGTGGCTGGAAAGGTGCTGTAAAAGACGTTACTCCTTCATAAAACTGATCATTTGTCAAAAGCGTCGTCATGAAAAAAAAGATACTGGTATTAATACCTTTACCAAAAGTCACATTAGATGCGTTAAATCAGTTCTATCAAATTATTGATGTTCAAAACCCTGTTGAACAACAAGCGCTTATTTTTGAGAGTCATTTATCCGACACCAAAGCTGTCATTACAAATGGCTCAAGAGGGTTGAGTGCTCAAGAAATAGATTGCTTACCTGAGTTGCAGATTATTTGTATTTATGGTGCTGGTTATGAAAATTTAGATATTGTTCACGCCCATCAAAGAGATATAAAAACTACATATGCTCCAGGAGCGAATGATGAAACAGTAGCTGACCACGCTCTAGGGATGATGCTTTGTTTGGCTAGAGGCTTTCATCAGATCGATCCACAAGTAAAGATGGGAGGGTGGTCGTCTTTAAGAACGGAAAGACCAACGTTAAATGCAAGTTCCATTGGTATCGTTGGTCTTGGAAACATCGGATCTAAAATTGCGCAAAGAGCATTTGGATTTGGCATGAGTATTTTTTATCACACGCCTAGCCCCAAAAATAACTCTTGGCAATATTGTTCTTCGATTTTAGAGTTAGCAGAAAAGGTAAATTATTTAGTCCTTGCTTGTCCTGGTGGAAAGGAAACTTTTCATATGATTAATCAGGACATACTTCAAGCCCTTGGTCAAGAAGCTTATTTAATTAATATATCGAGAGGTACCGTTGTTGATACAAATGCGTTAATCGATGCCTTAGAAACAGGGATGATTGCTGGAGCAGCACTCGACGTTTTTGAAAACGAACCGCACATCGAATCAAAGCTATTAACATGCAACAATATTCTATTAACACCGCACATATCGGGCCGATCACCATCAGCTTTTAAAATACAAACTGATATCTTAATGAATAACTTACACAATCAATTTTCTGGTCAAGCGTTAAAGCACTGTTTATGACAACGATAGCATCGAATATTTTTAATATCCTCACTGAAGAGATTATCTCTGGTCTTTTAAAGCCCGGAACGAAGTTGGAAGAGATTCCTTTAGCAACGCGTTTTAAAGTTTCTCGTACTCCCATACGTGAAGTATTGCGCGATCTTGCGGCAAAAGGTTTGGTTCAATTGGTCCCGCGTAAAGGGGTTCTGGTCGCAAAGATTGGTATTGATGAATTAGCAGACATGCTCGAAGCGGAATGCGAATTAGAGGCTCTATGTGCACAAATAGCAGCTCATCGGATGTCTCTTCTTGAAAAAAAACAACTTGAAAGAGTTCATGAATTAGCCGAAGAAGTAGTCAAAAAAGCTGACCCTATTGCATACCTAGAGTTAAATAAACAATTTCATCATTTAATTTGTTTAGGGACGCATAATCAATTACTCAATGAGATGGTGAGTAATTTAAGGAGTCGATTATCTGGATTTAGGCAAGCGCAGGGAAAGACGGAAAAAAGATTGCAAATTTCACATCATGAGCATCAGCTAATTGTTGACGCAATTTTAAATTCAGATGCCACCGCAGCTTTTCAAAGTATGCGCGCCCATAACGCTCGACTCAGTTCTAAAGTATTAGAGCAATTAAGTAATTCAAAAAGTCGCTAATGTATTTTAATGATTAACTTTTCCTAAGGACGAAAAAAATGAAGCTTACCTCCAACGCTAGTGGTGTTTTCCCAATTGCCCCAACACCTTTCTTTGAGGATGGCAAGATTGACACAAGCTCGATCGATCGTTTGGCTGATTTTTACTTAGCATGTGGCACCTCAGGCTTAACTGTCTTAGGTCAAATGGGAGAGGCACCTAAACTAACGCATGCTGAGAGCGTGGCCGTTGCGTCCCAATTCGTAAAGAAAACACCCAATTTACCTGTAGTGGTTGGAGTCACAGCCCCAGGCTTTGCCTCGATGAGAATGTTGGCGCAAGAAGTCATGAGCCTTGGTGCTGCAGGGGTAATGATTGCCCCTCCTAATACCTTACGTACTGATGAGCAAATCATTAATTACTATAAAGATGCTAGCAAATCGATAGGAGAAGATATCCCGATTGTTCTGCAAGACTTTCCAATATCTTTTTTGGTGCAAATGTCACCTAAAGTAATTCGAGATTTAGTTGCAGAAGTCTCGGCTATTCAAATGATTAAGCACGAAGATTGGCCTGGATTGGAAAAAATATCTGCCCTAAGATCATTTGAAAAGGATGGCAGCATGAGACATGTGGCAATTTTGTGTGGAAATGGTGGATTATTTTTAGATTTTGAGATGTCAAGAGGAGCTGATGGATCAAATACAGGTTATTGTTTTCCCGAAATGTTGGTCGATCTCATTAGGCTCAAAAAAGAAAATGCCCAAGAAGAAGCACAAGATCTTTTTGATGCGCATTTGCCATTTCTTCGATATGAGCAACAACCCGGAGTTGGAATGGCTATCAGAAAATATGTGCTGTTTAAACGAGGTTTGATCAGTACGGATACTCAAAGGTCACCTGGTGGAAAGTTAAAAGCCACAGCCATCCAAGAGGTAGATTTTTTACTACGCCGTTTAGCCAAAAAAGACCCGAGAGCTAAATTGGGATAATTATACTGAGAGCAATTAATGAATATTACTGAGCGCAATAAAGTCTATGTGTGATAATTTATTTGGAAGGACTGTAAATGAAAATTGATTGGTCTCGTAATGACTACTCTAGTATTCCCTATTATCTGTATCACGATGAATTTATTTATCAAGAAGAGATGGAAAAGATTTTTCGAGGTCCTTGCTGGAGTTTTGTAGGGTTTGAAGCAGAAGTTCCCAATATTGGTGATTTTAGAACCTCTTGGATTGGTGATACGCCAATTGTCGTCTCAAGAAGTGATGATAATTCCATCCACGCGTTTATCAATCGGTGTAGTCATCGTGGTGCTCAAATCGTTCGTGAACCAAGTGGCAACACAACCCAAGATCATGTTTGTATTTACCACCGGTGGTGTTATTCAAAAAGTGGTGATCTAGTAGGTATTCCATTTAAAAGAGGCCTCAAAGGAGAGGGCGGAATGCCTAAAGACTTTGATATGAAGGCTGCTTCACCCAAGAAATTACAGCTTGCCAACTACCACGGTGTTCTATTCGTTACTTTTTCCGATAAGTCAGAGACTATTGAGAACTATCTTGGTGAATTTGGCCAAAGTTTGATAAAACGTTTCATGCATAAACCTATTAAGATTCTTGGTTATACCCGTCAGATGGTGAATGGGAACTGGAAGCTTTATGCTGAAAACTTAAGAGATACTTATCACGCTAGTTTGTTACATGAGTTCTTCGTTACTTATGGTGTTGATCGCGCAACCCAAAAAGGTGGCGTCATGATGGATGAACGTCATCGCCATAATATGAACTATGCTTTTGCGTCATCTGATACCCAAGCAGAAGCAAATAAAGCCTATGAAAATATAAGTGGTGTTAACTTAGATCGGATGAATTTGTCAGATAGTAAGCTATTAAAATATATTCGTGAATTTGAAGATGGGATGAATTTGGCTGCGCCTACATTTTTCCCCAATGGGATTATCGTCCAAATAAATAATAGTTTAGCTTGCCGTCAAATACGCCCAAAAGGACCTAACTCCTTTGAAATTTATCAGACTTTATTTGGATATGAGGACGACTCCACAGAAATGTTGCGGCATCGATTGATATCAGCTAACTTAGTCGGTCCTGCAGGCTTTGTAAGTATGGAGGATGGGGAAGCTATTGAACTCGTTCAAAAATCGACTAAAAATGATTTGATTAGTCATAATATTATGGAAATGGGGGGGCGAGGAGAAATTAAGAACCTCGAACACCGTGTCACAGAAACCCCTGTGCGTGGTTTTTGGTCATATTGGGCCGAATTAATGGGCGTAGAGGCCAAGGATGGTGTAAGGTGATCAATATTAATTCTCTGCTTGCCCAGTATGGTCTGTTGTTAGATGAAGATCGATTAGAAGAATGGGTAGATCTTTTTACTGAGGATTCACAGTACAAAGTTGTTACTCGAGAAAATAAAAAAATGAATCTCCCAGTTGCCGTCATCTGGTGTGATAACAAAAATATGATTCGTGATCGAATTCATTCTTATCGACATGTGAACGAGCACAATTTGCATTGGGACCGACATGTTATTGGACCCCCACGAATTAACCCCATCAGTTCCTCAGAATGGCAAGTTCAGGCCAGTTACAGTTTATTCCAAACCAACCTTGAGGGCAGATCGATTCTTTTTAGCGTCGGAATGTATGATTTTAAAATCATTGAGAAAAATAATATTCTAAAAATTAATTATCTAGAGGTTGTTTCTGACACGGCTTCCTTCGAAACCTTATTAGCAACGCCAATTTAAGTAGATTCAAAATCAAGTACTCTTTCTTTTTGGACTTATCATGATAAGAGTAAAGATTTTTACCAATCCATACATTATTGGAGCAATGATGAGATCACGTTTTATATTTCAAGTAAGTGTTATTTTTTTGTTAGGTTTGCTTACGCAGAAAAGTTTTTCTGCCGATATTGGAGTCAATCAATACCCATCTCGACCAATTAAAATCATTGTTCCCTATGGGCCTGGTGGCGGGTCTGACATCATCATTCGGGCGATGCAAAATAAGCTTGCGGAAAACTTAGGTCAAGCTATTATTATTGAAAACAAGCCAGGTGCTAGTACTATTTTAGGAACTGATTTTGTTGCTAAAAGTGCACCCGATGGTTATACCGCTCTCATTGTGGATATAGCCTTCTTGGTCAACCCTGGTTTATTTGCCAAACTCCCTTATGAGAGCCAAAAAGACTTTATTCCTGTGATCGAATTAGTATCGACTCCCTCCATTATGTTGGCATCAAATAAGATGCCATTTAAAAATCTGAAGGAGTTTATCCAACTCGCCAAAACATCTCCTAATAAGCTGAGTTATGCTTCCGCTGGATTTGGGACCGGTGGGCATATGGCCAGTGAGATGCTCAAAGTAGTTGCAGGTGTTGATTTGGTTCATGTTCCATATAAGGGTGCTGGACCAGCGATGACAGATACTCTAGGTGGACATGTGAGTATCTTGTTCACAACTGTTGGTGCGGCAAAACCCTATGTCGAATCTGGACAAATCATTGGTTTAGGAATCACGAGTGAAAAGCGTGTAGAGAGCTTACCTCAAGTACCGACCTTTGCTGAGCTCGGTTATCCTGAAGTCAATGCCAATATTGTCTGGGGAATCTTTTTACCGGCTGGCGTGCCAAAAGAAATCGTCCAAAAAATCAATACAGCTTTTAATGCGAGCTTGCAATCTCCGGAAATGAAGCAACGCCTCATCGAATTAGGATTTACACCCGCTGGAGGAAGTTCTGCGCATTGGTCAACTGAGGTGAATAAATTAAGCAATAATTGGTCGAAAATAGTCAAGCAAGCCAATATTAAACCGGAGCAATAACTTTTGTTCTGCATCGCCTAATCATCGTTCAACTAAACCTTGAGCCAAGAATTTAACAATCATCTATAAATGGCTAACTTCATTCCAATTATTTTTGAATAACTTGGTCTTTTTCAATTTGAAACGTCATCAAATCTTCACCAATTACTAATGGTCCAGAGTAGGTTTTTCTAGCCATATCAAATACTTCTTTTTCAGTGACCGCAGGTATACCAGGACCTGCCAGTAACACAAAGTGATAAAACACCGCAAGTTGTGGTTTGACTTTACTAAATAAAGTACCAGCTTCCTCTGGTGAGGTGTGGTGATCTAAGATTACTTTAATCACTGGATTTTTTAGTAAAGCTTCTTTTGCTGCAGCTACTTGGTGAATGATCAAGTTAGAACCCATGGCGTTTTTGATCAGGTTTTCACTATAACGTGTATCGCCAGAGATTGTGACGGATCGATTGTCATAATCGATGCGGTATCCAAACGCAGGTTTTAGTAATTCACCATGATCCACTTCAATGGCTGTCACCGTAAGACCATCTTTTTTATATACAACACCGGCACTAACTTCAGTCACGACTGATTTGATATTTTCAGGTTTGAGTGCTTGATCGGCGATTCTTGCTTTGATGTCCCACTCATAGGCTTGCTCCAAGCCATTCATTAATTGTTGACTACCTTTAGGGCCATATACAACAAAGGGACCATTTCGCTGTGCATAGTTAGTCTCTAACCATCCCGTAAGCCATAAGTCGGGTAGTCCCACCACATGATCAGAATGAAGATGTGTGATGAAAACTGCATCGATCAAGCCAAGCTTAATACCCAATTGCCAAATACGCTGAGTTGTTCCGCGACCACTGTCAATTAATAAATGCTTTCCACCCGCTTGTATTAAGACGCCTGGACCAAAACGCGCCATTGACGGCGTAGGACTTCCAGTGCCCAACAAGGTGACGCGAAATTCTTGCGGTTGTAAGGGTGGCAGTATGCTTTGCGCTTGTGCAAAAAAACCGACAAAAGAAAAAAATAAAATTAAAATGAAGCGCAACATTTTTAATCCTTTATTTTAAGTTGGATAAGTTAAATATAACAACGAGCTAATCTTTTATTTTAAATGGGTTTGTTCTCCCAGACCTTAACTATAAGTACACTCTTTCGATTAATAGTCTCTTTATGGTCTGGAGTGCAGTTTACAAACAAGTGTTTTTAAATTACTTTCAAAAAGACTTTTTAATTAAGACACTATCTTTAATAATGATTTCCCGAAAGGCATCGGAGATCTTACTCCATTCAACAATATCAACTTTGTAGGAAAGATTTGAGTCAGAAAAGGCGTTACTGAGATCTGCTAGTAAGTCTAAATTTAAAGGTGAATGACCTTTAATAGCGAGATCTAAGTCAGAGAATGGCTTTGCCATAAACTTAGCTCTTGATCCAAAAGCAAATACTTCTTGATCGGGGATGATCTTAGTTAGAATTGCTTGAATAATTTCCCACTCGGAAGAATTCACCTCGATAGGCGGATGAAATTTAGACATTTCTCTTTTGAAGATGAGCTAAAAGGACTTTGGCTTCGGCAATAAAGTCTTCGATTACTGAAATTACTTCTAAAGCAATACCTTCGTCATAAGTAAGGCTCGATTTGGCACGCATTTCACGGAATATCTTCCATTTACTCCAATCGCTTAAGAGAAGGGATTGTTCATTACCACTGCGGATTAAATCTGCAAAGGACATTGCATCAAATTGTTCAGGATTTGGGGAGGTTTTTCAAGATATCGTTTTAGCATCTTATGACTTATGTCATAGGTGAACTCAAACCTTTGAATTAATCCATCCCGAATTTGAGTGTCATGAATATCTTTTTGATATCGAACATATCCTTCTTGAAGCCGGCCTAGGGCGTTTTCAAAAGGAGTTAGGTAAAGATTATCCGTTGACATATTGGGTTTCTCTCAAAAACCGTATTCTAATCTAGATGCGAACAAGCCTATGCTTTCTTGAAGAAGCTTATGATTGATGAGGTTTAAGAGGGGAGAATGGGAGGTATTGTATGTATACCCTGAGACATACTTTACAGTTTTGAGCATAAGGAGGGCCAACTTACGCCTTGGAATGAAAGTACGAAGATGGATAAAAAGCTTAAATTTGTTTCACGTTTTTTAGATGGTGAAAAGATTTCTCGACTGTGTGAAGAGTTTGGAATTTCTAGAGTGACTGATCATAAGATCTTTGATCGTTATAAAGAATCGGGGTTAGAGGCGTTTCATGACAGAAGTCGAAGATACCCTGGGCAAGCTAATCGATTGCCTTTTCAAGTCGAATAACTGATTGTTAACGTGAAGAAAGAGTTTCCGAACTGGGGATCTCTAAAGATTCGAGAACGGACCCAAAAGTATCCCTCATTTGCCGGGCCGCCGGCCACCGTCCGTTACGCAAAAAAATTGCTTGACAGTCTTTAAATAGCCTCGCAAAATAAGAAAAAAAGTAGGTTCGGATTGCGAATCAATTGTGAACCTCATCTTAAGGCTACGGATTTGGTGGAAAATAAATAGGCCTAGGAGACACATATGCCCTTCAACACTATCGAAGACGCCCTTGCTGCACTGGCCAAACAAGCTATGCTGGGACCCGTCTTGCAAGACTCACTGAGTCAATCATTTACTTTGGTACCTGTGAACTTCGCCCAATCATCCAACATGTACTGATCAACCTTCCTCCGCTTTCCTACTACTCTTAACGATTCGAAATGGAATTCTCATGTCTCTAGATCACATCAGCAAGTTGCACTCATCACCATCCCCCCTTGAGTTTCCCGAAAGCCCACTGAGCAAAATGGCCAGACAACCGCTGATGATCGGGCTATTCCTCCCGACTCAGACCGGAGGCTTCTCCCAGTCGCTATTGCAACGTGACACTAGGTGGGACTTCGAATACAACCGCCGCCTCACATTACAAGCAGAAGCCGGCGGCTTTGACTTTGTCTTTGGCCTGCAACAGTGGGTCGGTAAAGGTGGGTTTGGCGGCGAACAGAATTATCGTGAGAACTTCCTAGACCCTTTCATTTCAACCGTCGCTCTCGCCCCCGTCACTACCAGGATGGTGACAATCTCAACTGTGCATGTACTTTACGGAAACTGGCACCCGCTCATGCTGGCACGTTTCGCTGCGACCGCCGATCACATTGCTCAAGGTCGCTTTGGTCTGAATATTGTCACCGGCTATGATCCTCGAGAATTCAAGATGTTCGGCATGGAAAAAGTCGATCACGATGCTCGGTATGAGCGCGCCGCTGAATTTGCCGCAGTTATGGACGACCTTTGGCTAGGAGCAGACAACCTGACTTACCACGGCGACTTCTACAACCTAGATAATGCTTATATTTCGCCACGACCCGTCTTCGGTCGACCGATCATGGTGTCAGCAAGCGCATCAGTTGCCGGCTTTCAGTATGCAGCCAAATACTCCGACATTGTCTTTACCTCGTCTCGATCTGGCGCACCCTACGAAAAAGCAATCCAATCCATTCCTGGGATCACCGCAGAGATCAGGGATGCTTTTGCCGAAACCGGACGAACCGGTAAAACAGTCATATTCCCGATGGTGATTTGTAAGCCAACCCACCAACAAGCTATCGACTACGCAAATGAGATTGCTTCCAAACCGGACCGCGAATCGATCGTTAACTACGATGG
>CANFUO010000064.1 GCA_947450225.1 Burkholderiaceae bacterium | reverse complement strand
TTCTTCATCTTCAAGACTTCCTTCTAACATGAAGGTCTGTTCTAAGCCGGTGTGCTCATGAAAAGGCACTACTGCACCCGCATCCATCTTAAATAAAACAGTCGACATGCCTGATGTTGCCTCAGAATATAAGACCTTAATTTGAATGCCCGGAAATGGCGTTGGGGACCAACTCATTTGCTCCGGATCAATATAGTGTGAACGCAAGGATTGATCGATTACAGTATTTGTCATTTTATTGTCCTTATTTTTATAGCTATTTTAATTCAGCGAGATGTTTTTCTCACGAATAATTTTGGTCCATTCTTGTATTTGATTTTGGATAAATTGATTTCCTTCAGCCAAAGTTCCTTGATAAATTTCTCCACCAAGTTGCGGAATTTTTTCTTTCATTTCTGGAGTTTGCATTGCGATTGCAATAGCATCAGATAGTTTTTTTACAACCGCGTCTGGCGTTCCAGAGGGTGCAAAAATTGCATTCCATTCATACACTTCATATGCCGGAACACCAGCCTCAGCCATCGTCGGAATATCAGGTAATGCATTGACTCTTTTTTTACTTGTGACTGCTAAGGCGGTTAATTTTTTTGTTTCAATATAGGACCTTGTTGATGCTATCGTTCCAAATAAAACAGGTACCTGCCCTGCTATGACATCATTGAGTGCTAAAGCACCCCCTTTATAGGGAATACCTTGCATTTTAATATCTGCTTTTATTTCAAACATTGCCCCTGACATATGTTGGGCGGAGCCATTGCCCGATGTTGCGTAAGAAATTTCTTCTGGTTTATTCTTGGCCATCGCGACGAGCTCTTTAACGCTCTTCGCAGGAAAATTGGGGTTGACTAATAATACATTCGGGAATAACGCCAATAAGCCCAATACTTTAAAGTCACGGGTTGCATCATATGGAAGCTTTTTAAATAGTCCAGGGTTAACCGAAAAAGAGGAAGCGTCAAGTAATAAGGTATAACCATCAGGCGTGCTTTTTGCAACCAAAGCTGCCGCAATTTGCCCTGATGCGCCTGGTTTATTTTCGACAATCACTGTGGTACCTAAAGCCTTACCTAATGGCCCCGACAAGGATCGAGCCACCGCATCGGCTCCACCACCCGGTGGATAGCTAACTACAAGGGTTACCGATTTGCTCGGCCAAGTTTGTGCAAAAGTCTGCTCAGACATACACAGAAGCAATAGTATCGTTAATAAATTACCTATCTTCATAAGCCCTCTTGATCAAGATTAATTGCTATATTCTGAAGTTATATTCATTTTCATATTAATACCATTAGTATTCCTCATCCAACTAGTTGATACCCCTATAGACCAAATTAATCTCAGATTCAAATAGGCTAGAGAAAAGCAGAAATATTTCGAACGCATCAAGATGCTGGGAGCTTATGGGCATATTAACTAGAGCAATACAATGCGCCCTAATCATTTTTTAACAAAATACTCAGAAAGAAATCCCCGTCCTTTAGGGCGGGGAGGATGTCAAGGATTAGGAAATGTGAAATAATCCATTATTGAGGGCTATAGTTTTTAACCATTAATTCAAAAGTTGTTTGATTCAATGATTCTCTTGGCAATGAAGCCACAATATCTAGTCTTCTTTGAATCTCAACTTTGACACTTTTAAATACTCTTCTTTTTAACTCGTCTGAGCCTTGAATTATCGCGGGATCTTCAAATCCCCAAGAAGCCAAAATAGGATTACCTGGCCAATATGGTCTTTCGGAATGGTTTTTATTTTGGCAAAGATCAATAATAAAATCCATTTTGGGAGCTTCAAAACTTGCGTAATCCTGCCAGCCTTTATTAAATAATTTCTCCAACGGGTAGCCACACTCTTGCGCAATCTCAAGAGCAAATGGGTTAACAAATTCACCAGGAGCATACCCGGCAGAATAGCCGTTAAATTTCTTACTAATATGTGTATTAGCAAGTATTTCAGCAACAATTGATCTCGCAGAATTATGCTCACAAACGAACAAAATATTATAGTTTCTCAAAAAATCCTCAATAATTATTTGCACTTGTTTTTACTTAAAAAATCGGCCACACATGATGAGCTAGATGTGTTTATATTTTTTTTAATTCTAATGGTTTTTTAATTGGCAGAGATTAATTGTGCCAATTTCTCATGGTCATGAAGCAAATCCTTACTATGACCACGGTAAGTCACTTGACCACGGTTCAAAACAATCACCTGATCAGTAACTTGAAGTGCTAATTTAGCTGACTGCTCAACCAAAATGACAGTTAAATTTTCTTCTCGAATAAGCTTTTTGATGACATCCATTAACATTTGCACAATAACAGGGGCTAGTCCCTCTAGGGGTTCATCTAATAGCAATAAACTGGGGTCGCAAATTAAGGCTCTACCAACTGCCAACATCTGTTGCTCTCCACCAGATAATTGATTTCCCATATTGGATTTTCGTTCGGCAAGTCTTGGAAATAATTCATAGACACGCTCCAGCGGCCAACGACCTGGTCTAGCAGCAATCAACATATTTTCTTCAACGGTTAATGAAGGGAAAATATCTCTCGTCTGCGGCACGTATCCAATTCCTAATCTAGAACGCTCATAAACCGGCAAGTTTTGAATCGACTTACCAAATAATTCAATACTACCGGCATGCAAAGTAGCATGTCCCATCATCGTAGCCATCAAAGTGGTCTTACCTACCCCGTTTCTACCCAGAATTGCTAAAGAGGTTTGCGCAGGCACTTCTATATCCATGTTTTCAAGAATATTTAATTCTCCATACCCCGCATACACACCTGTTAAGCGCAGAGCTAATTCACCTTTTCTCTCACTCATCTGGCTCTCCTAGATATACTTGATGAACACGCTTATCCTTTGCAATTTCCTCTGGTGTTCCCTCACATAAAACAGCACCTTGAACCAGTACAGTAATTCTAGATGCGAACTGGAAGACTAAATCCATATCATGTTCAATCATCAAAATGGCTATATCCTGAGGTAGTGCGTCCAATGCTTTTAGAATACGGCCAGACTCCATAGAGGGTACGCCTGCAGCTGGCTCGTCTAAAAGGAGAACCTTTGGCTTTAAGCCTAAAGAAATTGCTATCTCAACTAAACGCTGTTTGCCATAAGGGAGCTGACTAACAATCTCATTGGCATCATCAGCAATACCTAGTAAATCTAATATCTCGATGGTTTCTTCTTGAAGATTTTTATATGCGTTAGCAGTCCGCCACATTTTTTTAGAAATACCTAGGCGCTCTGAAATGCCTAAGGAAACATTATCCATCACCGTCATTTTATTAAATAAAGAATTAATCTGAAAGGTTCGCCCGAGTCCCATCTTGACACGTTCACTCTCACTGAGTTGTGTTGCGTCCTGCCCAATAATCTTTACTTGACCTGATGACGGCGTTAATCGACCTGTTAATAAATTAACAAAAGTTGTTTTTCCTGCGCCATTAGGGCCAATCAAAGCATGTCTTGCGCCAGGCTTTAACTGAAAATCAATTTGATCCGCAACCGTTAGTGCCCCGAATTGTTTTGATAATCCGATGGTCTGTAGTACTGGAGTCACTGTTTATTTCTCCAATAGAGCTTCAATTTATCAACGATGCCAAGTACGCCACCTTTAGCAAATAAAACAACAATTAATAACATCAGTCCAATACCTAAATTCCAATATTCTGGAAACTGCTTCGCCAAATAATCTTGCGCAACCAGGTAAACAATTGGCCCAACAAAGGCACCATAGATTCTTCCAACGCCACCTAAAATTAACATCACTAATATTTCACCAGAAGGCTCAAAACCAATCACATTTAAACCTACAAATTGATTCGTTTGTGTAATCAAGGCGCCCGCAACTCCTGCAACCACGGCCGCAAATGTGTACGCTTTTAGAAGATAGCCATTGACTGGTACGCCGATTGCTTGCATACGTTGTTTATTTTCTTTAATTCCAGTTAAGGTAATGCCAAACGGTGAATAGATGAGCCTGCGTATGACATACCAAAACACAAATAAAATAGCCAAACACCATAAATAGGCTGTTTTATTTAAAAAATCAAATTTAAATAATCCTAAAACTGGTCCAATGACAACGCCTGTCAATCCATCTGCGCCCCCCGTAATAGGGGTTGCCTTATTAGCGATTTCATAGCATAAAGCGGCAATTGCTAGTGTAAGCATGAGTTGCGTCAATTTTTGTGTGCGCAAGACAATAAGCCCAGTTCCGAACCCCAAAACTGCACAGACCACAGCACTACACAATAAAAGTAAGACTGGATCGGTTATACCTAATTTGGCAGATAGAATTCCACAAGTGTACGCGCCGACTCCAAAAAAGGCCGCATGCCCTAAAGTGACTACCCCTGCATATCCCGTGATGAGATCTAAAGAAAGCGCAAACAAAATATACGTCAAAATCTGCGCACCTAATGATAGGTAATCCGGTAAAACAAAGAAAACCAATAATGCCAGTATCCAAGGTAAAAACTCCGCCATTCGCAAGCGAGAATTTGATTGGAAGCCTATTAATCTATTCATGCACGCTTACCCATTAAACCCATTGGGCGCCACAATAAAATACCAATAGTTGCAACATAAATAAAGAATGCCCCCACTTCTGGTATCCAATATTTACAAGCTGTATCGAGCACACCGATTAAAAGTGCCGCTAAAAAAGGTCCTTTTAAACTACCTAAACCACCTACAGAGACAACAATCAGAAAGAATACTAACTGTTCAAAAGGATATGTTGGTTGAATGGCAATGATCTCTGCCCCCAAAGCACCTCCCATGCCTGCCAAACCGCCACCAAGAGCAAAGGTAACACTAAATAGTAATTTGGTATTAATACCAATTGATTGAGCCATATCTCGATTGTCGACTGTAGCCCTGACCATCGCCCCCCATTTGGTGTTCTCAATTCCAAACCATAATGCGGCAATGAGTACTGAACTAAAAAGAATAATAAAGACCCTATAGGTAGGAAAATCTCTACCTAGGAATGTGAATTGATCTTTTAAGTATTCAGGCAGCATCACGGGTTGTTGTAATGTGCCATAAGCGATGCGTGCAATTGCAATTGCCATGAAAATCAAGGCAATACTAAAAAGAACCTGCTCTAGTTCTGGGGCTGCATAGATATGCTTGTATAACAGACGGTCAAGCACAACACTCAATAACGCAACCAAGATAAAAGATAATGCTAAAGCTGCTGGGAATGGTATTTGGTATTTAGCTAAGGCGGTTACCAAAATATATCCGCCACACATCGCAAAAACGCCATGAGCAAGATTGGCAATACCCATCATACCCATGGTAATTGAAAGGCCTACGGAAATGACATAAAGCACCATTCCGTAAGCCACACCATAAAAAAGAACGCTAACAATCGCCGATAAAAAAGAATCCATCTTAATTGATTACTCAAAAAATAAACTTCCGTTTATTTCTTTTTGTCAGATTCCTTCATTGGATCTTTAATGCCAGTGCTAATAGTCTCAATTTCAACGTTAGCTAATTTACCACCTACTTTACGAACTTCACGCAAGTACTCTGGATTAATGACGTCTCTTGTTTCTGGATCAATGGATACTTCACCCCTTGGGCTTGTTGTACTTTTCCATTTCTTCAAAAGTTCCATTGTTTTGTCTGGGTCAATTTTGCCCTGTTGCTCACGAATCGTATAGAAAATGGCATCCATTGCATCCCAAGCTCCAACAGCCATAAAACCAGGCTCTAAATTTTCGCCATATTCTTTTTTGTATGCCGCTACAAAAGCTTTATTACTAGGACGTTGTGAGTTTGCAGAGTAGTGATGGATCGTTGTTACCCCAAGAGCAACATCGCCCATACCTTGCAATTCTTCATCAGTAACAATATCACCTGTACCAATGAACTTAATGCCCGCTTTTGCTAAACCTAAATCAGCATAGGCTTTCATCATTCCAGTCGCGGCTTTACCTGCCGGATTAAAGCCAAAAATAACATCTGGCTTGGAATCCTTAATTTTTTGAATAAATGGCGTGAAGTCTGGGTTTGCAACTGGTATACGAACGCTACCAATGATCTCTCCGCCACCTTCTTTAAACCCTTTGATAAATCCCTCTTCTGCCTCATGACCTGGAGCAAAGTCACTCACAGCGGTATATGCTTTTTTGTATTTCTTAGCCGCCCATTGACCCAAAGGATATGCAGATTGCCATAAAGTAAAAGATGTTCGCGCCATATAAGGGGCATTCACCATCACACGAGCTGCTGCAGCATTCATACTAATGTACGGAACTTTTGCTTCAGTAGTTAAAGGCGCAATCGCTGCCATGTTAGGAGACCAAACAAAACCTGTTAAATAGTTCACCTTCTCTCGAACAATTAACTCTTGAGCAACACGCTTTGCCACATCAGGATTTGGTCCAGTATCATCGCGGGTAATAATTTCTACCTTTACACCAGGTGGCAACTTATCGCCATTAAGTTTCATGTAAAGCTTCAGACCTTTATCTAACTGATCTCCCTGAGCAGCGCCTGGGCCACTATACGTTCCCATAAAGCCAATCTTCACAGTTTGGGCATGTGACAAACCAGCCAACAACAAGCCAAACATCACAAAGCCAATACGTATTAATTTATTCGTTTTCATAGATAACACTCCGTTATTTTTTCAATAAAAATGATTTTTATTACAGATTTTTACAAATGAGAGAATAACACGAGAGCACCACATAAAGAGGACTTCTAAGCACTTATCCCTATTCTTCTATGCACTTATCCTCTATATTAGTAGCGGTTACCCCTTTCGTCAGGATTTAGGGGTAAAAAACCCTTAAAAACTTGCTGCAACACCAATTGAATAACCCGTAATATCTGGAGCAAACTGATATCTAAACATCACCCTCGCTCTTGTAAAAAAGATGTCGTAATCTTTGATGTCTAATTCAAGACCAGCTCCAACGCTCGATAAAAAGTTAAAGCCTAAAGCGCCCCTAGACTCTCCCAAGTATTGCGTGTGGGCAAATTCCAAGACACTTCTCACCGTACTTCCCAATAGGGTATATCCCGTTGGGACACGTCTACGAGACCAAAGTCCTAGGCTTTGCGATTCCGAATGCCCCTCAACACTTTTGGACGAGTCAAAACTTGTCAATTGAATATTGGTGTAACGAAGCTCAAATTCATTTTCTTGGTCGGGGCGATAGTCTTCGTAATCCAGCACAATCGAGCCACCCAAGCCATAAGCGTTTAAGCGACCATTTTCTAAGAAATCAAGGCTATATCCGGTTCTATTCGTAATCAACCGAGATGCTATCGATAAATCACTTTCCACGTGCCCAAGGCTGACATTAAAAATCGGACGAAGTTTAAACTGCTCATTTAATCGAAAGTCCCAACCAATACCACCTGTGCCAGAAATACTATTCCATTTAACAGGTATGCTAATCGGCGTGGATGAATTTGAGACAAAGGTTGGGTTATAACGATTTAGCGCGATGGTTCCTTCCAGATAGAGCGGAAAATTTTCACTGATCGTCCCTCCACCGCCCAATGAGGTCATCATCAGTTCCGGATTATTTAAAACCCCCTCTGACAGGGAGAGTGACCCAGTAGTAACATCCGGGGTCAAGGAGTAACTAATCACCGTTAAAAAAGCATTCGCCCTACTTTGGAGATAGGCATCTTTCAAACTATCAGCAAATACAAAATGGCAAGAGCTTATTACCCAAGTGATGAATATAGTTGTAAAAAGTTTAAAAATCACAGTAGTCAATGCTTCAATTGGGACACATAAAGAATATTCATAAGTAAAAGAATCCTACAGGCAAATAGTCGATAGTCTTCTACAATTTATTTAATTGGCTATACTAGTTAAAAATTAGTGTAATCATATAGTTAAAACCCATTTTCTGCGAGTTAAACATTTAATCTCATTATGATAAAAATTTCAACTAACACCATCAAAAATCTTCTTTTAAGTTTAGGTGCTTTTGTTTTCCTGAGTTTACCTATGCATCAAGTTTATGCACAGAATAAGCTTGAAAAAACTAAAGTTAGTATTGCCGTTGGGGGTAAAAATCTATTTTATTACCTTCCCCTAACCATCGCTGAGCGTCTAGGCTACTTTAAAGATGAAGGCCTCGATGTTGAAATCTCAGACTTCCCTGGGGGCGCAAAGGCCCTTCAAGCTCTAGTGGGTGGTAGTGCCGATGTTGTTTCAGGTGCCTATGAACATACGATTAATATGCAAGCTAAAGGGCAAAATATCCAAGCTTTTGTATTGCAAGGGCGTGCGCCGCAAATTGTCTTAGCTTATTCAACCAAAAATATGCCCAATTACCAATCCCTAGCTGATCTTAAAGGGAAAAAAATTGGTGTTACTGCACCCGGCTCATCAACTAGCATGATGGCGAGCTTTGTTCTAGCAAAGGCCGGCATTAAAGCGAGTGATGTTTCATTTATTGGCGTTGGCGCAGGTCCTGGTGCTGTTGCGGCAATGCGCTCTGGTCAATTAGATGCTATTTGTAATCTTGATCCTGTCATCACGATGCTTTTAGAAAAGAATGACATTAAAGTGATTTCAGATACCCGTACTTTAAAGGAGACAAAAGCTGTCTATGGTGGCAATATGCCTGCCGCGGTTTTATATACCCAAAGAAGTTTTATTGAAAAAAATCCTCATACAACCCAAGCCTTAACAAATGCCATTGTTCGCGCATTGAAATGGCTGGACCAGGCAGGGCCTTCAGATATCGTAAAAACGGTCCCTGAAAACTATTTATTAGGTGATCGCTCTCTTTATCTCGCCGCCTGGCAAGGTGTTAAGGAAGCCATCTCGCCAGATGGCTTGATTCCTAACGATGGCCCAGCAACGGCTCTTAGAATGTTGTCGCAGTTTGAAAAAGAAATTGCAGATAAAAAAATTGATTTATCAAAAACCTATACAAACGAGTTTGCCCTAAAAGCCAATCAAAAATACAAGTAATTGACCAAATGACTGATTTCGCACTTTCTCTTCTGGATGTTCGTTGCAGCTTTGCGACACCAGAGGGACAAGATGAATATACAGCCATCAAAAATGTCTCTTTTGATCTTCCAGTTGGCGAGTTTGTATCGATTGTCGGTCCAACCGGTTGCGGAAAATCAACAATTTTGAACGTGGCCGCTGGTCTTCTGTACCCATCAAGTGGCAGTGTGCAAGTGCTAGGTGAGAATCTACAGTCGATTAACCGCCATGCTGGCTATATGTTTCAAGCCAATACCTTGATGCCATGGAGAAGCGCAAAAGAAAATATTATGCTCGGCCTCGAGTATCACAATATTCCCAAGGAAGAGCGTGCCTCTATTGCTAATGAGTGGCTCCGCAAAGTGGGGCTACATGGCTTTGGCGATCGATATCCTCATCAGCTATCTGGCGGTATGCAAAAGAGAATTGCGTTGGCCCAAACTTTAGCTCTCGATCCAAAAATTATTTTGATGGATGAGCCTTTTTCTGCACTGGATGTGCAAACTCGCCAATTAATGGAGAGTGAGTTATTACAGTTATGTAAAGCTTCCTCTTCACAACCTGGAAAATCGGTTCTATTCATCACCCATGACCTCGATGAAGCGATTGCAATGAGTGATCGCGTCATTGTGATGTCTGCCGGTCCCGCCTCACATCCTATCGGTGATTTTAGAATTGATTTACCTAAACCTCGGGATGTGGCAGAAATTAAGTCTAATCCTAGGTTTCATGAATACTATTCACACATCTGGGATGTACTTCGATCTGAAGTCATGAAAAGCTACTCTTTACAAATGCGCCCCGTAGATTATGCATAAAAAATTTGTCTTCTCTAGATCTCGAGTGATTACATGGCAAGTATTAATTTTGCTGCTTATTTTAATGTCATGGCAACTATTCAGCAGGTCTAATCATGTCGCGTTTTTTATTGGTGAACCCTTGATTGTTTTTTCGCGTTTGGTTCATTGGTTAGTGCTTGATCAAGATGTCTACCGACATCTTGGTATTACTTTACTTGAAACTGGTCTAGCCTTTTCAATGGGCACGATTACAGGTACGATGTGCGGTCTATTTTTAGGACTTTCGCCTACATTTTCCGCCATATTTGATCCTTATTTAAAAGCCCTTAACTCAATGCCTAGGGTCATCCTTGCCCCCATTTTTGCAGTCTGGTTTGGTCTTGGCATTTGGTCAAAGGTTGCATTAGCGATTACTTTGGTATTTTTTGTCGTGTTTTTCAATGTGTATCAAGGTGTCAAAGAAGTAAGTCCAAGCATTCTAGCCAACGCAAAAATGTTGGGCGCTACCCAAAGGCAACTCGTGCGAACAGTCTATCTTCCATCGGCAACAAGCTGGGTGTTTTCGAGCCTTCACACTGCGATAGGACTGGCATTCGTCGGCGCTGTAGTTGGTGAGTATTTGGGATCTTCAGCTGGAGTGGGCTATCTGATTCTTCAAGCTGAGGGGTCGTTTGACATCAACACTGTGATTGCTGGAATTATCCTACTCACCATTTGTGCACTGCTATTAGATGCCATTGTTGGTTTTATTGAAAACAAACTCATGGTTTGGCGTCCGCAATCAAGCGCAGATAATAGGCTTTAAATATCCACCATTATTTAACTTCGTTCAAAAACTTCGTTCGCTGCTATATTTGTTTTGATGAGTTTTTCATAATCTGCAAGCGCGGTTTTTGAATTTGCTTTTGTCTCACCTGATAAATAATGCTGCCAAAATGCCGTTGTCATTTGATTAATTCTTTGCCATGTCTGTACCTCCCCTTCAGGTTCAATCTGAATATCACGACTAAACGATTGCGCGTCAACAACTTCGCCGGCAAAGGTCATATGATCGGCAGGACTCACAATCCATAATTGCCGAGAACCTCGCGGCAAGTTCTCATAGACCCAACGACGCTTTGCTAAAGGCATCCCTAATGTCATTTTTTCAGTGCCTTGTTTAAAAGTCACTTGATTATCATGATCCCCCATGATGCAAAAGAACGGAATTTTTACACTTTCCATTTTTTTTGCACTTGCTTGCGTCATTGATCCCGGTGAGAATGCAATCGCAGCTTTAACCCTTGGATCTAGTAGCGCACCTCCATTTTGTCCACAGATAGATTGCACCGTTAATGCGCCATAAGAATGCCCTGCTATCCCAATTCGGTCAGGATCGATATAGTCTTCTAAAAGATCATTGTTTGCTAGTTTGATACTGTTTTGTATCATGCTTGATTTTGAGCCAAGTAAACACTGTGTTATGACGAACTGACAATCCATTACTCTCAAGTCATATTGAGGTGCAGCTAAAGATTGTTGTAGTCGCTGCGTAAAGGTACTAATTTTGGTGTCCCAAATAACATCATTAGTTACTGGGTGTGAAATCGTAACAACAAGATTACCTGCCTTTGCCCACGCTTCACACCATGATCGACCATTGTTTACCCCACTACCAAGTCCTGGTGAATAGATAATCATTGGTGACTTCTTTTTCATCATGGGTACATAGATTCGAATCTTCAACTCACGCTTTGTTTTTGGGTGCGTGATTACGCCTTCAACGATACTAATTGAAGACTCATTTTCATCTTTAGACTTAAGAGGATGACTTGTTTGCCCTAAAGAAAATGGGCTTAACCAAGCCAATCCACTGGCAAGTAAAGTACGTCGGCGAAGGGATGTGTCGTGCCTTTTTTTAAGTTTTAGGAAAATCATATAAGTTGGCTGGATTATCAGTTAGAATTTTTTTCATTAAGGGTTGATCTTTGACCCAATAGAATAATCTATTTAAGGCGTGACCATCATTGATATGATGAAATGGCTCAATCTCTTCTTTAACTCGTCCACGGCCATAATGCGCTCCAGAATGTGGCCAATCTGACCCCCACACCAAACGATCTTGAAAGTTTGTAATAAAAAGAGATGCTAATTCAGCAACTTCTTCTGAATCTGGATTGTCATGAATACGTTGGGGTGCTGAGAGCTTCATCCAAACATTACCTGAGGT
>CANFUO010000063.1 GCA_947450225.1 Burkholderiaceae bacterium | reverse complement strand
TTCGATAAGAAAAGGAAAGGCTGGCTAGGTATGTATTCACTCATCAAGAAAATAGTACTGTTGGGGATGCTCTGCATGAGTTTTAATAGCTTTTCCGCGCAGATCTATGTTACAGATTACCAATCTGACGCGCAGGCTAAAGTGTATGTTACGACTTATAAATCAGATGCCAATTGCATCGTGTATGAAACTAAATATCAATCCGATACAGGCTCAGGGGTATGGTATTTTACGAATTACAAAAGTGATGCAAGAGCAGTGATTTATTACACCAAATATAAATCAGATGCAGATTTAATTGTTTACTTTACCCAGTACAAGTCGGATGCGAGATGTCGATATTAAAAATAGCATTATTTAATTTTTATTGAAGGAGTTACCAGTGGCCTATTGTCCAGGATGTGGATTTAATAATATGGAAGCCGTGAATTTTTGTACAAAATGCGGTATTGCTTTAAATACCAATACCGCACAAAACCAAAATACCGTCCATGAAGAGTCAGGGGAAATTACTTGGACCGAGGCAATAGATGCTGTACTTAAGAAAGAAATTAATCAGTCATATACTTTGATATTGGGACTCTTTTTCCTAGACCCTTTATTCTTAATGTTCTTTTGGGCGTCAGAAGGTTGGAGTGACATTATGGCTAGGGGGCAAACAGAGATATTTGCTAATCTTTTATTTATTTTTGGAATGATAGCTCTATTTCATTATTTCATTAAGATTAAAGGCATTAATCAAGGAAAGTCTGGATTTGTTTTAGCTGCGTTATTATTAATGGGGTTTCTAGGGTTGCTCTCGATTATAGGTAGTAATTTCGCTTTTTATAACTGGGCAAATTGGACAAGTGAAATTACAACGTTTATACAAATTGGGTTGATCTTTATTACTTGGCAAAAAATGAAACAGCCATCAACCTGAGAAATTGCTCCACTTATTGTGTTTGGATAATACTTTCGACATCTTGGTATGATTTTTTCATAAAAGAAGCTCTTTTTATGGATTTACTAGAGAAAATCCCTTCATTGTCGAAGCCCCTCCTTTTTTCTCTGTAGATATTGCGAAGAAAATATCTGGAATTAACATAAGAGGGTACTAAACACGGCATTATTGGTCGGATGATTTTGTCGTGAAGGTATTAATTTCCTTAGGTTTTTTATCGATAATGATTCACTTTATTATGATATTATAAATATTCATAATTATATAAATCTGTCAACAAAGTTAGTCATAATGGATCAAATCAGGAGATTCGAGTATTGGTTAAAAGCGGGGAGATTTATTCCCTTGGTAATACTCTTGGTATTACTCAATCTTGCCGTCTATTTTTTGTGGAAACGTCATATTGTCGTCAATTCTCCACAAACCGTGAATATTGCAGTCATTGATGGTTTAAGACAAGAAAAAAACCGTATTCAGAGTATTTTGGATGGCAGTTGTGAGTCTCCTGAAATGGAAAAATATCGTCGCGGTGAGATAGGACCACTAGACCCCAAGTCTAAATCTCAAGAAAACAAAAACAATGAAAAAGTTGAGAATAGTGACCCAAAATCACAAAATGAGCTCGTTGGTTTATTAGAGCAATCCACGGTCAGAGTAATCGCCCCTTTTGGCAAGGGCGCGATGATAGGAACAGGCTTTTTTATCTCTAAAGAGTTAATTGTTACCAATCGACATGTGATTGCTGAGGGTGACCCTAATAAATTATTTATTACCAGTAAATACTTGGGCGCAAATCCAATCCAAGTAACACTAGTTGCAAAAACACCAGATGATAAATTTGGAAACCCTGATTTTGCTTTACTTAAAGTCACTAATCTCCCAAAGCCAATTAAAACCTTACCCATTGGAGATGATCCTCCTGTGCTTCAAAACGTCTATGCAGCTGGGTTTCCCGTCTTTACAACTGAATATGATGCAAATCAAACCACGCCAGATACAGTGTTTAGTCATGGTGAGGTCAGTGTTGTTCAAAAACAAAATAGCGGTATGAGTTTAGTGATCCATACTGCGAATATCTCGCCAGGAAATTCAGGTGGACCACTCGTTAATAACTGCGGCACTCTTGTTGGAATTAATACTTTTGGTAGAACTTCCCTCGATCAAAAAGATCTGATGGCTAAAGCTTTATATGCCTTATCGGCAGCTAACCTGAGACAGTTTTTGGATACCAATCAAGCAAAATACACAACGTCTTCTAGTCAATGCGGCAAGTCTGCCCCTTCTCAATAATAGGTAAATAATGGCAAATCTACCTATCGTTACCAAAACAAGTGAGATTGACATTAAGTCAGTTTATGGACAATCTATTTTTGAGTTTTATCCGCAACTCAAAAAAATTCTTCTGCAACAACCCAATGGCCCTGAATTAAGCCAGTTTTTTTCTGAGCCAGTCCTCAATAATGTTCGAGGCGAAGTGACTTGGTTCACCACCATCAATGGCCCTATAAAAAGCTTCGCTGATATGACACCTGATGAACGGCGATGGGCTGGGGAAAAAATCAAGTCTTACTCGCAAATGGTTAACGACGCAGCGAATCATATAGTACAAATGTCAGGGCCTAAATCTTTAGGCGCAGAAGCGTTAAGAAACGCTCTTACAACACCTAAATTAGATGATTCATTATTTTTAGTAGGCGATAAACTGGTGATGGCACAATGGGGCTGCGTACCTTATGGTGTGAGTTCAGAAGATTTTGATTTAGTAACGGAGGGTAAGGCACTGGCGATCATTGTTGATAATCCACCAGAGCCGGAGCCAGAACTACCGAAACCCCCTGAGCCAGAACAACCAAAGCCTCCAGAGCCTGAGCCACCGAAGCCTCCAGAGCCAGAACCGCCAAAACCTCCGGAGCCAGAAGCACCGAAACCCCCAGAGCCAGAACCACCGAAACCTCCAGAGCCCAAGCTCATTGAGCCTGAACCGCTACCACCTAAGACTCTTGCTGAAGTTTTATGGCGTTGGTTGGTTATTTTGTTATTAAGCTTGCTATTGTTGGCGGGATTACTGATGAAGAGTTGTACTTATGTCGCCATAGGGTCAACTGATAATGAAGATCAGTTGCGAACTGAGATAGCGAATCTTTGGGTCAAAGTTCAAGAAAAAGCAGCTGCTTGCCTGCCGAAAGAACCACCTTCAGAAGAAAAAGAGAAAGAAAAAGAGAAAGAGATACCCCCTCCGACACCGCCTATTCCAGATTTAAAAGATGGGGCTAAAAATAAAGATTTAAAAGCCTTTAATGGTGACTGGGAGTTAATTACTGAATTATTCAACGTTGCAACTGATGAGCCCATCATCATGTATTTACACTTTGATGATAAAGGTGTAGGAAATCTAACGATTAATAGTAAAAAAAGTAAAGCTTCTTGTAGGGGCGGGGCTTCCGCTAAGTTTGATTCGGAGTCTGCTTTTACCGTATCCATGGATCGATGTAATGGAAAAATGGACAATTCTTCATATGGAAGCAACGTAGGAGCTTGTAAATTAATACCAAATACGAATAAAGCAAAATGTATGATTACCTGTGCTAGCGGGCCTTGTGATGCCACTTTTCAAAGGCGAAATTGATCTTTAATTTTTAAAAACATGGATAAATCATGCTGAATAAGAAATCGGACTTACCAAAATATAGAGCCTTGGTTTCCTTAATTCCGGGTGGTACTACCCAATTTTTAGATTTAGGTATTAATATTACAAAAATCAAAAGACTAACTACGGAGTTTTTTGAGTATGAAAAAGAAGTCGTGGCTAATAAAAAGGCTAAATGGCAACTGAAGTGTCTTGAGAAAGATGCTGAGCAAGACTACTATATTGATAAGCAGACCCGGGATGTGGTGAATGATCCCAAAACCAATTTACCCAATAAAGGTATTGTTCCTAGTTATTCAATCAGTGTTGAAAAAGCACTTGAGCCTTTCCTCGAACAATGGGTCCCAGTCCCATTTTTAAGATCTGAAGCGAATATTGGTTCTTTTGATATGCGCTATCGCCATGGTCCTACGGACTGGTCAAGGGCAAGACTGAGTGTCCTCGATCAGCCTGATGCTGCAGGTAATACGCATCGATTGACCATTGCATTTGATACCTTTGTGCAACCTGGAATAGAAGTATCTAAGGTTACTCAAGAAGAAGGATATCCCGCATTATCTGAAGCGGATATGCGAGATGGTGCAGAGTTTCATTTTGTGAGTGATATTAAATATAATGCGTGGTTCATTAGTCTTGGATGGGTAGAAGATTGGTTGAAAGAGTTTTTTAATCAAATGATGCAAAAAAAGCGCCCTAACCGAGTTGTCAAAGAAAGTGATTTTGATAATCGCACTGAACATATCGGCCGATATGTTGCTTTCTTAGAGGTGCTATCAGCATCTGAGGTGATTCCAAAAATACGCTTAATTGATCCTGAAAGACATCCACCAATTGATGTGGATCTGGTATTAGATATTGGTAACTCACGCACAATCGGTATGTTGATTGAACGTAAGGATGGTGATTCTGTTTCTTTAAGTAATAGCTCCGTCTTAGAGTTGCGAGATTTGTCTGATCCCAGATTAATGCACCGGGATACATTTAATTCATTCGTTTGCTTTGCAAAAGCACGCTTTGGAGATTTAAATGGTTACTCAAGGGGTGCAGGAAGACTCAAGAGAAGTTTTAGTTGGCCATCAGTAGTTCGTGTTGGAGATGAAGCAAATCGACTAGCTCTTAAATCAAGAAGAGAAGAAGGTCAGACCTCGATGTCTAGCCCAAAACGTTACTTGTGGGATTTAAGGGCACGTTCACAAGAATGGCGTTTCTGTCCAGAGACTGATAGTCCATTCTCTGAAGAGCCACCAGTCAACAGCGGTGATTTTGTTGGCTTTGTTAATAATGAAGGCACTCCAATTTATGCCTTTAGAGACTCTCGATATCAAAATTTAGACTTCATGTCTGGGCAAAGTTTTTATCCAGTAACTGAACCGCGGTTTTCTAGAAGCTCGATGATGATGTTTTTACTGTCTGAAATCATAGCGCATACCCTTGTACAAATTAATTCACCTGCTGAGCGAGGTAATCGCCAACAAAGTGATATACCAAGAAGACTTCGAAGAGTCATTTTGACAGTGCCACCAGCGATGTCAGTATCTGAAAGAGTGATATTTGGAAGGTGGGCTCAATGGGCTTTAGATGTTTTATGGCAAGCATTAGAGTGGGATGAGTATGCAAGTCGAAGTGATGACTATCGACAAAAACCAGAAATTAAAATTAATCTTGATGAAGCAAGCACGACCCAACTCGTTTTTGTCTATAACGAAATACAAGAGAAGTTTTCTGGTGATGCGGCCGAGTATTTTAATATTTTTGGCAAAATAAGACCCAATCGTGCTTCTGCCCCTTCCTTGCGGGTGGCGAGTATTGATATTGGGGGAGGTACGACAGACATGATCGTAACTACTTATTTAAATCAGTCGGAGGGTGCCACTAGCACTATTGTTCCTAAGCAGGAATTTAGAGAAGGCTTTAATGTGGCAGGTGATGATTTGCTCAAAGCGATCATCGAAAATCATGTGATACCGTCACTTGAAAATAACCTGACTCAAGCAGGACTTCGGCAAGCGAAGGAAGTTTTGAAGCGCAAACTGGGTAAAGATGTGCCAGGAACTACTGAAGCTGAGAAAAATTTGCGCTCGCAATTTGCTCAGCAGATACTTACACCATTTGGATTAAAGATTTTAGGTTTATCGGAAAAAATTTCTTTACCAGATGCACAAAATGTCTCCATGAAGATAGGCTGGGAAGATGTATTTAGTAACCAAAACACCCCTCGACCTGCAGTTGTTAATATCATTAATGAGTTATTTGAGCCGGATGAACAGGGTAATACATTCACCTTAAGTGATTGGACATGCGAAGTAGATATGTCTGCTGTGATTGTGACAATCTCCTCAACGATTGGACCTTACTTAAGAGATCTGAGTGAAGTTATACGGCTTTGGGATTGCGACTATTTGGTGTTGTCTGGAAGACCATCTTGTTTGCCAGCTGTTCAGGCAGCAATTTATAAGAATCCACCTGTACAGCCATCACGAATTATCCCGATGAGTAACTATGAAGTAGAGTCTTGGTACCCATTCTGGTCTGCGGATGGCAAAGTAGAAGATCCAAAGACTACCGGCGTTGTAGGTGCAGTATTATGCGCAATTTCGGAAGGAAATGTGATGAACTTTCATTTCAGAACGAAAGATTTAAAGCCTGCTTCGACGATTAAGTTCATTGGTCAAATGGGTAAAGATCGACAAATCAAAAATCAAAATTTATTTTTTGATCAAGTAGATTTAGATACTGCTAAAGAAGAAGACATGCAAGGTAGTTTTAAATTTACTGCCCCGACATATATTGGTTTTAGGCAATTAAAGGCTGAACGATGGAAAGCTACGCCGTTTTATTTTGTGAAGTTCGCAAATCAAGAGGCAATTGATAGATCTGCTAGAAACGACTTACCATATGAAATTAAGTTTTCCTATAAAAGACGATTTAATGAAGATTTACCAGATGGTGATCAAGGTGAAAATGAAGGCTATCTCAAGGTTGAAGAGATTACATCCGCGAATGGTAATTCTGTGCCACGATCCGATATCGATTTTCAGTTGAAAAGTCTATGGGAAGAAGAAGACGCAGGCCATTGGTTAGACACTGGTTTATTTGAAATTCGATAAGGAAAATAATGAATAACTTACCGACAAGTTCACAAGTATCCTCGATGGCAAGACAAACCCATATGGCTTTGAGTGAAGCCTTAGATTGGACAACGCAATCTAAAGATGCCACCATTCATTCCAATGCTAAATTGGCAAAAGATCTTCGCGTTTCTATTTATCAGGCGAAAAAAATTGAGGAATCAGCGCTGAGAAAAATGTGTGTTGGCGTGTATGGAGCGTCTCAGGCTGGCAAATCTTATTTAGTTTCAGTTTTAGCTAGAAAAGGAACGAATCGCCTTATGGCTGTCATGGGTAGTCAAGAAGTTGACTTCATTGCAAAAATTAATCCTGAAGGTGGTAAAGAGTCAACTGGGCTTGTGACACGATTTACAACAGATGTTTTAAAGACACCAGCTGGCTATCCAATCAAAGCAGGCTTGCTTACCGAAACTGACATTATCAAACTACTGGCCAATTCGTATGTCAATGATGTTGATACGAAGGATGATGAGCAGCAAGATATTCATGAAGAGCAGATCAATCTTGTTCTAAAAGAGTTGGAAACTTATCCTCGCGTAAAAAACCATCTCATGATTGAGGATGTATATGAATTAGAAGATTACTGTAACTCTAGATTTAAAAACAGCATTCGTTTTCAAGCATTGAAGAAAATAGATTTTTGGTCTCGCGCTGCTGATTTGATGCCTAACTTAGGTGATCCAGGACGCCAGAAATTAGTTGAGTTACTTTGGGAAGGCTTAGTTAGCTACTCGAGTATGTATGCAAGTTTGGTTGAGCAATTAAACAAATTAGGACATGCCAAGACCATTTATTGTGCGGCCGAAGCATTATTTGAAGTGAACGGCTCAGACTGGCAACGAAGTAATGAAAGCATCATTAACGTTTCCACATTGGAAAAATTTAGTATTGATGAAATTCCTCCGGTAGCCGTTGTTACAGAGGGTGAGCCAGGCAAACCTGTTGTGCAGTCAACTATTTTGCGTTCACATTTAACTGCGCTCATTGCTGAGATGGTCGTGCAAATGAAGGATGAACCCCATCCATTTTTCGCTAATACAGATTTGTTGGATTTCCCCGGAGCAAGATCGCGTAAAGTTCAACCTAAAGAAGATAAGATCTTAAATAGCCAAGACGTCAAAGTCGAAAACTTTTTAAGAGGTAAGGTAGCTTACTTATTTGATCGATATTCGATTGAATTTGAATTATCTTCCATGTTGTTATGTGTTGGGCCATCTAATCTAGAAGTTGTTGGGCTTGATAAGTTAGTTGAAGATTGGGTGATTAATACCCATGGGATAACCCCAGAGAAGCGCTCTGAAGTGATGACAGCGCTCTTTTTAGTCCTGACCAAGTTTGATATGGAATTTTCACAAGGAGCTGGAAGAACTGCTGATGGTAATCGCTGGACGACACGACTTGAGGCTTCACTACTAAAGCCATTTGGGGCGCATTCTCATCGTAGTAATTGGGTTGGTAAGTGGCATAGTGATAGCGCGTTTAATAATGCATTTTGGTTGCGTAATCCCAATGCAGATCAAGCGGGTTTAATTGATTATCAGGGAGAGCCTGGTAGTAGTCCAGAAACCGGAATTAGTGCCGCAAAAAAAGATTTTGTAAATACACTCAGGGCAGCATTCTTGTCCAATCCCTTTGTCAATAAACACTTCGCAGATCCTACCTTGGCTTGGGATGCTGGTATGTCTTTAAATGATGGTGGTATTAGTCGATTGATTGGAGAGTTGGCTCGTATCTGCAAGCCTGAGGTAAAGCTTCATCAAGTCTTGCAAAGGCTTCAGTCCATCATTGATGATCGACGTACTGATCTTGCTAAATACTATATAAGCAATGATGTAGAAACTTTGAGATTGGAAAAGTTTGCCTTAGCTAAAGATTTTGTTTTGAAAGGGGCGAGTTTACTCAAGCGTCAGCGCTTAGGTGACTTTATTCCAATGCTACTTATCGATAATGCAGATGCTTACGATGTTTTTGATCGATCTGAAAAAGCACTAGAGCGAGAAAAGCACTCTTACGCATTGAAGTCCAATGATGACCCACAAGCAGTTGAAGTCATTGATGATGACTTGGCAGATTTACTAGGTGGAATAGGGGATCAGCACCGAGCCACGCAGAAAAATTCCTTACAGGCACCCGAAGATGGTTCAGTAGAAGATTTACCAAAGCGGTTTATTCGCGAGTTAATAAATCATTGGAATGCCACTGTTCTAGAGAGAACAAATTCAGGTCATTTTTCTGAGTACTTGAATATGAACCGAGAGACCTTGATTAAGCTGGTGAATGAAATAGAAATATCAGCACGCCGTACGAAATTAATCGACGATATGATATTTCACGTTAAACGCTCGTATCAATTTAAAACTAACCATCGTCGAAAGTGGGTGCTTAAGCTTACTGAGCCAGTGACCACGATGTTTAATGAATTCATTGTCTCAGGCGCAAGCTATGACGGCGGTAAGAGGTCTTTTGATATTAATAACTTAGACGATAAGCCAGTGAAAATATTTTCACCCATGCCTGAGATTGAGGAAACCCTTGTTTTACCTGATATTGCCGTAGACTTTAGTCGCCAGTATTTTGCAGATTGGTTATTAGGGCTTCAGCACAGCATTCGAAGTAACGCAGATTTTTTATCTGGGGTGAGTGGAGATATTGAAGGCAACCGAACACTGGGAGTTATTTTGAAAAAACTTTCCCAAATTAATCAACCATCTATGAGCTAAGCAATGAATTACTCTAAAGCTGTTCCAATCAAGCCAGGATTTGCAGAGCTGGTATTCACGAATGCCAACCTTAGCCAATCTCCTGTATTTGTGTCGATACAAAGAAAAGGACACCAAGCATCACATCTTGGCGGCAAAGGCTGGCAAGTTTCTGAACATACCTTTCAGTTGGCGGCTAGGTCGGAAAATAATGAGTTAAGGATTGAAGTTGGCAAGCGGATTGTTGGATATTTAGAGGGCAACTCTAATTATGAGTTTTTAGTTGGACAGACGAGTGACAACAAAATGGCGCACATTGTTCGGTGGAGTGGGGTCCCTGATTATCGCTTATCTGAAGATGACGATGATGGCCCTGCGATAGAACCAACCCCCCAGCCAATTATTGTAGACCCAGGATCACAAGACCCCGTTGAGCCGCAGTTACCGAAGCCTATACCGCCAGAACCTCCAAAGCCTGTGCCACCGGAGCCTCCAAAACCTATTCAACCCGGAACAGGTCCAACCAAATTATTTTGCACTAATGGACATTCAGTATTAAGCACATTTAAAAAATGTCCAATTTGCCAAGTTGCTATTGATCCACAAGCTCCTACATCTGTAACTTCAACTGCCGCAGCTTCAACACCCCTTATTCAACCTGCGCCTATCATGCCCACGGTGATTAATACACCTAAGGTGGTGACACCGCCAGTTAGTGCCCCCATCGCTCCGGTTCCATTAGCGGCCAGTGCATCACGAACATTTTGCGGTAATTGTGGAAAGCCTGTACTTTCAACCATGATTAAATGTCCAAGTTGTGGGCAGCCCACTGGAGTGAAGCCATCCGTTGGTCAAGTAAGTGCTCCGCAAGCAGTGATGCCGCAAAGTTCTGCGGGCAACAGTGTTGGCTCAGCGAGTCAAGTCAATTATCAGCCTAACCCACAAATCGTCTTAGCCAGTAGGTGGGCTCGATTAGGCGCTGCGATTATTGATAATTCGATTATTGGCAACATTATATTTTGGCTAGTTTGGAAATTTGCATTTGGCGCCGAATATGCCGATATGTTTTCTGATGAGCCATTGGATCCGGAAGGGGCAATTGCGGTCATTCCGATGGTTTCATTAATTACTTTTGGAATTATGATCTTATATCACTCGGTCCTAAACTCTTCGGATGATTCGGGTACTTTTGGGAAAATGATTTGCGGGATACGAGTTCGAGATGATCAAGGCCAACGAATTTCTTTTGGAACTTCTTTAGGAAGAACTTTATTAACATTTATACCTATTTTAAATTTAGGTATGTTTGTTATTTTCTTTAACGATAAACGAAAAACTTTAGCTGATACAGTTTGTAAAACTTTAGTAATTAAAAAAGGATAAAAATATGTCTGGTGTAGATTACGCTTCAAACCCAAATCAACGCACGCCCTGTGTTCTAGTCTTAGACACATCTGGGTCAATGGCTTCGCCGACACGTTCTGGAAGAACCAGAATTGACGAGCTCAATATAGGCTTGGAGGCCTTTCATGCTTCATTGCATGAAGATCCTGCCGCATTAACGCGTGTCCAAGTTGGCATTATTACCGTTGGTGGCCCCAGTAATGATGCATCTGTCATGATGGATTGGACAGACGCTAATTATTTTCAGCCATTCCCACTAGTGGCTGATGCTACGACCCCTCTTGGAGAGGGGATGCGTCTTGCTTTAGCGATGGTTGAGCAATCAAAACAAAATTTAAGAAGTGCCGGTATTTCATATACACGACCATGGATTATGGTTATTACAGATGGTGATCCAACTGATGACCAGGCCACATGGCAAGCTGCAGTGCAAGAGTGTCAAGCGGCTGAAAATGGAAGAAAAGTTGAGATATTTATGATTGGCGTGGAAGACGCTAATTTAGCGATGATGAGTCAGCTCGCTAAGCGTCCTCCAATCATGCTCGAGGGCATGAAATTTAAAGAGTTATTTGTGTGGTTAAGTGCAAGTTTGAGTGCTGCTTCAAGAAGTAGACCTGGAGATAATGTACAGCTAGCCAATACCGATCCTTGGCGTAACGTAGGAGTTTAATATGTCCATCTGGAAAGTCTATGGTGCGAAGGTTCAAGGACCATCGCATGTACAAACGAACACCCCGTGCCAAGACGCCTTCTCTACTGGAGTGAGTAGTGATGGTCAATGGGTCAGTATGGTTGTTTCGGATGGTGCTGGAAGTGCAGCTCGGGCTGAAGAAGGCTCGCAACTTGTTGCGAAAGTATTATCAGAAAAATTACTCGAAATTGCTGCGCAACTTAATACAAGAGTGCCAGGCGGTTGGATCAATGATTCTGTCATTCAACAAGTGATTCATGTTAGAGAACTGTTGAGAGAAAAAGCTGGAAAAGATGATATTCGAGATTTTCATTGCACATTAGTTGCTGCCCTAGTGGGTCCTTCCGGAGGTTTTTTAATCCATATTGGTGATGGTTCTTTAATAAGCGGAAATGCCACCCCAGAAGCAAATGAAGAGAAAAAATTACACATCACCATTAATAATCAGTCTAAGCCTGAGAATGGTGAATATGCAAATGAAACATTCTTTATTACCGAAAAAGACTGGATAAAGCATTT
>CANFUO010000062.1 GCA_947450225.1 Burkholderiaceae bacterium | reverse complement strand
TTTAGCTCTTTCCACCACACTCTTGTCGAAACTGTATTTTTAAATCTCGAAGCATTTCTATTCTGACCTTTTCTGAGGCGTGTAATTCTTTTCCGTCTGCCTTATCTTTGTTAATTCTATCAACCGCTTGTGACGTTTCTAGAATAGTTGTTTGTAGTAATAAACATCTCTCTTCACGACTTGGGCAATTCAAGTCTGCCTCTTTAACTAATTCAATAAGCTTTTCTTCTAGGGCAAAAACATCCTGTTGTTTTAAAGTGCTTTTATATGAGCCCTCTTGAATTTTCTCTATCAGGTCATTCTGAGATCTGATAATTTTATCTTTTACAAGTGCACAATATCCAAGGTTGGTAATCTTATTGTTTTTTTCTTTAAAATTATTTGATATTTCTATAATGGCGACAATTAAAATAATTACAAATAGTATTTTCTTTAAAACACCCCATATTGAACTAAAAGTAATAGGCCTGTTCTGAAGCTCTAAAATTCTATTTGGAACATTCTCTTGGTTGGGTTTGATGTCATTTTTGCTCATATTTATTTTTTGAATTGTTCTATATTAAAAAAATTAACAGTTTTCATTTTACATAGAAAAATATACACCGCCTTTACTGATTGTAAGTAAAACAATGATGTTGCATGATAGCCCCTAAAGAAAATGCCCCGCACGAAGCAGGGCATTAATTGATTTTGGTGGCCCGGGGCGGAATCGAACCAGGGCCTAGGATGCACATATCCTTACTTAGACTAATGCCAACTTTATTCGTAGTGAGTCCACATTCTTAAGATTCGAACCGTCTTCTCCTTGCGCAAAATTTCATAAACTAAGCGATGTTGAATATTAATTCTGCGTGAGTAAGCCCCTTTTAGATCACCAACCAACTTCTCATAAGGCGGCGGATTTTGGAGTGGGTCTATTTCTAAGATATTCAATAAAGTCTGTGCTTTATCTTTAAGACCTGCGGCAGACAGTTTTTTAGCATCCTTAAGGGCAAATTTGGAATAAGCTAAATTCCAAGTCACCACTTCAATGCCCTTTTACTTTTAGTAATAGGCTCAGCCATGGCGTCTTTAATTGACTCCCGCATTCCTGGAATTGCCAATAGATAAAGCGTCTCCTGAATAGCGCTCCAATCTTCTTCAGAAACTAAAACAGCATTTGCTCGCTTACCAGAAATGACTACTGGCTTGTGTGACTCTGCCGCTTGATCAATCAAACGGTAGAGACCTGCTCGAGCTTCACTTGCGGTGATTGTGGTCATGATTTCACTCCTTTTCAATATAGTACGCAAAAGCGTACGCTTTGTCAAGTGGCCATCTCATCCACCCGACCAAAAGAAAATGCCCCGCACGAAGCAGGGCATTATTTGATTTTGGTGGCCCGGGGCGGAATCGAACCAGGCCCTCAGGAGGTCTAATCCTACCTCTAGACTACTTCCAGCTAAGGTTCAATTTCTTATGCGAAGCGGCGCAATCTCTTAAATAGAGATTAATGAGGCTTTGATAGGGAATACCGACCTCTTCTGAAATTGTTTTAAAGTAACTCACCGAATCCTCATCTAAACGAATCGTAATAGGCTTCTTTAACATTGAAGCATATGGGTTTTTTCGGGCATTAGAAAAATCATATTCTTTACGCATATGTCACCTTTAATAATCTTTTGACTCTTTGGATGTTGCCTTACGAGCCGAAATAATTCGAATAATATTACCTTCACTTCTATAGCAATGGCACACAAGAAGAACGCGCAAAGTATGACTCAGTCCTAGTAAAACAAATCTCTCTTCTTCATCAGAGTGATCAGGATCATCAAGTAACTTCGCATGATCATCGTAAAATACTGACTTTGCCTCTTCAAATGTAATCCCATGCTTTTTGACATTCGCAGTAGCTTTTCTGGGTTCCCATTCAAAACGAGGTGTTGTCATACGTACATTGTACATATGACTTAATCTTTAATCAACCACAAAGTGAATAAGGACTTAAATCTCGAATTAGGGACTTTATTCCCCAACCCAAAAGAAAATGCCCCGCACAAAGCAGGGCATTATTTGATTTTGGTGGCCCGGGGCGGAATCGAACCACCGACACAAGGATTTTCAATCCTCTGCTCTACCGACTGAGCTACCAGGCCAAAAACGATAATTATACTCTAACGGAGCCGTTTTAAGCTAGTTTCCTTTGAGTTTTACTAGAAAGTATCGCCAATGGACTACTTTGATAATCATATAAAGCATCCACCGGTAAATTATACGTTTGCTCTAACATATATTGCCCCCCCATAGCCGCATGAGAGGTTTGATCAGAAAAACATACCCAAGTATCCCCCGGCATAAAGTCAAACATAATTTGAGGCGAATTTTTTTGATAATCTAAGTCTGCTTTCATACCATCATGTATTTGTAACATCATGTGATCATATTCGCTTCGAAAACTCTTCGTTAAACCAATGGTATTTAAAGCCATTGCTTTTAAATGTGAATACGGTTTAATACGGGGTAAAAACTGTTGCGCAATATTTTCAAAAGAATCTCCAACCCTCCAAACTCGAGGCGCCCCTTCAGGATTAATGTTTCTAAAAACCCTTAAAATTCGCTCGCCATAATTGGGTCTCGTGGCAAAAGCATCAACATGTAACCGTCGATCATCTGCACGCCAAGATTGCTTTCGTTGAGAGATATTCAGTGGACGAAAACTAGTTGGGGAGACTTTTAACCGTTTTGAATAATTGGGCACTAATGAATTTATTAAGCGGGTAGAGCATTCTCGGTATCTCAATATAAAATGCTTTAACAGTTGAAGTGTTTGCTCATCACCTACCGCTCCCTTTAAAACACTATCGGCTCCAACACTAATATTGCGAGATTTTGGATTTTGAATACCGGAATTAAATAAGGCATTTTCTTCTTCAGAAATACTAAAAGGTAATTGCTTAAAGTGAAGTACTTTACCGCTCTCAAGAGCCCGAATCCATTCTGGATTTGGATGATGAATATCCCAATTGCTGTTTTCTATAGTGATGACAGGTGAGTCCATGATAGGTGACTTTTTTAAGTACTACTACTTCCTATTTTTCTTACGTCAATGCCAAGCGCTTTTAATTTTCTATATAAATGGGTTCTCTCTAAACCGGTTTGCTCAGACACCCTTGTCATGCTTCCACCCGTTAACTTTAAATGGTATTCGAAATACGCTTTTTCAAATATATCTCTTGCTTCTCTTAACGGTAAATCAAAATGCCCCTGAACCAACTCTTTAATATCAGAAGATCCAATCACACCTGACGCCTGATGACTTGCAGCATCGGCTCCTAAAGATCCAGACGTCTCAAATCCTTTATTAACGCCTGTTGATGAGCTTGCCCCCCTGACCGACTGACTTAATGGGTCGAAAGACTCTTTGGGAGAGACTTTCTCTAAAGCCTGCGCGACTGTCTTTAACAGCTTTTGTAATGCGATTGGTTTTTCTAAAAAATTACATGCGCCAATGCGTGTAGCTTCGACTGCCGTGTCTATCGTTGCATGACCGGACATCATAATGACGGGCATCGTTAATTTATCATCCTTGGCCCATTCTTTTAACAAAGTGACGCCATCTGTATCAGGCATCCATATATCTAGTAGAACAAGATCCGGTAGTAATTGATCGCGAACAGTTCTCGCTTGTTGTGCGTTTTCCGCGGAATAAACAACATGTCCCTCATCGCTCAAAATCTCATTGAGCAATTCGCGTATTCCCATCTCATCATCGACTACTAATATATTTGCCATACTTTATTGTCCTATATCCTAATTTTAATATCTCTTTTTTATTGGCTCAATTTTTAAGCCAAACGTTCAAACAAAATCGAAATTCTCGCTCCACGAATGACGGTATCTCTCATACGATTTTTTAATTCAATTCTTGCTCCATGCTCATCAATAATTTTCTTAACAACGGCCAATCCCAGTCCAGTTCCCTTTGCTTTGGAGGTAACATAAGGCTCAAATGCTCGCGTGAGTATTCTTGGTGAAAAACCTGGTCCATTATCTGCAACCGATAAGCGCACTAATTTTTCCGTTTGATTCACGAGGCCAACATAATTAACGGTTTCTGTGCGAATCTGTATTTCTGGCTCAGAATGAATTTCTGTTGCCGCGTCGATGGCGTTTTGGACAATATTGTGAATCACTTGACGCAACTGGGTCGGATCGCCCAAGATGTCTGGAGCATCACGATCAAGCTTGAGTTCAATCTGTGTGCCTTCATATAAGCCTAATATTTCTTCAATTAATTGATTCAAGTTAATCGGTAGCATATTCGGTGAAGGTTTTTTTCCAAAATCTCTAAAGTTATTTACCATGGTTTTCATCGCTTGAACTTGCGTAATGATGGTATTTGTTCCTTTTGCAACAATCTCTTCTTGTTCCTCTGACATTTTCCCGGACAGTTTTTGGTATATCCGCTCTGCAGATAATTGAATCGGTGTTAAAGGATTTTTGATTTCATGAGCTAGGCGCTGCGCAACCTCTCCCCAGGCAATCGAACGCTGGGCCGCAATTACTTCCGTTATATCATCAAAAACAATAATATATTGTTTACCGATTAACTCTGTACCTCTAGCCAATAATATTGGGGAAACATTATCTTGATCTGCAGGAGTGTTATATAAATGTATCTGTCGTTGCCATGACTTTTCATTTGTGTAAATGTTTTTTTGCTCTAACGGCCCCTGCTCATCAGCACCTACAGAAACTTGATTGGCTTTAAAGGATTCTTTGATGGTGGTTTCAAAATATTGTAATTCTGGATAAAAGCTGAGCGGCTTGCCGATCAACCGTGACAAGTCTTTCTCTAAAATTCGCTTCGCTCCTTCATTTGATACTAACAATCTAAAATTTGCATCTAATACACAAACTCCAGCGGTTAAGTTTGCCAAAACGGATTCCGAGAAATCCTTCGACTCTTGAAGCGACATTCTCGCCTCCAACAATTGCTTCGTCATCTTATTAAATTGCCTAGTCAACTCACCTAATTCGTCCGGGGTGTCCATTTGCGGCTTAGGAGATAGATCACCACGTGCAACCGATTGAGTTCCCCGAAGCAACATGAGTAATGGTCTAGCCAACTGCCGGCCTAATATGAGTGCTAATAAAATTGCAATAAACAAAGCCATAAACATGGTTAAGGTTAATGAACCTATATACATTTTTTTTAAACCAAGCCGGCTAAGAGATTTTTCTTGATACTCGCTATAGGCCTTTTGAACTACTTTGGCACTCTCCACGAGCGTAGGATCTAAACGTTTGGTTAGTTTTAAAATACGTTGATTAGATAAGCTATATAACGCATTTAATTGATATGCCTCTTCCCCCGGATTACTCCCTACTTCTTCTATGGAAGATGCCTTGTTATTTTTCTTTAACTCCGCAATAAGATCTGGTGTGAGACGTGTTTCTACAATATCTTGATGAGCACAACTGACACTAAAGTACTCATGATTAGACTGATCCACAATAGCAATCTGATCCGCTTGTGCGGCGGAACATAAATTCTTTAACTCTTGGTTTGATCCAATCCTATTTATCTGTGGATGAACAGCTAATTGATATCCAGCGGCTAAAAATTCATGTTGTGTAATTTCAAAGGAGGAACGTCCTAGTTGTAAGCCCGACTCTAGGGCAGACTCAATATTGACATCAAACCAGCTTTCAATACTTCTTCCGACAAACTGCAAAGATACGGAATATAAAATTGCACCCGGTAAGACTCCGACTAACCCAAAAATCATTGCTAATTTTGCAATTAATTTTGTGCCAAAAAATCCCTGCCGCCAACGAATGGTAAGTGTGACGATAAGACCAATAATGACTAATAGTAAGACAATTCCTACAACAATATTAATGGAATAAAGCCAAACAAAATATTGGCTTAAAAATTTTGCATCTGCGCTGATCCCTGTTAAAAGGCCGAGCAATAGTACCCCTAAGAAAAATACCAAAATTAGAAATGCTGTCAGTTCTTTTTTGATCCCATACTGACTGGCAATCATATTTTCTGCATAGGTGACTTTTGGCTCGTTCATTACTTACCTGTCATCCGATATTTTGGCGTCATAGAAAATTGGTGCCAATCACTTGACAAATTCCACTCGCGAGCATTTAACGCATTAATCTGAAAGGGCTTTGGTAGTTGACTTAAATCTAAGCGCATTCGAATGGCGCCATCATATTGACGTCCATTATCCAGCGCAGATAATTCAGCAACTTGCCAACCGGCAATGGCGCCCACCTGAATTAATGCTTCCTCAAGAGTGCTTGCGGAAATAGTTAATGCGCCAACATTGACCCGGTACACTTGTGTAAGGGGTTGAAATGAAAGCTTGATATTTTTATTTGCAGTGATTGGCTTTTCTTCAAACCAATACCAGCGTCCCCTCGTGACATTAAACTCTGTCAGAAAATGAAAGGTAATTCCTTTTTTCACCGCATCACTTAATTCGGGCGGCAAGTCAATTTGATACGAAGCATTAATAACCCAATTTTGCTCGACCGGCTCTAATTGAAGCTGTCTTAGCTTAATGCCATCTGCGGATGCTACGGCTGTGCATACGCATGTCATGATTAACATACAAACGACGAAGAGTTTTTTAAATAGCCTCATCTTTTCTTTTGTAACATTCCATAATAAAAACCATCATGCCACTCATTTGGCAACAATTGTCCAAGACAATCTAATCGTAACGCATCAGGTAAGTTATTGGAAAACCATTCAAGTTGTTGCTCCCCTTCTTGCGGCAAGATAGAGCACGTCACAAATAACATTCTCCCCCCGGGCTTTAATAAACCCCATAACTCCTGTGTAATTTTACGTTGTAACTCTTGTAGTTGTACGATATCTGCACTACGTCTCAAATATAAAATATCTGGGTGTCGTCGAATAATACCCGTTGCTGAGCAAGGCACGTCTGCCAAAATAGCGTCATAGTATTTCCCACTCCACCATGTAGATGCCTGTGCTGCATCTCCAATGATCATGTTGGCATTTAAATGAAGTCGCGATAAGTTTTCTTTCACGCGCACCATGCGCTCTTCACTAATTTCTAGCACGTCGAGATTGATATCTGCAAGCTCGAGTAAATGACAAGCTTTTCCACCGGGCGCACTACAAGCATCTAATACATCCTCATGGTCTTTTGGGGCAATTAATTGCGCGGCTATTTGTGCCCCCAAGTCTTGAACGCTTACAAACCCATCTTGAAACCCAGGTAATGAATGCACAGGGATCGAGCCCTCTACAGCAATCGCTAGTGGTGCAAGGTCTTGCCATTGCTTTGGAATCTCTAATACTCCAATACCGGCACTTTCTAACTCTATCCGATATGCCGATAAGGTTACACGCTGCGGATTAATCCTTAAAAACATTTTTGCAGGGTTTAAATTCGTTTCTAAAATCGGCGCAAATTGATTTGGATATGCTTTTTTCAGACTCTTAACCCACCAAGAGGGATACTGCGCATCGATTACATCAATGTGTAAGGCCTGTGGGTTTTCTATCAGTCTTCTTAAGACTGCATTGATTAAACCTTTTGCGTGCTTGGTTTTCCGTGATTGATCCGCTGCTTTAACTGTTTCATTGACCAATGTGTAGGGTGCATATTGATTTTGTGTTTCCAAAAACAAAGTGCTAATTGCAATTAAGAATATATCTTCAACTTCTGGGTCAATCGCTTTATGTAAATACGGACGTAGTGCTTGTAATATTTTTGGCTTGTATCTTAATGCATCAAAAGTCAAGCTTTGTGCAGCTGACCTGTTTTCAGAAGGTGCTTGTGCCAATGCCTGAGTCAGTGACGTACCAAGACGTACTTGATCGAGCAATTGCGCTGCGAGAAGTATCGTATTACATAGGTTACTTCCAGTAGCCTTGGTTGGATGAATGCTCGTGTTGGTTATATTAAGTGACACTATGTGGGGTAAGTTCCTGTTTTTGACATTTCTACTAATTTACCAACTCTTTCTTCTGTGGCTGGGTGGGTTGAAAACAGACCACGCAGACCACCTCCAGAAAGGGGATTCATAATCATCATTTGAGCTACTGCTGGGTGTGCATCTACTCTTTCAAATGGTATGCCTTGAACTGCGCTCTCAATTTTCTTGAGCGCTGAGGCTAATGCTAATGGATCTTCAGAAATCTCTGACCCTATTCGATCCGCCTCATATTCTCGCGCTCTTGAAATCGTCATCTGTATCAAACTTGCAGCAAACGGTGCCAAAAACACCAATAAAAAACTCAGCGGATGTGCCCCACCTTCACGGTTTCTACTTCCTGCAAACATAGCAAAATTAGCAAGACTTGCTATTGCCCCAGCCATCGTGGCTGCGATTGTTGATATCAAAATATCACGGTTTTTTACATGCGCTAACTCATGCGCCATCACACCACGAAGCTCTCTCTCATTTAATATATTCATGATGCCTGAGGTTGCGGCAACGGCGGCATTTTCTGGGTTTCTGCCAGTTGCAAAAGCATTAGGGGCATTTTCATCGATTAAATATACTTTTGGCATTGGCAAGTTCGCCTTTTGTGCCAACTCTTTAATGACATTGTAATAGGCGGGGAAACTTTGCTCATCGACCTGTCTTGCCCCAAACATTTTTAAAACCATCTTATCGGAGTTCCAGTAGCTAAAAAAATTCATGCCGATTGCCATAATAAGAGCAAGTAGCATGCCCTGCGGTCCACCCAAGGCTCCGCCAACATAGACAAAAAGGGCGGTTATTGCCGCCATTAAAATTGCTGTTTTTGTTAAATTAAACATGAGATTTTCCCCTCAACATAGTCATGTTTTTATCATAAAGTATGTCTGTAAAAGTTTCACTCATGCGAAAAATTGTCCTTTTTTTAATTGAACACTTTTTGCAAACTGTGTTGCACTCATTCTTTTTGAGCCTGCCTTTTGTATCTCCAAGAGACGAACCACACCATCAGCGCCAGCGACACTAATGCCAAATTCATCAAGCTCCAATACCTGTCCAGGTTTTAGGTTGGCATCTTTTGGCCATCGGTGCGAAATGTTTTCAGATAGCCATACTTTTACGATCTCACTATTGAGTGTAGTAATTGCCCCCGGAGATGGATTTAAAGCACGTATTTGCCGATCCGTCAGATTTACTGGTTGATTCCAGTTAATTTTGGCTTCTTCTTTTTTTATTTTTTCTGCGTAGGTAACTCCCATTAATTCTTGTTCGGTAACGGCAATATTTTCTAGATGAGCAGCACGGTCTAAAACCTCTAACAAAATACGCGCCCCTTGTGCTGCCAATCGATCATGTAGGGTTGCTGTCGTGTCTAAGCTTTGAATGGGCATTCTCTCTTGCGCAATGATTGGACCCGTATCTAAGCCTTCTGCCATTTTCATAATACAAGTTCCTGTTACCTCATCACCCGCCCAAATGGCTCGATGGATCGGTGCCGCCCCTCGCCAACGAGGGAGAAGTGATGCGTGCACATTGATACAACCTAAAGCGTGGCGGGACTGTCCTAGGCTTAATATCCACTTAGGCAAAATCAAGCCATAGGCTGCCACTATCATCACATCAAAGGCTAACTGCTCTAACTGCGTTTTCGTATTTTCTGCCTCTAATCCATATTTGCCATCTAACTTTAATGAAGTTGGTTGCATAACCGGTATTTCTAGTTCTAGGGCGCGCTGTTTAACCAAACTGGGTAATACCTTTAAGCCTCTACCTGCTGGTCGATCTGGCTGGGTCATCACACCAACAACTTCATGCGAAGACTGCACCAGCTCACCTAAAATGATCGCAGCAAACTCAGGGGTTCCTGCAAAAACGATTTTTAATTTTTTCATGACGGCTCGTATGGCAATATTGCCCACTGTATCTCGAGGGGCGGCGCATCAGTTTTCGTTGTCCAGGGAACTACCTCGACACCTTTAACTGGGGCCTGATCAAACATGCGTTGCACTTCTTTACTCGGTGGGTGTCCTGCTCGCCACCATTGGCCCAAAGGCTTTGGCGCATGGTCAATCAATATTAAGGCCGTATGGCGTTTATCCTCTGGCCTCATCCAAGGAGATGATAAGTCATTGGCATCTATCCATGGCTTGATATTTTTTCCTTGACTCACCCGATCATGAATGATCGTGTGTCCAATAATCCAAGTATCGCCAACAATCAGCCGTATGGGCTCCCCCTTGGTTAACTCGGGATGCTCTTGCCAGCGCTGCGCAATCACATTCGCCAGCGCTTGACTTGGAAAATTGCTACGCCCTTGTTTTCCTAAATAGCTCGCCACTGGCCCCGTAATGATGCCAAAGCTGACGGCGAAAATGACATGGCCAACGATGACCATTTTTCTCAATCGAACTACATCGAGTAGGTCATTAGCATAGAACCACCCAATAAAACCAATAGCAATAAAGAAAGTAACCGCCCACTTTGCCTCAATCTTCTGGTCTAAAATAATGCCAATCAACATCGCCAGTACACAAGGTCCAAGGGCAAGCCAGATTAAAAACTGTTGATCTTGACGCTGGACTTGAGACCACCAAGTTGGTCTTATTACAAAGCTCCCCCCATTTTGAGGGATCTTTTTATACAAAAAATAAATAACTCCTAGAACCAAAAAACATGGCAGGAGTCGAAAGACTTGGGTAAGTAAAAAGTCTTTCAACATAGTTATACATCTCTCCAAAAGCGATGACTGTGTAATCATTAATTGTGAGGCGTAATAAATTGGCCCCTGACCCAACTCTGTCTGGTGATATAACCAAACCAAATGGGGCGTCGTTATACATAGAAATACGACCGCAGCCAACAATACGCCCAACCAAGACCTAGCTCGACGCCAACGTCCCACAAAGCAAAAATGGGTGATCAATACACCGATTTGAATCACAACGCTATATTTTGAGATAAACGCCAAGCCCATCATTAAACCCATAAGACCCCAGTACCAAAAATAGGTCTGTGGGGACTGGCTAACGGTTTCTTTCTCCCAGGCTCTGTAGTAAAAATAGTACATAGCCGCAATTGACCATAACTGCATGGCATTGTGATTGTAGTCACCCCCGCGAATACTAAAATAGACTAATGGTGAGCTGACTAAAATGGCTAAAAGGCTAATCTCTTGTGGGTTGGTAAGCTTGGCATGTTCGGCAATGCGCACATACAGTTGATAGGTAATCCATTGCCCTAGCGCGACACACATTAGCCCCAAGGCCGTTGGTAACCAAGTCACGCGACCAAATATCAAGGTTAGAGGGTAAAGTACCCATGTCGGTAAGGGCGGGTGTTTTTGATAGCCCAACTCAAAACTATTTGCCCATACCAACTCTTCCATATTGTCCCATTCAGGCGCCTGGCGGAAGATCATGAATGTACAAAACCAAATAAAAGCAATCAATAACAGGATCAGAATGATCGAAGTTTTATTAAGGCTAAATCTACTTGTATTAGACGGGGTCAAGAATGGGGTCTTTTCATTAATATTAATTATGTTCTGATTATAAAATTACAGTTAAACTTTAGGTATGTCTATACAAGTTAATCGACCTAATAACTTCAGTTTATCGATTGTTGTGCCAGCGTACAACGAGTCTACGAATCTTTCACACTTTGTAGGGGCCCTAAAAGATGCTTTGACAAGCATTACACCAAGGTATGAGATTTTGCTCATTAATGATGGTAGTAAAGATAATACCAATGAAGTGGCTGATGAGTTAGCCAATCAACCAGGTGTTCGTTATTTAGAGTTTTCCCGAAACTTTGGTAAGGAAGCAGCACTTTCCTGTGGGCTCGATTATGCTCGCGGTGATGCCGTTCTCTTAATCGATGCTGACTTCCAACATCCGCTAGATAAGCTAACGGAAATGAGCCAATTGTGGCTGTCTGGCTATGACATGGTGTATGGCGTTATTGTTGATCGCCACAATGAATCTTTTCTAAAACGCTTGGGTACCCGCTTTTTTTATTCTTTAATGAGTGCTGGTGCCGATGTGCCGATTCCGCAAAATGCGGGTGATTTTCGTTGGCTTGATCGCAAAGTGGTCGACGCCTTGCGAGCCCTGCCTGAACGCAACCGCTTTATGAAAGGTCTTTACGCGTGGGTTGGATTCAAATCTATTGCGATTCCTTTTGTCCCTGCAGACCGCCTCAGCGGCAGCTCCAGCTTTCGCTTAAGCAACCTCAT
>CANFUO010000061.1 GCA_947450225.1 Burkholderiaceae bacterium | reverse complement strand
TAAAGGTGGCGCACCTGTATTAACCGATTTAGTTGGCGGCCAATTAGATTTTGCATTTGAACTCATTCCACCTGCTCAGCAAATAATACAAGCAGGAAGATTAAAAGCGCTTGGAGTAAGTAGTAAAACCGAAATGAACGCCTTACCAGGAGTGAAGCCAATTTCTGAATTAGGGATACAGGATTATGAAATGGTAACTTGGCATGCGATCTTTGCACCTATTGGAACAGATGCTGCAATCGCACAAAAGTTAGGTAGTGAAATATCTAATATTGTTAAGATGCCAAATGTAAGTAAAAAGTTAGAAGAGCTAGGATTAATACCAGATAGTCGGCATAACCTCGATTTCCATAACTTTTGGATAAGTGATATTGCTAAATGGGGAAAATTAGTCAATGACACATCGATGAAGCCAGAATAAAAGCCATCACCGCATCATAGAATAGGGTCACGAGATTGTTTATCTCGAAACTTTGGTGAGAGGGGCTTTTGTCCAAAGATTCAAAAAAGTTCTAATCTATCAGCTTATAGAATCTTTCATCATAAAGACTGCCACTCATAGGAGTGAGGGTTACTCTAAAATCTTTTTTATGTTTTTGTGACGCATGATTATTAATGGCATCTTGGGTTGCCCAAATTTCAACAATTGTCATATGGTTTGGGCGACTAATCTGGGTTAAAGCTTCAAAGCGAATATTGCCTTGATCTTTTGGACTGATTGCGGAGATATCTTTAACTAAAGCAATACCTTGATCTTTAATTGTTGGAACTATATCAACGTGAGTAATAGCAAAAATAGCATTTTTCATTTCATTCGGAGAAACCTTAACTTTACCAACTTGTAAGGCTGAATGAGGACGCTCGTCATAACTACTTCTGAGTAAAGGATTAAGACGATCTTTCATAGCAATCACATTTGCTGATTGTTGATGTTTCGTCATGGTAGAAACATCTTGCCACGCTTCTAAAATGGCGAACTGATCTGGTTGGCCTATTCGCTGAACTATTTCGAATCTTAAGTTACCTTCTTCTTTGAGACTTGACTGTGTAAGTTCCTTGAGTAAGGATTTTGTTTTTTGAATTTCAGAAGGATAGACCTCAAAATAAGTAACAATATAAGACGTTGCTTTTTCTGTGACAGGCTCAGCGGCATTACTCATTTGACTTAATCCTAATAAATTAGCTACTAATAAAAATATACTCAATTTAATACGACTTAATTTAATGTGAGCCATGTTCTCCTTAAAAGTAAGATTTAAATTGAAATTAACATTGTTTTCGTTAAATAGCCATAGTTAAAACCCTAGGCATCTTTTCATTCATGATCTTAGCTAGATGCTATAGTTAAAAGGAGTAAGGATAAACAATATCGCTTGTATCTGCCATAATTATCAAATGGAAATCGCAAATTTAGAGCCACTTACAGCACCTAAACGCTGGGATGCCAGCTTGTACTTAGAGTTTACAAAAGCACCACCGTCCTCTAAAACAATCCTATCAAGAAGAGATCATTTTGGACCTTTACTTATTCAAAAGTCGCTTTATCCAGAAGGGGATGAGGTTTGCCATGCAGTGATATTGCATCCTCCTGCGGGAATAGCAGGAGGGGATCACCTGAAGATAGATATTAGAACGCATCCTCAGGCTAAGGCGGTTGTAACCACCCCTGGAGCAACTAAATGGTATAAATCCAATGGACTTTTATCTTCCCAGCAAACGAAGTTGAGTGTGGCTTCAGGAGGACATCTTGACTTTTTGCCCCAAGAAAATATTTATTTTAATTCCTCAAACGCACACAATCTCATTGATATTCAGATAGAGGATGAGTCTTCAATGATTGGGTGGGATATTGCCCAGTTAGGAAGAGCTGCTAGCGGTGAAATATGGTCTGACGCCCATCTTCGAAACGAATTGCAATTAAGTGTTAATGACCGATCTTATTGGGTTGACTCCAGTGTTTTAGATTCGGATGATTTATCGATGGGCTCATCCCCTAAATTAGGGCCTTATTCAGTCATGGGAACGATGTGGTTTTGTGGCAATCAGGTTAGCGAAGAATTGCTTGAACAAGTCAGAGATTCCTTGTTATGGTCAGACACACTCAGAGTTGGTGCAACCAGAATTAATTTGCCCCAAAAAAATGGTTTAATCATTGTACGAGCGATATCTTCGGAAGTAGAATATTTAAAGGATTGTTTTATTCAGATGTGGTTACGGTATCGGTTAGAAGTGTCGGGAATTCCACCCCTACCACTTCGACTTTGGAAGACATAAAAAGGTAATAAGTTATGGAATTGACACCTAGAGAAAAAGATAAACTATTGATTTTTACCGCAGCCTTAGTTGCAGAGCGGCGAATGGCTAGAGGTTTAAAGCTGAATTACCCAGAGTCAATCGCCTTAATTTCTGCGGCAATTATGGAAGGTGCTCGGGATGGGCGAACTGTTGCTGAACTCATGACCTTTGGCACAACGATTTTAAAGTCCACAGATGTTTTAGAGGGAATACCCGAGATGATTCCTGAAATACAAATTGAGGCTACATTTCCAGATGGGACGAAATTAGTCACCGTTCATCAACCTATTCAATAAGGATTCAATATGAAAAAATGGCTTCTTTTAATAGCGCTATTAGCTTCAAATCAAGCGTTTGCTCATCCCAACCATGACACCTCGTTATATAGTGCTTTGCTCCATCCAGTGACTGGTTGGGATCATTTATTAACCATGCTCATTATTGGAGTGATGGCTTATCAATTCCCCATGAAAAAAGGGGTGATTTTTCCAGCTATCTTTGTGAGTTCATTTGGTCTTAGTGCAGTTTTTTCTACAGGCCTTGGTATTGGTGAAGAACAACTTCATCTTCTCAATCAAATGATATTAGTTGCACTTATCGTTCTACCTTTGGGGCATGTTTTATTAACTAAATTATCATTTTCATTGGTTACTTTATTTATTGGGATGATTGGTGTTTTTCACGGTGTAACGCACGGTGTGGAGCTTGATGCTTCATCTTTCCCCGTCCTTGCTGGATTAATCCTGAGTACTATAGCTCTACATACGATTGGCTTTTTTGTAGCTATGTACGCATCCAAAAAACATGAATGGGCCTTAAGAGCTTTTACGATCTGCTCGGGTGTTTTTGCTGCTACCCTATTTGTTCAATCGATCTAAGGGCGAAAAAATGATTCCTGGAGAAATTAGAACATCTGGTCCGGATATTGAGATCAATGTTGGGCGTAAGACTGTAGAACTTGTTGTTTCAAATACCGGCGATAGGCCTATTCAAGTTGGATCACACTATCATTTTTTTGAGGTAAATACATCTTTACATTTTGATAGAGAGCAAAGTAGGGGATATCGTTTAAATATTGCCTCAGGCACAGCGGTACGTTTTGAGCCAGGTCAAAAAAAGACGATACAACTTGTGGAAGTGGCTGGAGATAAAACTGTATATGGTTTTAATGGCCTAGTCATGGGTAAATTGTGATTTGCTGATGCATCTGACAATCAATAACTAAATACGTACAAGGATTTTTTAATGGCAACTATATCTCGCAAAGCCTATGCAGAAATGTTTGGCCCAACGACCGGTGACCAGGTTCGATTGGCAGATACTGATCTATGGGTTCAGGTTGAAAAAGATTTCACAACCTATGGTGAAGAAGTTAAATTTGGTGGTGGTAAAGTGATCCGCGATGGGATGGGGCAAAGTCAGCGACTAAGTGCAGATTGTGTAGATACAGTGATTACGAATGCGCTCATTATTGATCATTGGGGTATTGTCAAAGCTGATATTGGGATTAAAAATGGCATGATTGCTGGGATTGGTAAAGCAGGTAACCCAGATATACAGTCGGCTATTGATATAGTGATTGGCCCCGGTACAGAAGTCATTGCTGCCGAAGGGATGATTGTTACCGCTGGAGGGATTGATTCACATATTCACTTTATATGCCCCCAGCAAATTGATGAAGCACTCATGAGTGGCGTAACAACAATGATTGGCGGTGGAACTGGACCAGCTACTGGAACATTTGCAACAACGTGTACACCAGGTCCATGGCATATGTATAGCATGCTCAGTGCCGCAGAAGCATTTCCGATGAACCTAGGTTTTTTAGGTAAAGGGAATGCGAGTTTGCCTGAACCATTAAGAGAGCAGGTAAGAGCTGGTGCAATGGGTTTAAAGCTACATGAAGATTGGGGAACAACTCCTGCAGCCATTGATTGCTGTTTATCGGTTGCAGAAGAAATGGATATTCAAGTGGCGATTCATACAGATACCCTCAATGAGTCTGGATTTGTTGAAGCCACCATTGGCGCTTTTAAGAATCGAACGATACATACCTTTCACACTGAAGGGGCAGGAGGTGGGCATGCACCCGATATTATTCGCGCGGCAGGCCTGCCTAATGTATTACCATCCTCAACTAACCCGACAATGCCATACACGGTAAATACCATTGATGAGCATCTTGATATGTTGATGGTCTGCCATCACTTAGACCCATCAATCGCCGAAGATATTGCCTTTGCAGAAAGTCGTATACGGCGTGAGACGATTGCTGCAGAAGACATCCTTCATGATTTAGGTGCATTCTCGATGATGAGCTCTGATAGCCAAGCGATGGGTAGAGTCGGCGAAGTCATTATTCGGACGTGGCAAACTGCTCACAAGATGAAAAATCAACGAGGAAGCTTAACGGGTGATTATCAAACTGATAACTTTAGAGTAAAAAGATATATCGCTAAATACACGATTAATCCTGCTATCACTCATGGGATCTCTCATATGGTTGGATCCGTTGAAAAAGGTAAGTTAGCCGATTTAGTTGTTTGGCGACCAGCATTTTTTGGGGTAAAACCCAGTTTGATCATTAAAGGTGGAATGATTGCTGCCGCCGCGATGGGTGATCCGAATGCCTCGATTCCAACCCCGCAGCCTGTCCACTACCGCCCCATGTTTGGCGCATTTGCAGGAGGCCTTAAGACATCGATGACCTTTGTCTCTCAGGTCGCGATGCACAATGAGGCCATCCAATCCTTAGATTTGAAAAAACGTCTTGAGCCAGTCAGTAATACCAGGAATATTAAAAAATCAGACATGATTCATAACAATTGGCAGCCCAATATTTCTGTTGACCCAGAAACATATGAAGTGCTTGCAGATGGTTTGCAATTAGTCTGTGAGCCCGCATCAGTATTACCTCTTGCACAACGTTATTTTTTATTTTGAATATGCGCCAAATAACAAAAAATTTAGGGCAATCAAAAATTTCGAAAGTTTTATTAAAAAACGCTTTGTTATTGGAGTTGCCATATTTACAGCGCAGTAAGAGTCGTCAAGTGGTAATGCTTCAAAATGGTGAAGAAGTTCTTTTGGTCCTTCATCGAGGAAGTGTGATGAGGGGTAATGATGTATTAGTCGATGATCAGGGCCAATTTATTCTTGTCAAATCAGCTCCAGAGAAAGTGATGAGAGTAACTGCTCAAAATACGTTTCAATTGATGCGTGCCGGATATCACCTTGGCAATCGACATATACCAATTGAAATTGGTGAAAATTATCTGCAGTTAGAGTTTGATCCTGTTTTATCGGATATGCTAAAAAAATTAGGTGTTGATGTGGAATTGGTGGATCAGCCCTTTGAGCCAGAAAATGGGGCTTATGGAGGTGGACACAAGCATGGGCATGATGCTACGTTTGATGAGGATTATGCTTTGGCTCAGTCGGCGTATCATGCGCATGACCAGCACTGTAACCACGACCATGACCACTAATTTAAATCAATCAGCATATGAATTCGTCTGAACTAGGAGCGCTATTACACCTAGCCTCACCGACTTTACCGATAGGTGGGTTTAGTTATTCACAAGGCCTAGAAGCAACTGTTAGCCATGGATTTGTGACGAATGCTGATGAGGCACATCAATGGATTGATGAGCATTTGTTTTCAGTCATTACGCAATCAGAGGCGATTATTTGGCTCTATTTATATGAGGCATGGTTAGTGTTTGATGAGGAGAAGATCACTCATTGGAATCATTGGTTTTGGGCGAGTAGAGAAACGAGTGAGTTTCGTCAAGAGACAGAGCAAATGGGGTGGTCCTTGCTCAAGTTGATTAAAGAACATGCATGGGGTAGTGATCAAGAAAAGCTTTTTTTGAATACAATACAGCCAATCACATTACCATGCGCTCATGCTTATGTCTGTAGCTCGCAAAAAGTTCAAGCGATCAACGGCTTACATATCTATCTCTATTCCTGGTTAGAAAATCAAGTGATGGCAGCTGTAAAGTCAATTCCATTAGGTCAAGTAGCTGGTCAAAAAATAGTGGTGGCTATTGGAAAAAAATTATCGTTGCATTTAGATGCAATCATTGAACAGTCAAAGTCAGAAAAATTTGTATTAAACACATTTGCTCATCAGTTAAATATTCTGTCGAGTCGTCATGAGCATCAATATTCCCGTTTATTCCGTTCTTAACCCAGAAAATAATTTATGCGTACAAAAAAACTCCCTCCTCTTCGAATTGGTGTTGGTGGCCCGGTTGGGTCAGGTAAAACTACTTTATTAGAAATGCTGTGCAAAGAGATGAGTAAAAAATACGATATTGTTGCGATTACCAATGATATTTACACGAAAGAGGACCAGCGATTGTTAACCATCTCTGGAGCACTTCCTGCAGAAAGAATTATGGGGGTTGAAACGGGCGGGTGCCCACATACTGCGATTCGAGAGGATGCTTCGATTAATCTCGAGGCGGTCGATCGTATGCTGGAGAAATTTCCACAGGCTGATATTGTCTTTATCGAATCAGGTGGAGATAATTTGGCGGCAACATTTAGTCCAGAATTATCGGATTACACCATTTACGTCATTGATGTTGCTGGCGGTGAAAAAATTCCACGTAAAGGTGGTCCAGGCATCACAAAATCAGATTTACTTGTAATTAATAAAATTGATCTTGCCGACTATGTGGGAGCTAATTTAGAGATTATGGAGTCTGATACAAAAAGAATGCGTATCGACAAACCTTACGTCATGACGAACTTAAAGAAGCTAGAAGGTGTATCGAAAATTATTCAGATGATTGAGAAAAACGGACAGTTATGAGACCGGTGTTGGTCTGTAAGTAGTAAGCTTAACTTGAATTGATGCCTAAAAATCTAATCATAATCTTGTATAGTGTATAGTTTCGGTATACAATAATTCATGATTAAAACATTTCGCCATAAGGGCTTACAACTCTTTTTTGAAACAGGTAAAAGATCCGGCATCCAAGCCGCTCATGCCAATAAGCTGGGTAGGCAGTTAGCTAGATTACATGTTGCAAAAAAATGGGAAGATATGAATATACCTGGTTGGGGCTTACATCCTTTAAAAAATAAGCTAAAGGATCACTATTCCATATCGGTAAATGGAAATTGGCGTATGACTTTTAAATTTGAAGGTGAAGATGCAGTGCTTGTTGATTATCAAGATTATCACTAAAAGAATAGGAATAATGATGACTAAAATGTATAAACCGCCCCACCCAGGTCTTACTCTAAAAGAAGATATTCTTCCAGCGTTAGAACTGACCGTCACAGAAGCTTCTGAACAGCTTGGAGTAACTCGAGCAGCTTTTTCTAGAGTGATTAATGGTAAAGCTGGCATTTCTCCAGAAATGGCCCTACGTATTGAGGCTTGGTTAGGAGAGGAAAATGGAGGTAGTGCAAGTGCTTGGCTAGCTTTACAGGCAGCGTATGACTTATGGCAAGTTCGTAAAGCGGGACTACCAAAAGTCAAGCATGCCTTGATTCCAAATTTAGCTTTAGCCTAAGCATTACTAGAGTAACGCAAAAAAACCAACCGGCTTGTGAACTGACCCAAAAAAGTTGGACAGTTTAATTAGGATATCAGAAGGGATTGAACCTCGGGCCAAAGGATTCGATGCTAGTCAATCTTAATTTGAATACTGAGTTCAATTTCATCACAATTATTACCAGGGCCCTGGCGATCGACAACAATAAAATCTTGTAATTGATCAAGACTAATTAATGGGTGATGCCAAACCCCTTTGGCATAAGTGACCCCAGTAAATCCTTGAACGATAAATGCTCTGAGGTGCTCGGTGATTTCGGATTCTGTTTGACACGAAGCAGGGGCAACAACGACTAAGTACTTGTTACTTAGATCTTTGGTTACAGGGATGAAAGATTGACTACCAAGCGGATGTCTTTCCATGACGCGTAATGCAAACGGTCTTGTAAAAGCTTGGCCTCTAAAAAGACTAATAATAGGTTTACCATTTTGGTCGCTTGTATCAACTGACGACAATGCATGGAACCTTTCAGTACTACCTTGATTAATTGGAAAATGCTCGGCTCCTTCTAGGGCAAGAACCTCACCAAATGGTGCAAAATTTTCGCGCGTTAGCTCAGTGATTGGAAGGGTGATCATGCTTTAGTGCCCCAAATTCGTAATCTAGAAACGCCACCATCTGGATAAATATTAAAGCGTACATGCGTAATCGGACCAATAGATGCAATTTCAGACGTGTAGTAGTGCTGATGATCCATCTGCAACTTTTGTAAAGGAAGCAGCGTAGGCCAGAACATACTTTCTGTAATCGCTGATTGATCTGTTCCAGATGTAACAAGACTAGCTTGCAGCGAGCATTGGTCTGGATAATTGCCTTTAAAGTGGCAAGTATCAACTTCAATTTTTTGTACAAGAACAGGATGAGCCAATTCGATAAGACACCAATCAAATCCAGGCTCTCTTCGTCTTCTTGTTTCCCAGCCATCCCCCATGTTTTTTCCTCTTTGAGGTTTGAGAAGATTCATCGCCAAACCAAAATGTTCATTATTGGCAGTAATCGTGCGGGCACCATTTTCTACAGCCGCAAAATTAAGGACCTCAGTAGCTGGAATCTTTGACCAATCGATGGCTGGTTTGCCATAAACACGAAGACGAGCGATACCACCATCTGGAAATATCGTGATTTTTAAATGACTTACTTTAGCTGATGGTTCAATTTCAAAATAATGATGTTGATTACCCAGTAAAGTTTTTGGGGATAAAACATCAAACCAAGTTGTACTATCGCTTGGTGTTTTTTCCTCAAAGCAAGCCTGAATTGAAATTGCAGGAGCAAAATTTCCTGTAAAAAAGCTGGTATCAACATCAAACCCGTAAATACAGCCTGGTCTAAATAGTTCAATGATGGACCAGTCTGTGCCAGATGTGCGTTTTCTTCTGGTTTCCCATCCATCCATCCATTTACCATTGAGATCATATTTACCTGGAATAAATACAGCAGGTTCAGGATTAAGCATTCTTTCTAAAGGCGCAAAAAACTCATCGGAGCAGCTAATCGCTTTAGCGCCAAGTTCTGCATCCGCAAGATTGATATGTTTACGAGTAAACATGGGTGCAGCGGGATCAATGACAGGAATACTCATATTTTTAATCTCCTAAGGGTTTTGCACTTTATACCAAGCTTCTAGAGTGCGTCTTTCATCTTCCGTAATACCTGTTGCATTATTCATCGGCATTATTTTCGTTACAACGGCTTGTTGATAGATAAGCGCCATTTGTGATTGAATCAACTCATCACTATCCAAGCGGATATTTTTATTCGCTACATTGACATTATGGCAAGCGATACAACGCAGTTCAATGATGGCTTTCACTTGAGAAAGACTTGGTGCGGTTGTTGGGGTTCTTGATGAGGCAGTTGGTCGTGATGGGGCGGTGATAAAAATTGCGATTAAGAGTAAAAAAGATCCGAGTACCAATGCTGGATAGTGAGGTTTGTTTTTATGTCGAGAGACAAAATAGAAGCGGATTAAAGCACTTCCTAACATCATCAACATTAAGACTACCCAATGGTGGGGAGAGTTGTAAACCATACTGTAGTGATTCGATAGCATCGCAAAAAGCACAGGTAGAGTAAAGAAAGTATTGTGCACACTACGTTGTTTGCCACGTTGACCATGAATCATTTCAGGGACTTCACCCATCTTCATGGACTGGATTACTTTCTTTTGCCCTGGGATAATCCAAAAAAATACATTAGCCACCATGATGGTTGCCATCATGGCCCCGGTCATTAGAAAGGCAGCTCGCCCAGAAAAAATTTGGCAGGCTAGGTAGGAAGCAAGGGCAACGTAAATAAGAAGACAAACGGCAACTTTTTTATCGGCTTGATCACCTACCCCGAAGATGCGACAGATGGCATCGTAGACTACCCAGCCGGCAACAAGGTAAGCAAGGGAGGCAATGACAGCCATTTGGCCTGACATGTCGAAAACATTTTTATCAACGAGCATTACGCTTGGGTTGAGAAGATAGGCAACTGCAAAAAGTAAAAAACCAGTTATCCAAGCGCTATAGGCTTCCCAATAAAACCAGTGCAAATGCTTCGGTAATTGAGGTGGGGCATTAAGGTATTTTTGTGGGTTATAAAAACCACCGCCATGAACAGCCCAAAGTTCACCACTAACACCATCATCTTTTAATTTTTGGTCGGTTGGAGGAACGAGACTATTGTCAAGCCATACAAAGTAAAAAGAAGCTCCAATCCAAGCGATTCCGACAATCAGATGTAACCAACGTAGAAGCAGGCTCGACCAGTCAATGAGAAAGGGTAAAAGGTATTCCATCGTGCTTACTCCAGCATAAACAAACTTATTCTAATCATAAGTTATCTTTATCTTCTGCCACGGCGGAACTGCAGAAGCCAATGATCGTGCTCAAATTGAGATACCCGCTACGATACTTTCACTATTCTAAAGCTTTTTAAGATCCACGGTAAGTTGAATAACTCCAAGGTGTAACAACCAACGGTACATGGTAGTTCTCTAGCGCATTGGCTACTTGAAAGCGAATGACAACAGTATTTAAAAAACCAGACTCTGGCAAGCTTGGGTTTGACTTGGCAAAATACGCACCGATATCAAATTCAAGTTGATATTCACCCACTTTTAGCTGATCGCCCTCTAAAAGTGGTTCATCACAGCGACCATCGCTGTTGGTCAGGCGTGTAGTCAATAATTGGCTCTTGGCACCAGATATCCTAAAAAGTTGGATCGAGATACCTTGCCCAGGTTTACCAATACTGGTATCTAATACATGCGTTGAGAGTTTACCCATAATTTTGTTGTCAATAATAAGAGGTGAATAAGTATTTCTAATCTAACAAACTAATGCGTAAGCATACCTGAATGAAAGTTTGCAGTATATTAATGTTTATGTCTACAAATTCATCTTATCCGCGCGATCTCATTGGATATGGCGCGCATCCACCACACCCGCATTGGCCTGGACAGGCTCGTATCGCAGTGCAATTCGTGCTTAATTATGAAGAGGGTGGAGAGAACTCTGTTTTGCATGGCGACGCGGGTTCAGAGCAATTTTTATCTGAGATTATTGGTGCTGTAGCTTACGATAGCCGTCATTTATCGATGGAATCCATTTATGAATATGGTTCAAGGGCTGGTGTTTGGCGCATCTTAAATGAGTTTAAAAGACGCGACTTACCCATGACGATATTTGGAATTGGTATGGCACTTGAACGTCATCCTGAACTGACAAGAGCATTTGTAGAATATGGTCACGAGATTGCTAGTCATGGTTGGCGTTGGATCCATTATCAAAATATGGATGAACAGACTGAGCGTGAACATATGCGACTTGCGACAGAAAGAATCACTCAATTAATTGGCTCCCAGCCATTGGGTTGGTACACCGGACGAGATTCCCCCAACACGAGGCGCTTATTACTTGAGCAAGGCGGGTATTTATATGACTCTGATTATTACGGGGATGATTTGCCGTTTTGGACAAACGTAACAACTACAGATGGTAAAGATCATTCTCATTTGATTGTCCCCTACACCCTAGATGCCAACGATATGCGTTTTGCAACACCTCAGGGATTCAATACTGGAGAGCAGTTTTACCAATACCTTAAAGATAGCTTTGATGTTTTATATGCGGAAGGCGATCCCGAGGGGATGAACCAACCGAAGATGTTATCGATTGGAATGCATTGTCGATTATTGGGAAGGCCTGGAAGATTTAGAGCTCTACAGCGTATCTTGGACTACATTCAATCGCATTCCAACGTTTGGATTTGCCGGCGCGTAGATATTGCAAAGCATTGGCATGACAATCACCCACCTCAAGTTGATTAAATCAAGTTATGAACCCCACTCCATTATCGATAGAAAAAATCAATCAACTCAATCAAGAGGAATTTGTTACCGTATTTTCAGGGATTTATGAACATAGCCCTTGGATTCCTCAGGCGGCGTTTCAAGCGCGACCATTTCGGGATTTGGCACACTTGGCTTCGACCATGCAGCAGGTTGTCCTATCTTCTTCGTATGAATCTCAATTACAACTCATTAGGGAGCACCCGGAGTTGGCGGGTAAAGCCGCCGTTAAAAAGCAGCTAACCGATGACTCACTTCGGGAGCAGAGTGGTGCCGGACTTGATCAATGTTCTGAAGAAGAGTTCTTATTGCTCAATCAATTAAACCAAGACTACAACGCCAAATTTGGCTTCCCCTTTATCTTGGCAGTGAAGGGCTACCAAAGAGCGGCAATTATTGAAAATTTTTCACAAAGGTTGAATAACGAAGTACCTAAAGAGTTCCTGGAGTGCATTCACCAAAT
>CANFUO010000060.1 GCA_947450225.1 Burkholderiaceae bacterium | reverse complement strand
CATATCTTTTAACAATAGCTCTGGTGTGAATGTAACTTGCTCAAAATTCAAGTTGGTAAGTACTGGAGTTTTATAACGTGTATACATTGAACCAAGTACGGAGTCATTTATGCTTTCTAAGAACAGATGGCGTGGGATTCCAGCCTTTTCTGCTAGGACGGTAATTTCACATAAGTTTTGAATGACAACTCCAAACATCGTGTTGTGTGCAATTTTCCAGACACGTGCTAATTCACCTTCTCCAACCCACATACATTTTCTAGACATCGCCTGAAAATAGGGTTCAACCTTGTCATATAAATCTTTAGGTCCTGATGAGACCATGAGTAATTTTCCGGCTTTGGCCACCTTTGCATTACCTGATACTGGAGCGCATAAATAAGCAACTCCTAGGGCTTCTAACTGTTGACGAACCTCAGCAGATCCTTCTTGAGATATTGATGAGCTATCAACAACGACTTTTGGCTTAGTAGCAGTTGTTACTAGACCACCTTCCCCAAATAAGACTTGTTTTAAATCTTTGGTTGTTGATACCATCGTGATAACAGTTTCACACCCTGCCAAGTCGAGAATATTGTCAACCACTGTAGCGCCATATTCTGCTAACGGATCCGCTTTACTGCGGGTTCTATTCCATACGTCTACGCCATATCCTGCCTTGGTTAATCTCTTTGCCATGGCTTCGCCCATACGACCTAATCCAATCCATCCAATCTTTTGCGCCATACTAAATTCTCCAGTGTTGTTTCATTTAAAATTAATTACTCAGTCCTGCTTTTCTTTCTAATACACGGATGATCGCTGCATAATCTAACTGACCATCTCCCTCTTGAATGGCTTGATGCATCCAATCTAAAGTCGTTTTCGTTTGCGTTAGTGGCGCTCCAACTTCATCTGCGGCTTGTGTGATTAAAGACAAGTCTTTAATCATCTGTTCCACTGTAAATGTTGGCGAAAAATCTCGCGCTCCTAGCGGTTGGCCTAACTGCTCCATTTTAGCCCTCATAATCGTTGATCCAGCCGCACTATTTGTTATGACATCCCACATGTCTTGCCAGTCTAAATTACCTAAACGTCCAAGCGTTAATCCTTCGGCTAACATGGCACTTGTTTGTGCAATCATCAAATTAACTACCAGCTTCATTAAACGCGCTTGCTCTTGCTCTCCCAAGTAAAATATTTTACTCCCCCAACACGACAGGATTTCTTGGGCTTGATCGTAAATAGCGCGCTCGCCAGAGCTAAGGACAGTCAATTGAGCGGCTTTAGCCATATGATTATTGCCAGAAACAGCGACTCTTAAATAATGTACCTGCTTGTTTTTTAGCCATGTGGCTGCTTGAGATGATGCTGATAATGAAATCGTACTTGTATCGATATAAATTGTTTTAGCTCTCACTTTTTCGCTAATCTGTTGTGAAAGCTCTAAAAAAGCTTGGTCATTTGGCATTGAACTAATGATGATGTCAGCCCATTGGTAATCACTTTCTGCGCCAATTTCTAACCCGGCTTCTTTTGCCAATTTTATTTGTAGCTCACTTATATCGATTACCTTGAGTGCATTTTTAGTTTTACTCAGATGGGTTGCCATAGGCAACCCCATTTTGCCAACACCGATAAAAAGTATATTCATTGATTTGTCTCTGGTAATGTGATTTTTATCACTTTAATCCTACTTATATTCCTAAAGAATAAACTATTTTAAGGTTTTTCCTTTGGGTTTTTGTATTTTTTTCTTATATCATCCCCTGCGGTTGGACTCATGTGTCTTTGTCTATATAAACCCCACAATGGTAAGACAAGCACCAGCAGAAAAGATACCCGAAAATCGGCAATACTCGGCAGGTTAGGATCGCCTTGATTGATCATCGTTGCCAAACTTAATGCCAATGATCCCACAGCAATGCCTAATGCCATACTTAACTGAGTTCCTGTACTGGCTAAGGATGATGCAGACCCCATTTGCTGTTGGGGTACATCAGCTAGTCCCAAGGTATTTATCGAAGTAAATTGCATCGACCTTACTAAACCATTAATAAATAGTAGCCCCATCACAATCCAGATTGGCATACTGGCGCTAATAAGGGCACAAGACATCAAAGACAACACGATGACAATGCCATTGATTGTCATTACCTTCTTAAATCCATATTTGTTTAATATTGGCGTTGTAATTGCCTTCATCACTAAATTACCAACAAATATACTCATCACGATTAATCCCGCCTGGAAAGCATCGATACCTAATCCGAGTTGTAAATACAGTGGGATTAAAAATGGTGTTGAGTGTAGAGCAATACGAAATAAGTTACCTGCAAATAAAGTCGATTCAAATGTGGGTATTTTTAATAACGATAAATCAATCATGGGGTAAGGTGCGCGCCTAAAATGTCGTATTGCAAACCAACCAATGATGAGTCCTGTAATTAGAAATCCAAGTATGCGCATATATTCTTCTTGAATATGTCGACATAACTCTATTGAATAAATCAGGCTTGATAACGATGCGCCACTGAGTAAAAATCCCTTTAAATCAAGCGGGGATTTTCGTTTTTCTTTTTCCTCTTTGATCCAGAGCAAACTTAAAATAATGCCCACGATTCCAATCGGCACATTAATAAAAAATATCCAATGCCAGCTTGCGTATGTCGTAAATAGTCCGCCAATGGCTGGTCCTACAACCGGTCCGATTAAAGCTGGCCAGGTGATCAATCCAATTGCGGCAATGATTCCTTCTTTGGGTGTGTTTTTCAAAACAATGATGCGTCCAACCGGCACCATCAAGGCGCCACCGATTCCTTGCAATACTCTTGCAAAAATAAAGAAATTTAAACTCTCACTAATGCCACACAAGATTGACGCGGCTGTAAATATAAAAATAGCTAATGTAAAGATCCGCCGCGCACCAAAGCGATCAGCTAACCATCCGCTAATCGGAATTATGACGGCTAAAGTTAGTAAATACGCGGTGATGCCTATGCCCACATCTACAGCATATGTATTAAAGTCAATAGCCATCATGGGTAATGCGGTTGCTATGACCGTACTATCTAAGGTCTCCATAAAAAATGTAGTTGCTACTAGATAAAGAATGTAATTGTTTTTAACTGCGGTCATATATGCGATGAAGGTATAGGTTGAATTTTTATTATGTTACAGGTCATTTGGTAGGTCTACCTACTCTTTCGCTTTGACTTTGATTCTTGGCTTGGTCAATACATGTATTGAATTATCTTCTGAATTTTGCAAGAACAACTGCATCGTTTGAATTAATTCTTCTAGCACTTCTGTATTCAGTGTATAAAACAGACTCGTTCCCTTTCTTTGTACAACGACTAATTGAGATATTTGTAGCTGCTTTAAGTGAAAACTCAAGGTCGCCTGTGGAATGCTTAGTTGTTCCTTCAGTTCACTTGGTCTTATCCCCTGTTTTGCTGATCTGGCGATCAATCGATAAATCGAGATCCTTAATGCTTGCCCGAGGCCTAAAAATGCGTTTGAAATGTGATTAATTTCCATATATCCAATTATATCGAAATTCTGTAATCTATTGTTTTTTAATAAACTGCTTCGAATTGATAGTCTTTTTTGTTATTTACTGTTATTCTGAGCCTTGATCACTATCCTGTGCCCAAAATTGGGTTCTTATTAGAGCTTTGCTCCCGTAAAAAATCAGTCTTTATGGGAGTCGGCAGTGGCAACTGGTCAAAATCAAAAAAATCGTAAAAACAACTCTTTGCTTACCAAAACGGGTAAAGCAAGGTTGGGTCCTTTGAACCTAACCCAACTGGGTGCGATGTTAGAAAAATCAAGCAAGCCAAAAGAACAGGCAAAAATCAAAAGAGCGATGGCTAAACGTCCTCCAGCAAAAGCTTTGCCAGTCCAAGATACAGTCACTGAAGCGCCTGCTGAATAGTTGGTGTTGTAGTACACCATGCGAAAAATAATTGACCTTTATAAAAAGTCCGCTAAGGATCAATTGGTGTGGACTTACATTATCAACCTAGGCCAAGATGGCTCCCACCCAAGTATTTTAGACTTTAAAGAAGAAGCTCTTCGCCTTGCGGTAATTGATAATCTGGGTACTGAACAAACGCTCATCATCAAAATTCGGGGGTATTAGTGCACTCGTTTAACTAGCATTTGTTTTCCTACCAAGACCGAGGAAACTACCAATGCTGCAAAAACAAAATTGATAAGCTCTAGTCTTTCCGACAGAATCAAATTGGCACAAACGAGTGTAATAAAAGGTTGAAGTAACTGTACCTGACTGACTCTCGATATTCCCCCGATGGATAATCCTTCGTACCAGAAGAAAAATGCTATATACATTGAAAACAATCCTAAAAACAGGAATGATGACCAATACTGTATATCAACAGATAAATACTCAGGTTGAAATGTTAAATAGGTCACTAGGCCATTAATAGGTAATGAAATAACTAACGCCCAGGAAATAACCATTTTGGGACTCATGATCCGAGATAACTCTCCGCCCTCTGCATAACCAAGTGCTGAAAAAATCGTCGCCGCCAGCAGTAAAAAGTCCATGTATGACAATGTGCCTGATCCCTGAATCAAAGCATAAATAAGTACCACGGAAGTTCCTAATAGCGAGGCTATCCAAAACCCCTTTGAAGGCCGTTCTTTAAACTTGACCACGCCAACAATCGTTGTCAGTAAGGGCATAAATCCTAAGATGATGCCCCCGTGCGAAGAACTTCCCTTAGCCATTGCCAATGTCATGAGATAAGGAAAGCAAACAACAATCCCTAAAACAATTAAAAACATGCGTTTAATAATGGCCCATGAGGGCATGGGGGCACGTTGGATTAAGATATAGATCAAGCCCGCAAGTCCTGCGACAAATGCTCGTCCAAAAGAAACAAATGCAGGGCTAAATACTTCTACCGCTAATTTGCTGACGGGTAAGGTAAGTCCAAAAATAATGACCCCCACCAAACCAATTAACATGCCTTTGGTTTCTATTTTCATCTGACGGGTTCACGCTGTGCATTTTTTAATTCATTAATATTGTTATATTGATGTATGTTCATGTATCTATTTTGACAGATTATGTAGTGCTACTAAAAAAATCTGCGATTGGATAATGATCAATTTTTGAAGTCTTAAGCTTGATTGGCATATGATGGGTATTATTTCTTGAAAGTTGTGCTCACTTTGCTTTTATTTAAACTCATCACCGTTCCCTTTTTTATTCTTATCATTTCTTTGGCTGGGAAACGATGGGGCTCTGAAATCGCAGGAACCCTCGGCGGCTTTCCAGTTGTAGCTGGTCCAATCGTTTTTTTTCTGACGCTAGAGCAGGGTGTTGATTTTGGTTTGCAAGCCTCAATCTCTGCGATGTACGGAACAATTGGGATATTGGTTTTTGGTCTGGCATATGGATGGGCTTGTCAATATTGGCACTATATTCCATGCTTAATTACGGCCTTATTAGCATGGTTGATCGCCGCCTATTTACTTGCATTACTTCCAACCCAGCTTCTATATGCGGTTGTAATTACTTTGTTTTTCCTTTTCCTGATTCCGCGCCTGTTACCAAAATTTGCAGAGCAGATCCAGCCTCCTCAAAATCTGAAAGACTTACCCCTTCGAGTTGTTGTTGGCGCACTTTTAACTTATTTAGTTACCGCCCAAGCAAATGATCTCGGCGGTGTGTGGAGCGGACTGCTTTCTGTGTTTCCGAGTGTTTCTTTAGTGCTAGCGGTCTTTATCCACCGATCGCTAGGACGCCTTCATGTGGTTCAGATTTTTAGAGGGCTTTCTAAAGGGCTTTATTCTTTTATCGCTTATTTTATTATCCATGCCTTACTGATTTCTTATTTACAGCTTTGGCAAACGGTTCTTCTTTCTTTTGTTGGTTCCATTGTGGTTCAGTTTTGCGTCCAACACGCATATAAATTGCAGTCAAAGTATGCCCAAGTCTAAATACCCTCTGCGTTCTTAGAGCAGCTCTTTTTTTAAATCTTTTGCTAGTTGAGTAAATGTTGACTGCCAACTGTTCATAAATTCTTGCCGATAGATTTTCATGGACTGATACCAAGGACTATCTTGTCTAGTTAACATCCACCGCCAATCAGGGCAATAGGGGACTAATAAAAAGGTTTTTTTAGCCAGTGCGCCACTTAAGTGCGCCACACTCGTATCAACACTAATTACTATATCCATCAACTCACACAAAGCCGCAGTGTCATCAAAATTATCTAACTCTTCACCATATGATTTAAATAATGGATATTTTTGTATCAATTGACGATCTGCCTCACGCATTTCTTTTTGTAGGGTAATGTATTCAAACTCTTGCGGAAGGTAGGGAATAATATCAAACAATAAAATACTTCGATTTTGATCGTTCTCATGCATGGCATTTCCGCTGCACACTAATCCTACTCGAGGTTTAGTTTTTTCACCAAGTATGTTTTGCCACTTATCTACATATGCTGTGTTTGACTTTAAATATCCTTGGGCTAGAGGTATGTGTTCTACGTCCATACCAATTGCTGACGGTAAATTTAAAAGCGGGCAGTAGTAATCAAATACGGGTAATGCTTCTTTATGCGCAATGAGTTCGGCTACTCCTTCGATTTGTTTCATTAACCCCATCAAGGGTTTTTGTACTTCAAAAATAACCCGTGCCCCTTGTTGCGCTAACTGAGGAATAAGCCTTGAGAATTGAATTGTGTCTCCAAGGCCTTGCTCTATATAGACGAGTATGGTTTTTCCATCTAAGGACTCTTTTCCAGTCCAAAGCGCTTGTGGGTACTGGCGTAATTTAGTTACGAGTGACTCTCTTTCCCAGCGATGTTCATACAGTTTAAAGCCCTCTTGATATTTTCCTTGAGCTAAATAAATCATCCCTTTCGCAAATTGTGCCTCTATATTTTCGGGATCAATAGAAAGTACATGATCAAATTGCTCAAGTGCCTCATCGAGTTGATTTAACTCTTTAAAAATATTTGCTAAATTAAAGTGTACTCTTTGGCTTCTGGGGTCTATTTGCAATGCCTGAGCATATGCATCAATTGCCAAATCCGTTCGTTTTAAGTCGTGCAATATATTGCCTAAATTCGAGTAGGCATCTGCAGAGTTTGGCTGTAACTGAACAGCGCGGCTGTAATACAATGCTGCCTCATCAAAGTGCTTGAGTCGTCGTAATGTATTTGCTAGATTGATGATTGCATCATAATAATTTTCATCTAAGGCAAGTGCTTTTTGGTACCAGGCAATTGCATCATGAAAGAAAAGCTTATCTTTTAAGGCGTTGGCCAAAGCAAAATAACTTTCCTTATGATCGGGTTTTAATCGAATAATTTTTTCACAATCTTGAATCACTAAATCGTAGTTTTTTTTGAGAGCATTTGCATTTGACCTTGATACTAATGCTTCAATGAAGTCAGGATGAAAATCTAAGGCCTTATCATACGACGCAAGTGCTAAATCCAATTCTTCTAAGCCTAGGTAGGCATTCCCACGATTTAAAAGCGCATTGATATGCCCCGGCATGATCTCTAGAACCCGGCCGTAATCAATGACAGCTTCTTTCAATTGTTGATTACGCTTATAGGTGTTGCCGCGGTTATATAAAGCCTCGATATGATTTGTTTGCTTTTGAATAATTTCATCAAATATTTTTAATGCTTCTGATGTTCTATTGGTTTCACTATAGAGATTGGCTAAATTAAATTGCGCATCTTGAAAGTCTGCTTGAATATTCAAGGCTTGTTTGTAGTCTTTTTGGGCTTCCGGATACTTTTTTAACTCAAAGTAGATCGTGCCTCGATTATTTAAGTAGTGGATGTCTTGCTCTATTTGAATTGCCTGATTAAGATATTTGAGTGCTTCTTGATATTTTTTTTGAACAAAGGAGATTAATCCTAATCCATGAAGCGCCTGCGCATTTTTGGGTTGGATTTTTAATAAGGCCTGATAGCCCTTTTTGGCATCTTCTAATTTTCCCTGTTGATGTAACTGCTTTGCCAATATCATTTTTTGTTCTAAAAACAAAGCTTGAGATGACAAAGTGGGGCGGGTGGTGAAGACAGAATTATTCATTTTTCTATCATATCCAAATTTCTTTACTCAAAAGCTTGAATAAATAAGCCGCAATCCCCTCTGTTTAAAGATTTAGCTATTTATTGGCTTTTAGGCTGAGCAATTGTGGAAGATTGATATCTTGGCTTAACTGCCTAGCTGTTTCTTGGTAACCTTGAACGGTTAAATGAATCAAGTCTCTAGCCATGAGTGGTGGGGTTTGCTTGATCCACGTGTATGCCCCACCAGGGCCTCCCATTGCATCTTGCCAGCTCCAACTTGAGCACTCAAACTCTTTGCCAATATTACTTTGAATTTGGGTGATTTCTTGGTGAATTTTTGAATATGCCAAAAAATCAGGTGTTGGGGCTGGTTTGGCTAATTTTTTCTTGCCCTTTAAATACGTTTTTTTGTACCAAATTCCCCTGTCAGTCGGTCCCATTAAGACACAACTTGCTTGAGGGTATATTGCCCGAAATTGCCTTAAGGAATCTCTCAACATATTGCCGTATACATTGCCATCAAAGGGCAAATGACTACCCTCATTCGTGCCATACTCCAAAATAACTAAGTCATAATCTCTGGCGACTTGTAAGCTATCGACATAGTCTTTTTGAATGCTTTGCCATCCCTTAACGGTAGCACTTGGTATGCCAAATGTATCTAAATATACTTTAGCCGGTGTTTCATAGCTAGGCACAAAGCCATCAATAGAAATAGCGCCTTGGATTAAGCGAATTTTTACTACTCCAAATAAGTTATCGCCTTGGATAATCAGTTGACTACCGGTTTCATTTTTAATATCAATAATCTCTTCTGCTCTTGAATCTACTTGAATACCAATTTTGGCATTCATTTGAATAGTTTTAGAAAATAAGATGGTTAATTTTTTTAAGTTATTGGATGGCTGGTTTTTTGAGCGAAAATCAATCCATAAGAAGCTATCCGGCGAATTCGAATTTAACTTAAGCAGTGCTGGACCATAAAACTCTTGATTAACGCCGGTATAGGAGTAGTTAAATTTCCAATTCGGGCTTTGGCAATACTTCCGAATAGGCAGCCTGACTCCTGGTCTGCCCATTGAAGGGGGAATAAAGGATGGTAAAACGGTATCTGTATCGAGGCCAACCGACTTGATGAGTTCTTCTGTCATGAAATTGGCGGCAGAATGACTATCGCCCCAAAAACCAATCTTATATGGATTTCCTGCGACATGGCTAGGTAATTGAATTTGAACTTGATTGGGCTTAGTCGAATTTTTACGAATAATCTCTAATAAATCGTCCTCAGGTAATGAATATACTTCCTCAAATTCAGAATTAATTGAAGCGACGGGTGGGGGGGGTGATTTTTTAAAGCTAGGACACACTAAATCCTGGCTTTGGATTGCGCCTTTAATATTTAAAATAGGTTGGGCAGATAACTGAAAAGTTAAAGCGGCAATACTTAGGCAGAATAATTGTTTAAATTTCACTCTTGATCCAATTGAACAACAGCACTTACGACCCGTTGACTAATTAATCTTAACGCAGTTGGTGTGAAATGAATGCCATCACTCGCACGCATTAATACATCACCTTTTACAGGATCTTTTATATAAGCCTTATAGGGCTGATCTAATGGTCCTACGATTTCTTCTGTTGATACGTACTGAAAATTATATTTTTGCGTTTCATTTTTAAATACTCTATTTTGGATAACGGCACCCGTCTTTAGTCTTTCTTCATTCATATTAGCTAAACCAATCCAAATAATCTGTGCGCCATGCTCTTTAGCATACGATAAGACATCAGCCACGCGCTCTTGATAAAGCGCCTCCCATTCCTTGGATGGAAATTTATATACTTTTTTATTGTCATATATATCCCAAGGATCATTGGGCCCTAAAAATATAACAATTACTTTGTAATTTTCTTTGGCAATTCCCTCTTTAATTTTGGTTGGCCAATCAAAATAGCGCTTCACGGTCAAACCAGTACTTTGTTTACTCAGATCTACAAACTGACTTTTAGGATACATTTTTTGTAGGGTATTAATCGCAATCGGCGCAACACCTTGCATCATAGAGTCGCCAGCAAACATGACTTTGATATTGCCAGTCTTGAATGGCAAGGAAGCATAGGGCGATTTCATTTTTTCAACGCTACTTGATGTAGGGTTTGCCACATTATTCTTCGCCATCGCCAACTGTATATCATCAGACACTGTTGCCACATCATTTGCTACTTCTTTGGCTTCTTTCTCTTTTTTAATCACTGCCGGTGAAATTACTTTAGGAGGATTTGGTGGGACTTCGATTGCTTCCTTCTGCTTTGAGGTCATTGTTTCTATTCTTGTGAATTCTGGCTCTTTACTGTCACCCACGCCTAATAATTTTTTTAACTCAATCGATGGTGCGAGTGCTTTTTCTGGAATATATTCTGTTAAATAAAAATGAAATCTAGTAGCCAAGTACTTGTCTAAAGAGTCTAGCCAGAGAAAGGTGTTACATACCATGACGATGATGAGCCAAGGAATTATTTTTTTTGATTCCATTCTTAAAACCTATAGTAAATAAATGCAGGAATACCGCTAGGTCCCGCATAAATAATTAAATAAATACTGGCTGTAATCAGCAAACACAGTCGCCAGCCCCACCATTTTTTTATTTGTAACGTACAGTGTAGTTCAATCACTTCAGAGCGCTTACTCAGTATAAAAAATAGTGCAGAAAGTAAAATCAATAATAAATGCGACACATTAAAGTTACCCGTTACATGGGTTAGTTGCTTGAATAAACTCAATGCATTGTCAAGATTGTCTGATCTAAAGAAGACCCAAGTCATACAAATAAATACAAGGGTTAGAATATATGCTAATCCTTGAGGAATCTTTATTTTTACATATTGATTATTGACATTAATAAAGATAACGCCTATAGCATGCAACATGCCCCAATAAATAAAAGTTAAATTAGCGCCATGCCAAATGCCACTTAATGTCATAGCAATAAAAATATTCACTTGCGTTCGTGTAAAGCTAAATTGATTACCACCTAGCGGTATATAAATATAATCTCGTATAAAACTAGATAATGAAATATGCCAACGTTTCCAAAACTCTTGTAAATTTTTCGCTAAATAGGGTTGCCTAAAGTTAATCGGCACTTGATACCCCAACAAAAGTCCAAGCCCCGTGACAAGTAATGTATAACCCGAAAAATCGAAAAATATTTGCAAGGCATATGCCCATGCCCCACTAGAAACTGTCAACAGGTTTTGTTGTGCAGGATAGGCGAAGACTTCATCTACAAAGGTTGTAGATAACCAATTAGCTAAAACCATTTTCTCCAATAGTCCTAACAATATAAAGTACATAGCTTTTTCGACATGTATGGCGGCACCAACAAGTGGTCCATACAATTGCTCAAAAAAATCTTTTGCCCTAAATATTGGGCCAGCAAATAAGGTGGGCCAAAATGCTAAGTACAGGAGAACATCTACAAATGAAATTTGCTGTTTGATATCCTGGGATTCATTCTTGTTTTGCCAGACAAGATATGTGATGGCCTGAAAGGTAAAAAATGAAATGCCTGCCGGGATAATTACTTCCAAATAAGGTAATTGCAGATTTACTCCAAACCCAAGCAATATATCGTCAAAGATTTCTCTAATAAATTCATAATATTTAGTCATCAACAATAAGCTCAAGCTAAGACAAATAGCAATACTAAGCTTCAATTTTTGACTTGGCGCAATCAGAGCGTTTGTTTTAATCCATTTACCCATGGCCCATATGAAAAAACTATAGGCAAATAATATACAAGTAAATTTAATGGACCAACTGGCATAGAACAAATAACTCGCAACCATCAGATAGCTTTTTTGAATTGCGAAGTAGGGTTTTAAGCACCAATAAATGACAAAAAACACAAGTGCTATATAACAAAATTCTGGGCTAATAAAGCTCATTAGATAAGGTTTTTCCTTTTGTAAGCACTACTTCTTACATTGTGTTGAATTATTTTTTTCATGGTTGCAGCGTAAAATCATCCTTATTTTAATAGATATCATTCATGCGCTTCTCACTTTTAAGACTTTTGGCTTGTTTTTTGCTGTGTTTTTCAACTCTTTCTCATGCTGTTTTCTTAGATGAGATTCAAGTCTATGATGGGGAAATTAATGAGCCGGGTGAGTTTGGCCTAGAGATTCATGCCAACACCACAATTTCAGGGCAAACAGTCGCTAGCTTTCCGAACCAAAGGATATCTCAAGGCGCTGTGCGCATCACCCCAGAGTTTAGCTATGGCCTGACTAAAACGCTTGAATTTGGGTTTTATTTGCCAACCATTTATACCCCCCAGTATGGTTATGAATCTGCTGGCTATAAACCGCGCTTGAAATGGCTCCCCATTCAGAATTCAGATACTCAACCTTGGGCATTAGGGGTAAACTTTGAATATTCTGTCTTAAATACAGGCATGGAAGATCCCCGCAAAGGGGCGGAAGTCCGAGGTATCGTTGCATGGAAAAATAACAAATGGTCGCTCGCCTTTAATCCTGTGATTGATGCTGGGCGCTCTGATGGTCACAATAGTGACTGGGAGTTCAATTACCATACACGCGCCATCCGCCTTGTCGGTGATGGGGGGTTAATAACGGGTTACGGACTGGAGTTTTATCAAGGCCAATCAGCTGTGAATAATGGCAACCCGAATTCCTCCCCCAAACAACTCTTCGCCATCGTAGAAATGCAACCCCGTGGCGCCTTTTTTAATGGTATGAATATTCATATGGGCTTAGGCTATGGTTGGGACTCTGGTGATCAATTAACGTTTAAGATGATTATTTCTCCTAAGCTCTGATATTTTGGCCTAACTTCATGTGGGTTAAGTGTTTTTGATCAGTAGAATTGGTCTTCGCGTAAGATTTG
>CANFUO010000059.1 GCA_947450225.1 Burkholderiaceae bacterium | reverse complement strand
CAACTTCAACAATGCGATCTACTCCCTGTTGATTCGTGATTCGCAATATCTCCTCTACGACATTTTGCTGACGATAATTGACGATGTGATCAGCGCCCGCTTCCTTGGCATAGCCCGCTTTCTCATCGGAACTAATACTTGTAATGACTTTTGCTCCGCCCCACTTAGCCAATTGAATCGCATAGTGTGCAACAACACCTCCACCACCAACGATATATACGGTTTTGTCTTTAATTGGCCCATCCGAAAACAAACATCTATATGCTGTCATCACAGGGATGCCTAAACAGGCGCCCTGAGCGTAAGTTAAGTCATCTGAAAGCTCTTGAGCCATCCAGTCTTCGACAAGCGTAAATTGCGCTGAAGTGCCATATGGTCGATGAAATGCAGCATTGAATACCCAAACTCGTTGACCTATTCTGCTGGCAGAAACCCCATCACCCACGGCATCAATGATTCCTGCACCATCACTACCAGGGATTTGAAATGCCCCAGTAAGTGGCCTTGATCCCCTCCGCATTTTATAGTCAGATGGATTAACTCCAGAGCTAAAGAGTTTAACTCTTACCTGACCTTTCAATGGCTCAGGGGTGGGAATGGTGTCAACTTGTAGGACATCTTTAGCACTTCCAAATTCCTTATAAAATGCTGCCAACATAAAAGTCTCCTCTGGTTATTTGGCTATTGCCACATTATTGTATTAATATTACAGGGAACTACAACCCTATTCATATTTGAGGCAAAGTATCATTTATTTATTCGTATGACTGATCAAAATAATATAGGTACAAGTACCTCAGGCCCCAGAATACGCCCCGAGAATATCAAAATCATCTGCGTAGATAGCAATGAGACTGATCTCAAAGAATTGGAAAGAATATTTAAATTTAGAGCCTTTAATATTACTCTTCTGGGTACAGCGCAAGATGCAATTGCTGCTATAGGAAATAAAGACTTTGATATTATTCTTGCCGACCTTCACCTTTCTGATGGTTCAGGTATCGATTTGTTAGAGAACTTTAAAGAAAAATCACCCGATACCATTAGAATTTTAATGGCAACAGGCGCAGATTCCGCTGAAGTCTCTTCAGCGATTAATCAGGGCGGTATCTATCGCTTGATTACTAAGCCTTGGGATGAAGACAGTCTGATGACATTTGTCACTTCTGCGGTTGAATTAACTGCAACTCGCAAAGAGGATTTACTTATCCTTGAAGAAGCGAAAAAAAATAATCAAAAACTCTCAGATCTCGTCGACTCATTAGAAACAAAAGTTCAAGAAAACTCGGTTTTATTAACCGTAGCGAATCGCAAGATTCAGTCTTCTTATCTTAATGTGATTAAAACTTTTTTGAATTTTTTAGAAATCAAAAACTATTCGCTGCATAAACACTCTAAACGGGTTGGGCATTACGCAATGCGTACGGCTCAAGTTGCTGGCTTAGATGAAGATCAAGTACAAAATATTCTCATTGCCGGCCTTCTTCATGATGTTGGTAAATTGGGTCTCAATGAGAAAATTCTAATAACTAAACCTATTTCACTTTCAGATACAGATCTTCTCAATTATCAACGTCACCCCAAAATGGGTAGGGATAGTTTACAAATCTTAGAAGAGTTAGACGATGTACTCAATATGATTTATTCTCATCATGAACATCTTGATGGTAGCGGCTTTCCACGTGGCCTGCAGGGTAAGGATATTACGCAAGGCTCTCGCATACTGGCAATCGTAGAAGCTTATGAAGAATACAAATATGGTGCTCTAGATTACAACGATGGTCATCAGCATGCAATTAACATGCTCATTCGACACCGTGGCATGTATTTTTGTCCACAAATGTTGGATTGCTTCTTAAAAATATTTTCTTGAATACCCATAAATATTTCTAACTCTGCACCAATAAGTCCCATCCAGCCTAATATCGATGTATCACTCAAAGTGCAAAGTCTGGCTGGCGCACTTCAGACTAGTGCAGTCTATGTGCCAGGTTCAACCGTCGATCCAAGTATCACAGGTATAGCTAGTCTAGTAACTCAGGAAATATTTTGAATAGTAATGCCTAGTGCTTATAGTAGATTTTGTCGCATCATAAAGTCTCGTGATAAGAAATGATTCTCATTACGAGACTTTAATCTGAAATACTTATTTCACTGTTTCTAAGTTGGGGCTTTCCTGTGCACGAATGTCTGCTGTGTAAAATTTTCCCGAATCAGCTAATGTTATTTTCTTAAGTGCACCACCTTTATTGCCATCACGAAGAGGACTAAAGTCAACACTCACTTTATCGCCCGGTTTGACAACTGTTCGAGTCCATCCACCAGCTCTTACTAAATTACCAGGGCTCGTCATTTCCATCAGCCAAACTGTTGGCGCTTCTCCTTCAGCAAGAACTCCCTCAACAAATATCGCTACGTGTGGGTTCGTCCAATGAACCTCTTTTACCGTACCCGTTATTTTGATAGTTTTTGAATGATCAAACATCGTTGTGGAATGATGCGCGTTTACCGGTAAAGCAAATAAAGCGAAAAAGGAAACTCCTGCGAATAGCCATTTCATATTTTTAATTTGTTTCATATTAAGTTCCATTTTGTTGAAGTAAGTTATTTAGGTGGAATTCGATTCCCGCCAACATCATGTTGAATCGGTACATAGATATCATTCCCGCGTTTATCTTTACCTGGCGCAAAATATCCTTCTAAACATACGCCTTCTACTATGTCATATTTTCTTGCGCGTTGCCTAAAATATATTCTCGTAGTTTTCCAAGGCTTCGTAAAGACTTTAGGGGCAATGATTTCAATATCATCGTGTAACTCATCTTTGTTCACGAGGCGAATTCGTTCTATAACACGCATATCGCCATTATTTGGCACTCCTGCAGCTTCACTAATGGCAATTAAAGACTGCGGGAGAACTCCTATCGTATCGATAACTAAAGTATCTTTTTCCCAATGTCCAATAGAATGCCCATGAAAAGTTGGATCCGGATCTTCAGGATGCGCCCTACCGTCTGTATAGATCCTTCTTAAACGATTTCCGTCTGACTCACCCAACATCGTTACCCTTCCAGGAGTAAATAAAATCTCCATCGCATTATGCGTAATTAACATCCAGGCAGGCATACCCTCTGGTAAACAATTGACAAAAAGTGGTGGCGGCCGCCCAGCTTTTTCTTCAGCCATCTGAAACTTAATTAAATCCTCTGCATCTGGTTTCCAAGGAGGCATATTTGTTTTTACCTGCAAATCTTGATCTGTGATTTTTGGATTCCAAACACCACTCCAATCAGGAAGTTTTGCTAAGTTTGCCCATTCTTTCGCAGTCGGTGGCGGATTGATAATTGGCTTTGTCGTATTTTGAGCATTAGCATTTGTCCAAATCCCCAAGATCATCATGAGTAAAGCAAAGACATTTTTATATTGAATATTCACTCGTGCTGCCTCCTTTTTTAAAATCTTTAGTAATTGTTAGCTTGATAATGTCGGTACTAATGTAAAACCTATCAAACGGCCAAAAATAATTACTCCACTCCAAATTAAAATTGAACATGTTGCACCAAGCCTTGCCATTGTGGGAAGCCTTGCTGGATTAACCCAATGGGGGATTTTTTTACCGTATAAATATTGAAAGATCGCCATATTGATTCCTGCACATAACAATAAGACAACTTTAATTAAGAAATTATTATTACTTGCATAGTTCACTGGATTTGAAATAAATAGCATACTTCCTGTCATTACAGACAGAATAAATGCCATCCATGTAACTGTTAAATATTGCTCACAAAATTGATTAATGGCGTGATCTGTAAAGCCTATATTGAGTAGGCGCACATCTACCATAGCAATAGAGCCGAATACCAAAGTTACTCCGAGGACGTGGAATGCTTCTATCCATGGAAAAATAACTTCATTTTCAGCAATTACTTCTGATATTGGCGTTTGGATTAACCAGTTAAAAAAATGTAGCAGTATATCAGGCATGTTTTAATGATTCCTTATCAAACATAGGCAATCCAACGACCTGAAAAGACGACCCCCATCCACATTACTAGCGAAATCAAACATAAAATACGTGGTGTGGTTTGACTCTCTCTGATTCGCTTAAAAAGAAATAAGGTCAATGTAAGAGCAGTAACCAAAAATAGCATTTTTAATTGAAATGCGCTGTTAGCCAGCGATCTAGCAGGCTCACCAATAATTAAAATCGCACCACTAAAAAAAAGAATCGCCAGACTAACATACATATATTTTTTAAAGCGCCATAGATTGAGTGGACTCATGGAGAATTGTGATGATCGGGTAGCATACAGTATGGCAGTTAAAGTACTGATCAATATCACAGCGATCGCAAACAAATGCACGATTTGAGCTACAGGTACAACCCATGGCGTTGATTGAATATACATACTTAATGAAGTTGATTCAATCGCTGAGCAGAATTCTAATAATCCATTTGGGCGCATATGAATTAATTACTTAAGTTCTTAATTAATACCTTCCTAAATTTAATCACTCCAGATCCGTATTGCAGCGCTAGTGCGCCATCCTTGAGTCGATTATCCGTCGTATTAACTGTCACTTCTCCATTCAATTTAACAATTAGCTGATTGCCCTGCGCAGTAACTTCTAATACATTCCATTTACCTCCCGCTTGCGGATAAGGCGCTTTAACTTTTGCGACATCAACGATTGCGGCGGTTCCATAAGAAGGGTCTGGTCTGCTATCCCAAATATTAACTTCATAACAATCGACCGCAGTAATCTTCTCTGGATTACTACAGCGTATAAATATACCGCTGTTTGTTTGAGCATCTGCCCAAAACTCAGAGTAGATTTGGAAATCCTTAAATTTGGTTTTGTTAACTAAAAAACTAGGATCTTTACTTGATAGAAAATCGGCCTGTAATGCCCCATGCTGAATCCGCCAATTGGCATTGCCCACTTGCGTCCATTGATTTAGATTACTATTTTTATCAAACAAAGTTGTCCATTGATCACCGCTTGGCCCACTCAGGTTGGCACATGATGTAAGTATTAGCGCAGTTGATGCCAAAATACAGCTTTTTATGCTTTTTTTCATGCTAGCCCCCGTGTTTATATTTATAGCAAAACCATAACACAGATTATTTCTATATACAATCGAACCTAATACCTATCTTGCTGAATTTAATGAAAATTTGAATTTAACACGGTTATTAGTAAATCTCTGTTTCAGGAATTAACTCCATTGGTTAAAGAAACGGCTTTATATTCCGCTTTTCAATTTGCAAACTTTTCTTTTTAGATTACTTCAAAAAATTTATCTTTACACATTGCATTTGATATCATTTTATAGTATCATAAATAAATGAATAGCAAGCACCAAAAAACTCTCATTGCAGTATTTGCTATACCTATTTCAGCAACAATTGAGTGGCGAAAAATAGAGCAACTTCTCATTGCGGTCGGTTGTAAGTGTGTTGAGGGAGCAGGTTCAAGAGTTAGTTTTTCATTGAACAACTATCGACTTGATTTACATAGGCCTCATCCAGGTAAAGAGGCAAAAAGATATCAAGTAAAGGATATTCAAACTTTTTTATTGATGATTGGGGTAAAGCCATGAACAAGCCTTTAACGTATAAAAACTATTATGCCAATATTGAATTTGATGCAGATGATCGAATTTTCGTGGGTCATTTAACCGGAATTACTGATATCGTTTCTTTCCATGGCGAATCTGTTTCTGAACTGGTAGACGCATTTGAATCCGCCGTTGACGGTTATATAGAAATGTCTGAAAAACTTGGGGTAAAGCCCCAAAAACCATACTCGGGAAAACTTATTTTACGTATTTCACCCGAGGCTCACGCAAAGGTTGCTAAAGTTGCAGAGGCTTCAGGCATGAGCATTAATACCTGGTTAGCAGAACTTATTCATGCTGCATAGTTAAAAATATAATAGCCAACAATTTTGGCTCTTTAGAAAAAATGGCTATATAATGACAACTTCGGCGAATTAGCTCAGCTGGTTAGAGCGACGGAATCATAATCCGCAGGTCCGGGGTTCAAATCCCTGATTCGCCACCATATTCCTCAAGTTCACTTAAACCATCAAGACTACCATCTTGGTGGTTTTTTGTTATTTACAAATCTACATCTGCTTTTTGCATATATGCTTTAATTAGCAATAATATTTAAACCTTTTTCAAACAGGGACTTCCATGATTTTATTCTTCCGCTCTACTTTGCAAGTTCTTTGCTTATCTTTCTTGTTAATTTGTGCAAGCTCGTTTGCCCAATTCGGGGGATTGCTTAACAACTTAAAAATCCCAGAAAGTATCACCAACAAAGCAAATGAAATTATGAATCCAAATTCTACCCAACCCCCTGTAAAACCTAGTGAGCCCCAAAAATGTAATGTCAGTGCAGGTTATGCTGGCGTTACGACCTACCTTGATGATCAATTAAAAAAAACGGGAACCGGTCCTATTCGAGATTTTGAAACCACTGAATTTTGGGTAGAAAAAACAATTGTTGTTGGCAAAGAAAAAGTATTAGTAGGGAAACTATATGAACCTGCTTTATCAAAAGTAATAGAGCCTAAATCATTTGCATTAGCAGACGAGTGGACCTGCAAGTAAATACTTCTCTAGAAGAGTATTTGACGCTTAATATTGAGACCCTTAATCTTTAAAATATTCTAAAGATTAAGGGTGGCTTTAATAATAATGTCTAATTTTATAAATCTAAGAAATTATTTCCACAAAGCACATTTTGATTCTGCTTTTGTATTAAAAGCATCTTCACCGCGAACACGTTGTATTACCTTGTAGTAATCCCATGGATATTTACTTTCTGATGGCTTCTTCACTTCCATTAAATAATATTCATGAATCATGCGTCCATCTGGCCTTATATAACCACCTTTTGCAAAAAAGTCATTGATTTTCATGGTCTTCATATGTGCGATTACTTTGGTACTATCATCAGTTCCAATTTCTTTCACCGCTTTTAGATATTGAAATGTTGCTGAGTAAGCGCCTGCTTGCAATACTGTCGGCATTTTTTTCATTTTCCCGAAATATCTACGCGACCATTCACGAGTTTCTTCATTTAAATCCCAATACCAGGCATCTGATAAAAACATTCCCTGAGTGATAGGCAATCCCAAGGTATGTGTATCAGTAATAAACTGCATCATTGCCGTCATCTTCATTGACTTATCAATGCCAAATTCATTAGCGGCTTTAACTGAGTTATGTAAATCAGATCCCGCATTTGCAAAAGCTAATACTTGGGCCTTAGATGATTGCGCTTTTAACAAAAAAGATGAAAAATCACTTGCCCCGACTGGGTGACGTATTGAACCTTCTACTTTGCCTCCTTCAGCCAAAATAACTTCTGAAGTATCTTTTTCTAAAGAATGGCCAAAGGCATAATCAGCCACTAAAAAATACCATGATTTGCCAACTTTCTGCGTGACAGCTTTTCCAACCACACGAGCTTGTGCAATCGTATCTAAAACATAGTTAATCGTATAGGGCGTGCACTCTTCATTGGTTAATCTCGCTGTACCACCCCCAACTGAGATAAACGCAACTTTTTTATCCGCGGCAACTTTGGAGATCGCTAATGCCACCCCAGAATTTACCCCTCCTAATAATAGGTCCACATTAGAGTCTGCCCACTCCCGTGCTTTTGCTGCAGCAATTTCAGGTTTATTTTGGTGATTAATCACCTGTAAATCAATTTTTTTACCGTTGACTGCTCCACCAAAATCAGCGATCGCCATCTTTACTGCCTCCACCGCTCCAGGACCGTCAAGATCGGAATATAAGCCACTTAAATCAGTAGAAAAGCCAATTCTAATTTCCTGATTTGAAATTTGAGCGTTCACATTAAATGATGTAACTAATCCAGTTCCAACTAAAAATACAATTAATTTATTTATTAAATTTTTATTCATTTCAATCTCCTATTTTTAATATTCAACGACGAAAATACTCATTTTTTAACATTTGTGAAGCTTTTTCAGCAATCATGACCGTTGTTGCGTTCGTGTTGCCAGAAATAATTCTGGGCATGATTGAAGCATCTATTACAAATAGATTATTCACACCCCTTACTTTTAATGAAGTGTCCACAACAGCATCATCATCAGATCCCATTCGACAAGATCCCACTGGATGATGAACAGAGTCGCCTTTTTTCTTACAAAACTCCAAAATTTGCTCATCTGTTTGGATGTCGATGCCTGGTGCTTTTTCTTGTGTAATGTGTTGACTGATCACTGGCTGAGAAAATATTTTTCTGAGCAAATGAAACCCTTTCAACATCATCTCTTTATCAAATTGTGTTTTTAAATATCCGCCATCTATTTTTGGATAATCATCGACATTCTTCGACTGTATATGGATAGATCCTCTTGATTCTGGCTTTAGGTTGCAAACAATCGCGGTTAACCCTGCCTTCTTATCTAACTTCCTTGGGTGCGCAGCAGGGTCAAGTGCTGCGGGTGCAAACAACACCTGCAAATCAGGGTATTCTTTTTCTGCTGAAGATTTAACAAAAGCGCCTACTTGCGTTGCATTAAAAGCTAATAACCCATCTCGTTTGAGGTAATAGCGAATAATTTGACCAAACATGGCAAAGCGGCTGACATAATCATTTAGCGACCGTATGCCAGTTACATTCACGACGATGGGTGATTGATAGTGATCCTGAACATTTTCGCCAACCTGGGGGCGATTCACTTTACATTCAATTCCAAGCTTATTTAAACGATCCGCACATCCGATTCCTGATAGTTCAAGAACTTGAGAACTACCAACGGTCCCTCCAGATAAAATGATTTTTTTTCCTCTCAGTAATTTACTACTCCCGTCTTGAGAGCGAACCCATACTCCTGATGCATTATCCCCATCAAACTCAACTCGCTCAACCACAACACTTGTTGTTATCTTTAAATTTTTCCTTTTTGCTGCAAGTGTTAAGTATGTGGCTGCAGTACTTTGACGACGACCATTTTTTACTGTTTGGTGATAATAGCCCGCCCCCTCTTGTGCGGGGGTATTAAAGTCTGAAACTCTTTTAATTCCGGCGCTTACCATCGCATTGAGGAAAATATCTGAACTAGGATGATGATGTGATAGCGTAACGGTTAATGGTCCCTTATCGCCATGTAAATCACTTGGTCCATCACAGTGATTTTCACTCTTGATGAAATAAGGTAAAACATCATCCCATCCCCAACCATCACAGCCCATATTTTTCCATTCTTCAAAGTCGCCTTTATTCCCGCGAATATGAACCATGGCATTTACACTACTAGACCCGCCAAGTACTCTTCCCCGAACGTAATCAATACTTCTGCCATTTAATCCCGCCTCTGGTTCGGTTTTGTAATCCCAAATAACTCTTTCATCAAAGGCAACATAATTAAACCCCGCAGGAATATGTAGTAATTCCATATCATCTTTTTTACCAGCTTCAATTAATAAAACGTGAATATCATCTATTTCCGTTAAGCGATTTGCAAGGACGCATCCAGCAGAACCGGCGCCGACAATAATTACGTCATGTATGAATTCGTCCATTCCTTAATCCCTTTTTAAATATTCAATACCAACTACTCGGTGAATGATCGTGAGTAACAAGGCATATTGAATAAATTTGTATTTTTCTTCATTAGTTTGATTTAAAGTCTTCAAATATCTTCCAAGACCCCCCCTCTCGAATTTTTTCTCGAAGCATTCCAAGTCTATATATCTATTACCTAACGAGATCAGGAGCAATATGAATATCTACCATTCATTTTTAAGCTCTTGGGTAATTTTGTCTTGTAAAATTCTTTGATATCGTATGGGGCCACCGTCGATAGACAGCAATGCTGGCTTCAAAAGATGCGTCGCATTATCCATCATGTCTTGCTGTGCCTCTATCACCGGAACATCCTGCTCTGCAAAAGCAAAGGTTCTTAATTCGTAGATCTTATCTCGAATTGCTGCGTTTTTATCATCTCCAGTCGTTAAGACATTCCATCTTGCCGCACTGTAATAGTAATGTGTTGTTCTCTCTGTTTCTGGCGTTAGTAAATGAATCGCAAAGTATCCAGTTCCTTTTTCTTTTGGTTCTCCATGCTTACTTACGCCGAACTCTAAAATTAAATTACTTGGGCAAAACCAAGAGATGGTACTCCATTGATCACCTTTTTCAAATCCTGAAGGACTCATCACTTGAAGTATCCCAGGGGTTTCGGCATTGATAGAAGGCCTACTAACGGATATTACTTCGCCCACTTGATCAACTTTTATATCGGCATCGACTGTCTGAGCATTACCTAATATTCCTGCATGCACATAGGATGTGTGACTGAGATCTAAAAGATTATCGACAACCAATTGATAATTGGCTTTTACTTTTAAATACCCAGGTCTTGTCACATACTTCTCAGGCGTGGTCACTAAACAACTGTAGTCAGGTATTAACGATGGATCATCGGGTTCATCCCCCATCCATATCCAGATTAATGAATATTTCTCTTGCACGGGATAACTTTTAAAATTGGTTATTTCCGGAATCGTGCAAGGCGCATGTGGATTCTTTACACATTGGCCATTTGCCGAATACTCCAAGCCATGATAGATACATTGAACTCTATCTCCTGGTAATAACTTACCCATTGATAATGGTGCAAATCGATGTGCACATCTATCAGTGATTGCTGCAACCGAGCCATCTTCTTTACGAAAAAATACGATTGGTTCATTAAGAATTGTTTTGGGTACTAATTTGGCTGCTTCTAAATCAGTTCCCCACATGGCAACATACCAAGTGTTAAAAACAAAACCCGAAGGTAACTGTTCAATTGATTCTTTGTTTGCTAACATTCTGATCATCTCCTTGATAGATAATTATTTTTGAATTGAGTGTATTTAAAATTTTGTCTAAATACAAATTACATAAATTCATGGAGTATGATTTATTTTGATGTAGGCTTTAATTAAAGTAGGGCAATCCATAATCGCAAGGGTTAACCCTAAATTTTTATTGCGATGACTCATTCTATTTTCAAAGGTAAATTCTATTCATGAATAAAAGAATTCCTTCTATTTCAAGCCTGTTGGCTTTTGAAGCATCGGCTCGGTATTTAAGCTTTACAAGAGCTGCGATTGAGCTCAATTTAACCCAAACTGCAATTAGTCATCAGATTAAAAACCTAGAGGAGCTTCTTGAGACTAATCTATTCATAAGAAATGCAAGCGGGCTTATCTTGACCGAAAAAGCGAAAGATTATTTAGTCTCTGTTAGGGAAGCAATTATTATTCTGTCTTCAGCATCTGATCATGCTGGTACTGAAAACCAATCAAATATCTTAACTGTAGAGTGTTTAGGCGCCTTCGCCATTAAGAAGTTGATTCCGAATTTACATAAATTTAGAGCTATTTATCCTGATATAGAAATTAGGTTAAATACTATTCATACTTTGCATGATATTTTTAAGCGAAATTTTGATGTTGGTATATGGCATGGGTTAGGTAAGTGGAATGGCTTAGATTGTGAAAGCCTTGGCCCCGAAGAGGTTTTTCCTGTTTGTAGTCCTAACTTACTAAAATCGAATCTCAAGCTTGAGACCCCCGAAGACCTAAAAAATTACACAATGATTAGATCATCGTGCCCTGTTTTAGGTGACGAATGGCCCTTTTGGCTGGAAGCTGCTGGATATACAAATATGGAATTTAATTCAAGTATCAATTGTGATTATTTCATTACCAATATTCAGTGTGCAATCGATTCACTCGGTGTGACTTTAGGTAGATCATCTGTTGTCCAAGAAGATCTAGAAAAGGGTATTTTGATTGAGCCTTTCAATATAAGAACAACATCAATTAATAGTTACCAGTTAGTCTCTCCTTATGGCGTAACAAATACTCCAAAAGTACAACTGTTCAAAACATGGGTGTTGGAAAATTTAAAAACTGGGCCATAGTTGATTTTCAAATACCAATTTAAATGCTTGATATCTCCTGTACACCTGTATTTACCTACAATCATGAAACTGTATTAGACTATAGCTATTGTTATTACAAATAGGAGCTGTCATGATAAATAACCCTGTTAATACCTTACTTAAAAACAGCGTTTGGATTGCTTTATTGTCTACTCTTACCGCTTGTCAAGTATTTCAAGACACTCCTTCGGCCTCAGCCGTTCTCCAATCTAAATCTGGATCTAATTTAAATGGTTCAGTTAATTTTTCACAGTCTGGTATGAAGGTGCTTGTAACTGGTACGTTCTCAGGCCTTAAGCCAAATGCTGAACATGGAATTCATATTCACGAAAAAGGTGATTGCTCTTCCCTCGATGCAATGAGTGCAGGTGGGCACTTTAATCCAGCCAATTCAAAACATGGCAATGTTCAGTCGGCGAGTCATCATGCTGGTGATATGCCGAATATCATGAGTGATGCTAACGGTAACGCAAATTATAAGGCTACGCTGTCTAACTTTTCTTTGGTTGGCGACCAAGCAATTATCGGTCGAGCTGTAGTGGTCCATCGCGATCCTGATGACTATCAAAGCCAACCAGCAGGCAATTCAGGTCCACGAATTGGTTGTGGTTTGATTCGTTAGAAAGCGTCAATCTTTACTGCGATCATCATCGGTATCTAACTCAGAGCTTCTATTGATTCCTAAAATTTTGGCCACCCCTGTTTCTAATGGGCGGCCGATGATGAGTATCCCTAATATGGTGAGTAATCCAGCCATTCCAATCATTATTTTTCCGGCACCAAAACAGCATCCAATAATTGCTACAACCCATATGCTCGCTGCTGTAGTTAAGCCCTTTATGTTCCCTGAAGAACCTTGATGGACAATAACTCCTGCACCTAAAAACCCTATTCCAGAGATAGTGCCTTGAAGTACATGGCTTTGAGCTTGGGCATCTCCTCCAACAATCGAGGTCATCAATAAAATGGCTAAAGCAGCCCCAACACTTACGAGTGAATGGGTTCTTATTCCTGCAGACTTGTGGTGTAACCAACGATTTAAACCTAAAACAATTCCGGCAAGTAAAGCACAGCCCATTCTAGTAAATGTTTCTATGATGAATTGATCTTCCATATTTTGTTGACCTTTAGCTTTACTTCAATTGACATTCACCTTGGGGTGGACTAATGGCTAACTCTAATTGAGTATTTGAATTATTTTTTTCATTCTTAATCT
>CANFUO010000058.1 GCA_947450225.1 Burkholderiaceae bacterium | reverse complement strand
TTGCGCTACATTGTTTCTTATCGCAATCATCAAGAGTTCCATGAACATTGCGTAGAAAAAATATTTTGTGATATCAAAACTCATTGTAAGCCTGCCAAACTCTCCGTATATGCAAGGTATACCAGGCGGGGTGGATTAGACATTAATCCATTTCGTACGGATTACAACACTTCATGGCCCATTAATAAAAGGCTTGCTAGACAATAACAAGACTTGGAGCTGTTATCTTTCCAATAAAAAACCACCCGAAGGTGGTTCATTATCAATTTGCTTCAATGATCAAAACGGAATGTCGTCATCCATCTGGCCTAGGCTAGAACTTGCAGAACTTGTAATTTCTGGCCTTTCTTTTGAAGCACTCGGGGCTGAGCCGCCACCAGAATCCATCTTACCGCCCAACATTTGCATCGAGTCGGCAACAATTTCAGTTGAGTATTTTTCAACACCTGCTTGATCTGTATATTTTCTAGTGCGAAGTTTACCTTCTACATATACTTGAGAACCTTTTCTTAAATACTGCCCAGCAATTTCTGCTAATTTGCCAAAAAAGGTTATCCGATGCCACTCGGTAGTTTCTTTCATTTCACCAGTCGCTTTATCTTTATAGCGGTCTGAAGTTGCTACAGAAATATTAGTTAATGAATCACCACTCGGTAAAACACGGGTTTCTGGATCTCTTCCAATATTCCCAACAATAATGACTTTATTTACTGACGCCATAACAATCTCCTAAATTAATTGATATCGAACATGCGAATCAAATACATTTTATCCACTACTAGCCCAAGGACAAAGACCCTTTAACCCAAATATTCATTGAACTTTTAATTTTGGAGGAAACTCTGACATTCTTGTTGCGATTATAAGCCACACCAACAACAATACAGCCCCCATTTCAAAGACTGCTAGTGGGCCAAAATGCGCATCGACTAAACCGCCGACAATCCCACCCAAGAATAAGCCAAGAGACATTGTCGTGTTGTAGACGCCTAAGCCTGCTCCTCGATTATCTCCAGAGATTCGTGAGACAAGTGATGGTTGCAGAGATTCAAGTAAATTAAATCCTACAAAATACAACAATAAACCAAAGCTAACTGTCCAAATATTTTGAAAATTTCCGAAAATGATTACACCAAAGTAAGTATCCGCCATCAACATAAAAATAATAGCTATTTTGACCAGAAGTGCTAATCGATTCATCTTTTCTGCCTTGATTAACATCGGCGCCATCACTATGATTGATGCTACTAAGACAGATAAATAGACCTTCCAATGGGAATCTAAGGGCAAACTATTGGCCACTAACATTTTAGGAACGACCAGAAATAGTGCCACCTGAGATGCATGTAAGATTAAAACCCCAATATTTAGTCTAAATAGTTGAGGATCTTTCAGTACTTTTAAAAATCGACTTGTGTGAGAGGTGGTGCCTTGCGGCTGAGGCGCAAAGGTTAATGGTGCATGTGGAACTACTTTCCACGCCACAAAAATGGCCATAACACCGAATAGTGCCATCATCAGGAATATGCCTCTCATACCGATGAAGTTATACAGTGGCGCTGCTATGACGATGGAAATAGCAAAACTGATGGCAATACTTCCGCCAATCAAAGCCATCGCCCGGGTCCTTACCTCTTCTCGCGTTAAATCTGCCACCCAAGCTGTAATCGCCGCTGAAATTGCTCCTGCCCCTTGAATTGCCCTTCCTGCCAAAATCCAATATAAATCATCGTGTGACGCAGCAATAAGTGCTCCTATAACAAATAAACCGAGCCCGCCAATCACCACCATGCGGCGCCCTAGCTTGTCAGAGAGTATCCCTAAGGGAATATGGAAAAAAGCCTGAACCATCCCATACATGCCTATGGTTAATCCAACTAAAGCCGCGTTATCCCCATTTGGTAGGCCGTGGGCGTACAAACTGAATATAGGCAATATTAAAAATAAGCCTAACATTCTCAGGGCAAAAATCCCGGATAAAGATAAAGATGAACTAAGTTCTGACGAATTCATAAGAAAAGACTATATTAATGGGTTGAGCTGACAATTATGAACGAAACTATACAAATCCGCGGTGCCCGCACCCACAACCTAAAAAATATTAACCTTGATATACCTAGAAACCAATTAGTGGTGATTACGGGTCTATCTGGTTCTGGCAAAAGCTCTTTAGCATTTGACACCCTCTACGCTGAGGGTCAACGCCGTTATGTCGAGTCGCTTTCAGCATATGCGCGTCAATTTTTACAGCTGATGGACAAGCCTGATGTTGATTCTATTGAGGGTTTATCGCCAGCTATTTCAATTGAACAAAAAGCAACTAGTCATAATCCAAGGTCTACCGTTGGTACGGTAACAGAGATTCACGATTATTTACGATTATTGTTCGCAAGAGCTGGTACCCCTCATTGCCCCGAACACCATTTAGCGCTTGAGGCTCAAAGCATTGCCCAAATGGTTGACCATATTTTGGCCTTGCCAGAGGATACGCGATTAATGATTTTGGCCCCTGTGGTTAGTAATCGTAAGGGTGAGTTCGTTGATTTATTTGAGGATCTGCAATCACAAGGTTTTGTTAGGTTTCGTATCCGCAGTGGTGGGGGGACTACCAATACAGCCAAAGCTGTTGTCCATGAAGTCGACCAACTACCAACTCTAAAGAAAACTGATAAACACTCCATAGAGGTCGTAGTTGATCGCGTCAAAGTCAAGCCCGATATTAAACAGCGCCTCGCTGAATCTTTAGAGACCGCTTTACGTTTAGCTGAAGGCAGAGTGTTGGCAGTCAACATGGATACTCAAGAGGAATTTTTATTCTCAAATAAATTTGCCTGCCCTGTCTGTTCTTTTGCACTTCAAGAGCTAGAGCCACGGTTATTTTCTTTTAACAACCCAATGGGCGCCTGCCCTAGTTGTGATGGCCTTGGTCACGTTTCTTTTTTTGATCCTAAACGCATCGTTGCTCATCCCGAATTATCGATGGCCTCTGGTGCTATTAAAGGCTGGGATCGTCGTAATCAATTCTATTTCCGGATGCTTCAAAATCTGGCTGATTATGCCAAATTTGATTTAGAAAAACCCTTCGAATCTTTAAGTAAAAAAGCCCAAGATCTGATTCTTCATGGGTCTGGTACAACAAAAATTCCTTTTGAGTATTTAAATGAAAAAGGTGTCGCTGTTGTTAAACCCCATACCTTCGAAGGAATCATTTCTAATTTTGAGCGTCGTTATCGTGAAACCGACTCTGTAGCTGTCCGAGAAGAACTCGCTCGTTACCAAAATATACGTATCTGTCCTGATTGTGAAGGCAGTCGATTACGTAAGGAAGCAAGATTTGTCAAAGTGGGTGAAGGCTCTCAAAGTAGGGCTATTTTTGAGGTGAGCAATCTCCCTCTAAAAGCGGCATACGAATATTTTTCAAGTCTGGTATTAAAAGGCTCTAAAAAAGAAATTGCGGACAGAATTATTAAAGAAATTTCTGCAAGACTTAGATTCTTAAATGATGTTGGACTTAACTATTTATCTCTCGATCGAAGCGCTGATACCCTATCTGGCGGTGAAGCACAACGGATTCGCTTAGCCTCACAAATTGGTTCTGGTCTGACTGGTGTCATGTATGTATTAGATGAGCCCTCCATCGGACTTCATCAGCGAGATAATGATCGCCTTATCAAAACACTGGTTCACTTACGCGATCTTGGAAATTCTGTTCTAGTTGTCGAGCATGATGAGGATATGATTCGTTCATCGGATTATGTGATTGATATTGGGCCAGGGGCAGGAGTTCATGGTGGAAAAGTTGTCGCCACCGGAACACCCACCGAGATTGAAAATAATCCAGCATCTTTGACTGGGCAATATTTAAGTGGCAAAAAGAAAATCACGATTCCCGCCCCTCGATTAAAGCCAAGTGATCGTTGGATTACGATTCACGGGGCCAGTGGTAATAACCTCCAAAATGTGAGTGCAAAGATTCCTGTAGGGCTTTTAACTTGTATCACTGGCGTTTCTGGTTCTGGAAAATCTACCCTCATTAATGATACCTTGCATCATGTTGTTGCAAAACATCTTTATGGCTCTGTGGCTGAGCCTGCGCCATATACCGACATCGATGGACTCGAGTATTTTGATAAGATTATTAGTGTTGACCAATCTCCTATTGGTAGAACTCCTCGCTCGAATCCCGCTACATATACCGGCCTATTTACGCCGATTCGTGAACTTTTTGCTGGCGTCCCGGCATCTCGTGAACGTGGCTATGAAGTCGGTCGTTTTTCATTCAACGTCAAGGGTGGTAGATGTGAAACCTGCGAGGGTGATGGTGTTATAAAAGTGGAAATGCACTTTTTGCCTGATGTCTATGTGCCTTGCGATGTTTGTCATGGCAAAAGATATAACCGTGAAACCTTAGATATTCGCTACAAAGGTAAAAATATTCATGAGGTTTTATCAATGACGATTGAACAAGCTCACGAGTTCTTTACGGCTGTTCCGGTGGTCCGCCGCAAATTAAAAACTTTATTGGATGTGGGGCTTGGCTACGTAAAACTAGGACAAAGTGCCACGACCTTATCTGGCGGTGAAGCTCAGCGCGTGAAGCTCTCTCTTGAGCTCTCAAAACGTGATACCGGTAGAACGCTTTATATTCTCGATGAACCAACAACAGGTCTGCATTTCCAGGATATTCAACTCTTGCTTGAGGTGATTTTTTCTCTGCGCGAGCAGGGTAATACGATTTTAATTATTGAACATAATCTAGATGTCATCAAAACAGCCGATTGGATTATTGATATGGGTCCAGAGGGCGGCTCTGGTGGAGGCTTAATCATTGCACAAGGCAGTCCCCAGACGGTGGTCAAAGTAAAAGAAAGCTTTACTGGCAAATATCTTAAGGCTTTGCTTTAATTTTTTGTGCCTTTGTGAGCAATTTTTCAGCTTTGTTTAAAGACGCGACATTGCCTGATAATACTAAAATATCTTCTGGCTCAAAGTGTAATAGGGGGTCGGGCTCGAGTTTGCTATAGGAATTGCTGCCATCTATTTTTCTGCGTACACTTTGCAAAACAACGTCATGACTTTCCAACCACTCTATCGTTTTACCAATGCCATGCATTAAATTTTTTAAATGAACTGAACTTAAGCGAATCGCATCTACATCATCCGCCCCCTCATCTTCCATACTCGGAAAATAACCACGTAATTTTCCATAACGATCTTCACGCGCTTCACTAACACGTCGCATCACACGTCGTAATGGAACTCCCGCTAACGATAAAACCTGCGCACCTAACATAACACTTCCTTCAGCCTTTTCAGGAATCACTTGAGTGGCGCCCGCCAAAATTAACTTATCCATCTCAGCATCGTCTTTGGCTCTAGCGAGTATCGGTATCCCTGCATTTAAACCTTCAATTTGTTGAATCACCTTCATGGTTTCTTGAATAGACTTAAACGTAATCACTATAGCCTTTGCGCGGTCAATACCCGCAGCCATTAAAGTATTGGCGCTCTGTGATGCCCCGTACACCACCGACTTGCCGGCCTCACTGGCTTGTTTGACGCGTTCAGGATCTGAATCAAGCGCTAAATAACTAATCCCTTCACTTTCCAACATGGTTGCGACATGTTGTCCGGTTACACCAAAACCACAAATAATGACATGTTGGTCATTTTGAATACTTTGCGTAACAATTTTGGTTAAATCCATTGATTGACTAAACCATTCGTTTTTTGAAAATCGTAAGGCGATTGCATTGCTATATTGAATTAAGATGGGCGCAACAAGCATTGATAAAAGCATTGCCGCAAGAACTGCTTGGGATAGATTAGGGTCGATCCAATCCAATTGATCTATTTGATTAATCAGTACAAAGCCAAATTCACCTGCCTGCGTTAAACAAATTCCAGTTCGAATAGCAACTCCAGCCGAGGAACCAAACCGACGTGCCAAGCCTGCAACTATCAAAAACTTAAAAATTAATGCACCAAAAAATAATAGTAATACCAGGTGTAATTCAAAGAACACCGCTTTGATATCCACCATCATCCCGACTGTGATAAAAAATAATCCTAATAAAATATCGCGAAAGGAGGCGATACCTTCCTCTACTTGATATCGATAAGGTGTCTCAGATATCAACATCCCTGCCATAAAGGCCCCTAAGGCCATTGACAAGCCAAAGAAATAAGTTATTGCTGACATTCCTATGACAATTAAGAATATATTAAGCATAAATAACTCTTGGGAACGCATGCTAGCAACCAGTCTTAACCAAGTACTAAATATTTTCTGGCCAATAAAGAAAATTAGGACCAAAGCAACTGTTATTTTGATTCCGGCCATAGAAAGAGCTAATACGATATCTTGGGGATTTTTTCCTAATGATGGAATCAAAATTAACAGCAGAATTACAACAAGATCTTGAAATAAAAGGACCCCAAGAACATTTTTTCCATGTTGGGTATCAAGTTCGGCTTTTTCTGAAAGAGCTTTTACGACAATCGCTGTAGATGACATCGCTAATGCACCGCCAAGAGCAAACAAGACATGCCAAGGCAATACCAAGGGAATCAAGAAACGTAAAAAGTAGCCTGCTGGAATCGTCAACAACATGGTTAAAAATACTTGACTAACGCCAAAGCCAAAAACAATATGACGCATCGTCTTCAATTTGGTAAGATTAAACTCTAAACCTATTGAAAACATTAAGAATACAACCCCAAATTCGGCAATATCTTTTACAGTTTCAGAATCGGGTGCAAATCCAAGCGCATGGGGACCTATAGCTAACCCCACCATTAGATAACCTAATATAGAAGGAAGCTTAAATACTCTTGCGAGCAATACCCCACCTAAAGCACAGGCGAGTAAAGTTAAAATAATTTGCAAGATAGAAGGCATATACTAGTTACTATGATAGACAAAGTTAATGAACATTACATTCAATTAGCAAAAGATACCCTAGATATTGAAACACAGGGTATTCATCAACTATTTGATAAATTTGCTGATTTGCAGTTTCAGCAATCTTTTACGCATGCCGTTGAATTACTGCTCCATTGTCAAGGTCGGATTGTTGTTTCAGGTATTGGTAAGTCAGGTCATATCGCGAATAAAATTGCCGCAACCTTTTCCTCAACCGGCTCACCTGCTTTTTTTGTTCACCCCGCAGAGGCAAGCCATGGTGATCTTGGAATGATACAAAAAGAGGATGTATTTTTAGCTTTGTCCTATTCTGGGGAGACTGCTGAACTACTGACTATTGTGCCTTTAGTCAAACGTATGGGGGCTAAATTCATTGCTATGACAGGAAATCCTCATTCTAAGTTGGCGGAATTTGCGGATGTCCATTTAGATGTTTCAGTTGCAAAAGAAGCCTGCCCACTCAATCTTGCGCCTACTACAAGCACTACAGTAAGTTTAGTCATGGGGGATGCCCTAGCCGTAGTTCTTTTAGATACCAAAAATTTTAGCGCGGATGATTTCGCACGCTCACATCCTGGGGGAAGCCTTGGCAAGCGTTTATTAACCCATGTGCGCGATGTCATGCGCTCGGGGGATGATGTCCCTAAAACAAATATTAAAGCCCCATTAAAGGACGCATTAATAGAAATATCAAAAAAACGTTTAGGTATGACGGTGATCGTCGACTCGGCTGATCAGGTATTAGGCATTTTTACGGATGGTGATTTACGACGACTTTTAGAAAAAACTCTAGTTTTGGATTCAATTCATTTAAAAGATGTCATGACAAGTAATCCTAAAACCATTTCTAAAAATATTTTGGCTGCAGAAGCCGCACAAATGATGGAACGATTTAGAATTAATCATCTCATCGTTATATCAGAGAATGGAACCCTAGAAGGGGCATTAAACTTACATGATTTATTAGCCTCTAAAATCATTTAATTAAAGACCTATATTGAAACCTACCCTACAAACCAATCTCTATAGCGAATATCCTCAAGCCCTTGAAAGAGCCCAAGAGGTTCAATTACTTGTTTTAGATGTGGATGGTGTCTTAACCGATGGTTCTTTATTTATCAGTCCAGACGGCGTGGAACACCTCAAAGTTTTCGATAGCTTAGATGGCCATGGCTTAAAGATGCTAATTGCTTCCGGCGTTAAAGTGGCTATCATTACTGGCAGAAACTCTTTAATGGTAAAAATGCGAGCCCAAGCTCTAGGAATTGAGTTCGTCTATATGGGCGTTGATGATAAAAAATCCACCTATTTAGAACTGTTACAACTACTTAATTTTAAATCCAGCGAATGCGCTGCCATGGGTGATGATTGGCCCGATTTAGCCGTTTTAAGTCAGGTCGGACTTGCCGCGGTTCCAGCAAATGCACACACAGAGGTAAAGAATGTGGCTCACTATGTTTGTGAGAATAACGGTGGTAACGGAGCTGTTCGAGAAGTTTGCGATTTAATTCTGATGGCACAAAACAAGTACAAAGACTTGTTATCTAAAGCTCTTCAATAATGACTGTACGTACTCTTCCTTACATTGGCGGACTTCTCTATGAATTAGGCTTGCGCGTGATTCCGTTATTGATTATGGGGTTGCTTACTTTAGCTTCATTTTGGTTTTTAAAGAAAAATATCCCTCAAGACACCATACAGCCACCCCGTGTCAAAACACATGAGCCAGACTATGTGTTTTCAAATGCGAAATTAACTGTTCTTAATCCTGACGGCACCACAAAATATCGATTGCTTGGCAAAGAGTTTAAACACTATGAAGATGATGCTTCTATTGATATTGCGCTGCCAAGACTGCGTCTTTTTAACCCGAAAACTCCCCCTTTAACCGTTACGGCAAATACCGCGCATGTAACTGGCGACTTAGATATTATTGAGCTCTTTAATAACGCCGATATTAGTCGGCCAGCACAGCTCGGGGCCAGTGGTCGCGTTGTTAATCCCCTCTTACACCTTCAATCAAACTATTTAAAGTTTTTTGTAAATGATGACAAGATGAAAACGCATTTACCCATCCGCATTCAACGTGGTGAATCAATCATGACAGCAAGTCAAGGTGCGAACTACGATAATATCGATCAGTCTATATCCATGTTCGGCAATGTAGAAGGCTCTATCGCTGCAAGTGATACTGCGAAAAAGACGGCCCCATGAAAGCTCGATTTGCTAAGTGGGAGTTTTACTTTTGGTTAGCAATACCCATTTTGCTTGTATCTCACCCAAGCTTTGCTCTTAAAACAGATAACAATCAAGACACGAAGCTTTCTTCGGATAAAGCTGACTTTAATGATGTCACTCAAGAATATATATTGACGGGGAATGTCAATATCGTAAAAGGTAGTATCGTTATTAAAGGTGAAAAAGCAGTCGTTATTATCGATCCCGAAGGCTACCAACAAATTACTGTTATTGGAAATAAAAATAAGTTAGCTTCATTTACCCAGCAACTCGATAAGCCCAGCCCTGAGTTTATCGATGGAGAAGGTGATCTTATTTTTTATGAGGCAAAAAAGGATCAGCTTCTTTTATCCGGTAACGCTTATACTGTTCGAAGGAAAGGTCAACGTTGGACGGATAAGTTGGTTTCAGATGAAATTCAGTATGATTTATATATTGAACAATATAAGGCGGTTAGTAAGGATATGCATAAGCCAACGCGCTCGGTACTTGCCCCGAAAGACCCCCCGCAGACTGAACTTAAAAACACTAAATAATGAGCACTTTACAAGAATCGCAATCATCTCTCATCGCCGAAGGTTTACAAAAGACCTATGGTAAAAGAACTGTTGTTCGAGATGTCGGCTTAGAAGTAAAAACTGGAGAAATTGTTGGCTTATTAGGTCCAAATGGCGCAGGTAAAACAACGTCTTTTTATATGATTGTTGGCTTAGTTCCTGCAGACAAAGGTACTATCTCTTTAGATAACAAAATCATTAGCGGCTTACCGATTCATCAGCGCTCACTTCGGGGCTTATCCTATCTGCCTCAAGAAGTGTCCATTTTTCGCAAGCTTACCGTAGCAGAAAATATCCAAGCGGTACTAGAGTTACAAACCACCCCAAATGGCAAACGTTTAACCCGACAAACGATGAATGTCAGACTTAATGAGTTGTTAGATGAGCTACAAATTCCCCATCTCCGAGATAATCAAGCACTTTCTTTGTCTGGTGGTGAGAGAAGGCGGGTTGAAATTGCTCGCGCATTGGCGACCAACCCTAAATTTATCCTTCTAGATGAACCATTTGCGGGTGTAGACCCGATTGCCGTTGGTGAGATTCAGCGGATTATTCGCTTCTTAAAAGAACGCAACATTGGTGTTTTGATTACCGATCACAATGTTCGCGAAACTCTTGGTATTTGTGATCATGCTTACATTATTAGCGAAGGTAGTGTTCTTGCACAAGGCCTTCCTAGCGAAATTGTCGAAAATGAAAACGTGCGCCGCGTATACCTCGGCGAAAACTTCAGGATGTAAAAATAATATTCTCAATCAGTACTTGGCTTTTTGAAAAAGGACTGCTAATCTATAAGTGTAGTCATGTGGTAGGTAAATCGTAGTTGAATTGCTCTAGTCAATTTTATTAACCTTTACGCTTATTGGGGATTGTATGAAACTCATCATTCACAGCCATCATCTCGAAGTAACTCCTAGTTTAAAAATTCACCTTGAAGAAAAATTACATTTAATCAAGAAACACTTTGATCAAATTATTCAGATTAATGCCAGTCTTGTTGTTGATAAAGCCCAAGAGAAAGAACTACGCCAATCAGCCGAGCTTAGCCTACACGTCATGGGCAAGGATCTTTTTGCTATTGCTCACCATGAAGATTTATATCAAGCCATCGATCAGGCAGTCACAAAATTAGATAAACAGATTATTAAAGTAAAAGAAAAGGTCAAAAATCACCATCGACCTATTGCGGCAAAGCATATTTCAGCCAATAATTCTGGGTTGAATCTATAATGGTGCCATGAGTGAACTCGCTGAGATACTTCCTACCAATCAAATTTTTTTAGATGTCACTGTAAAGGACATCAAAGATTTGTTTACCTTAGCGAGCTCACGATTTGCATCTATTACCCATCTTTCTGAACAATTAATTTATGATTGTTTGCAAGCAAGAGAGTCTTTGGGCTCTACTGGCTTAGGTGTAGGGGTAGCTATTCCCCATGGCCGAGTCAAGGGATTAAAAGAAGCTCACGCTAGTTTTTATCGACTTTCAACTGGTATTGACTTTAAATCCTCTGATCAAATTGCAGTTGATATTGTGATTTTTTTATTGGTTCCAGAAGCCGCTACACAAAAACATCTTGAACTCCTCTCAGAAATTGCCCAAATTTTATCCAATAAGTCAAAACGCTCTTTACTGCGAGAGATTTCTTCACAAGAGCTTGTACTTTCTGAAATGACAAATAGGAGCCATTAAAAAATGATTCAGCAACTGTCGCTTAAAGGGATCAGTGCTCAACATATTTTTGATGAGAATTTTGAAGAATTAAAGCTTCGCTGGGTTACAGGTCAAGAGGGTGCTGATCGTTCTTTTGATCAAAGCATCGTTGATCAGGCTTCATCTTCATCTGATCTAGTGGGCCACCTGAATTTAATTCACCCAAGTCGACTACAGGTATGTGGTGAACCTGAAATCCAATATTTGCAGCGCTTGCAAAAAGCGCAACAACGGCACCAATTAACCGACATAATGACGATGCGCCCTCCTTGCTTAATTGTGGCGGATGGTCAAGAGCCTGGTGATGATTTAAAACTGTATTGTCAACGTTCATCCACCCCCCTCTTTTCAACGCCTTTAGCAGCATCTGAAGTTATCGATCACTTAAGGCTCTACCTCACTAAACTAGGTGCTCCAAAGATAACCATGCACGGCGTATTTATGGATATTCTGGGATTAGGGGTCCTTTTAACTGGAGATTCTGGGCTTGGTAAAAGTGAGTTAGGCCTTGAATTGATTTCAAGAGGTCATGGATTGGTTGCTGATGATGCTGTTGATTTTGCACGCTTAGGTCCAGATTATGTTGAAGGTCGTTGCCCTAGCATCTTGCGTGACCTACTGGAGGTTCGAGGCTTAGGTCTTTTAGATATTCGAACTATTTTTGGTGAAACAGCCGTTCGTCGCAAACTCAAACTTCGGCTGATCGTACAACTGGTGCGACGTAATGAAGGTGAATTTGAACGCCTTCCCCTTGAGTCACAGTTTATTGAGGTTCTTGGCTTGCCAATTCGAACTGTCAAAATTCAGGTTGCCGCTGGCCGAAACCTAGCCGTTCTTGTAGAAGCAGCGGTTCGCAATACGATTCTTCAATTACGTGGCATTAATACTCTTGATGATTTTATATCTCGACAAAGAGAAATGATGCAAATTGATTCTGGATCAAAAGGCTCAAAATAATGCAATTATTTATCATTACAGGTACATCAGGCTCTGGTAAATCTGTGGTGATTAGAGCACTCGAGGATGCTGGATTTAATTGCATTGATAACTTACCAGTGCATCTCCTTGAAGACTTAGTTGGAGGAATGGGCAACTCCCATCACTCCCAATTAGCCATTGCAATTGATGGTAGGCAGGGTAGTTCAATACAAAATCTTCCAACCATTATTGCTAAATTAAAAATAGAACATGAATTGACTGTTTTGTTTTTAGATGCCTCGACCACCACTATTGTCAATCGCTTTTCTGAAACCAGAAGACGTCACCCACTTTCCTCCCAAACATCGAATCTGTCTGAGAGCTCCTTGATTGAAGCTATTGATATCGAGCGTGAACTACTTTCCAGCTTAAGTCACATTGGTCATCATATCGATACAACCAATTTATCTTCTAACACGCTCAGGAATTGGGTCACTGAATTACTTCAAGAAAAAGTACATGGTCTCACCCTTTTATTTGAGTCATTTGGCTATAAAAATGGCATTCCACAAGATGTTGATCTTATATTTGATATGCGCTGTTTGCCCAATCCGTTCTATGAGCCATCACTTCGAAACCTGACTGGCAACGATGCGCCCGTCCAAGAGTTCTTGTCACAACATCCAGATTTTGCACAACTAAAACATGATATTTTTGAATTTATTCATTACTGGATTCCTAAATATCAAATAGATGGTCGAAGTTATTTAACGATTGGTATTGGTTGCACGGGTGGACAACACCGTTCGGTTGCAATGGTTAACGAGCTATATGAACAATGTCTGCATCATGCAGATGATATGTTTAAAAACATAACATTACTCAAGCGCCACCGCGAACTCAATAAAATCAGTCCCACTGCTATTTGACATCCTCCCCGCCCTAAAGGAAGGGGATTTCTTTCGCAATTTTGTTAAATCTGTAAATAGTCCTTGATGAATTGTCGAATGGGTGTGGGTAAGCCTAGATGTTCACAGGCATCAATTTTCACCCACGCAAATTGATCTTTCGGAAGTTCTAATGGCTGTTCAATCGTTAAGATACGGATTTGGAAATATAAGT
>CANFUO010000057.1 GCA_947450225.1 Burkholderiaceae bacterium | reverse complement strand
GGTATTAGCCATTGATCATGATCAAGCAAGCTTGCAGACAATTGCAGAATCATACGGTCAGTGTCAACCTAAAGAGATCGAATTACGTTGTACAGATTTAGAGCTTGAAGAGTTTGCTTTTGCTCACGACGCGGAGAAGTTTTCAGGCTTAATTGTTACCAATTACTTGTATCGACCGCATCTCAGTAGTTTGCTTGATGTATTGGCGGTTGGGGGAGTCTTTATTTATGAGACTTTTGCGCTTGGTAATGAACGGTTTGGTAAGCCTTCAAATCCTCATTTTTTATTAAAAGAAAATGAACTTTTGGAGGTGGTAATGGCGAAAAATGCCTTTAAAATCATTGCTTTTGAAAGTATGATGGTAGAAGAGCCAAAACCAGCCATGATCCAGAGAATTTGTGCGGTACGAACAAGAGATTGGGCTACAATTCTATGATGAAAATGAAATCTTTATATCCTGGGCTCCCTTTTCTGGGAAGTATGGTGGCCATCGTTACCCCAATGCATGCAGACGGGTCATTAGACTTCGATGCATTACGGCATTTATTAGATTGGCATGTGGAGCAGGGTACTCACGGTATTGTGATCGTAGGTACTTCGGGTGAGTCCCCGACTGTCAATGTAGAAGAGCATTGTGAACTGATTCGAATCACAGTTGAGCACATCAACGGACGTATTCCAGTGGTCGCCGGTACGGGAGGCAATTCCACGCAAGAAGCAATTGAGCTCACCGAATATGCCAAAAGTGTTGGCGCAAACGCAAGCTTACAAGTGGTACCTTATTACAATAAGCCCACTCAAGAGGGCATTTATGCCCACTTCAAAACGATTGCCGAGAAAATTGATTTACCTGTGATTTTGTATAACGTTCCTGGAAGAACGGTTGCGGATATGAATAATGCGACGATATTGCGTTTGGCGCAAGTTCCAGGGATCCTTGGTCTCAAAGATGCGACTGGTAATCTAGAGCGTGCGAGTGCATTACTAGCCGGACTTAAAGAGCAGGGTAGCGATCATTTCGCCCTATTTTCTGGCGATGATTTAACGGCTATTTTCTTGATGTTAATGGGAGGTCATGGAAACATCTCTGTGACAGCCAATGTTGCGCCCCAGTTAATGTCGCAATTATGTCAGGCTGCTATTAGTGGTGACTTAATTCAGGCGAGAGATATTCAGTTTCGATTATTAAAATTACATCAAATGATGTTCATAGAGCCAAATCCAATTCCAGTGAAATGGGCACTCCATCAAATGGGTATTATTGATAGTGGCATTCGTTTACCATTAACACCTTTATCAGAAAATCTTCGTCGGCCAATGCAAGATGTTTTGCGACAAGCTGGTTTAATTGTTTAATTCCTTTAGGATACTATGCGTAACGAATTAAAAGTTGCATCAAATAGTTTCAAACTCATTACCCTCAGTAGTTTATTTGTATTGACAGCTTGTACTTCAACCTTAAGCGGTGAATCTATTGATTACAAATCTCAGGGCGAGAAAAAGATTCCCAGTTTAGCTATTCCTCCAGATTTATCGACATCCAATCTTGATAAACGATACGCAGTTGCTGACGGCTCTGCGACGCTTTCGCAATATACCTCAGCAACGACAAAAGCCAAAAAAGAAGACACTAAAAATACTGTCACTCCAGCTCAAGCAGGAATTCGAGTAGAAAAAGATGGTCAAAGACGTTGGTTAGTGGTGAGTAAACCCGCAAATGACGTTTATCCAAAAGTACGTTCATTTTGGGAAGATACAGGATTTTTATTGGTGACAGATTCTCCATCAACAGGGATTATGGAAACTGACTGGGCAGAAAATCGGGCGAAGATTCCGCAGGACATGATTCGTGGTTTCTTAGGAAAAGCCCTAGATAGTATTTACTCAACTGGCGAGAGGGATAAATTCCGCACCCGATTAGAGAAAAATACTATTTCTGAAACTGAAATTTACGTCACACACCGCGGGGCAGAAGAAAAACTAGTGGGCTCAGGTGGCACACAAGCTGAATCCAGTATGTGGACAGCAAGAGCATCAGATCCAGAACTTGAAGCAGAAATGTTAGCCAGAATGATGGTTTATTTGGGTACGAGTTATGAAAGCGCTAAGTCAGAATTAGCGAAAAATGCAACCACGAGCAAGACAAGAACATCCCGAGTGACAGAAGTAGCAGATGCTGCACAACTCAGTATTAATCAAGGTTTTGATAAGACCTGGAGAGAGGTAGGTTTGGCGCTTGATCGCTCGAACTTTACCGTGGAAGATAGAGATCGTTCACAAGGCATTTATTTTGTAAGATTTGTCAATACCAGAGACAGCAATCCAGAGGCCAAAGGATCATGGTTCTCTAATTTATTCAAATCATCCAAAACTGAAGAACTCAGAAAAGCCAAGCGTTATCGTGTCGTCGTTAAAGGCGACAGTACAACGACGATGGTGACTGCTCTTGAAGATAATGGCACAGTCGTCAAAGGTGATGTCGATCAACAGATTCTCAAAATCATTGATGAGCAAGTGAGCTATTAAGGATTGCACGTTACAAGGGAGTAGGTTTGTATTTCCTTGTAACTTGCATCTATAAAGATCGATCGAGGCGGCGTTGATGATTATGCGAACGGACATCTAAAGCCCATGCTAGTTCTTCACAAGTCAGTATTAAAAAATAGCTGTACTTTTATCATGGCGCTGATTGTGTTTGCGTTTGTGCCTATTAACGCATTAGCGCAACCCACACCATCCTATCCAGCGCAATCCATTCGTTTATATGTTGGTTCGGTTCCAGGGGCATCGAGTGACACCTATGCAAGAATTATTTCTGAGCCACTAGGTAAGGTGTTAGGTCAAAGTATGGTTATTGAAAACCGATCAGGTGCCAGCGGTATTATTGCCACAAGTAACATGATCAACCTACCTGCAGATGGATATACCTTGCAGTTGATCTATACCCCTCACACCCTGAGTCCCTATTTATTTAAGAAGTTAAACTACGACCCCATCAAAGACATCGCAGGTATATCGATGTTACTTACATCACCACTCGTGCTTGTGGTTGGTGGGAATTCACCAGTAAAAACGTATCAAGAGTTAGTGGAGCTTGGTAAGACTAGGCCATTGAATTATGGCTCTGCAGGCGTAGGAAGTGGCGGGCACTTATCAGGTGAAATGCTCCGGATACAAACAGGCATGAATCTCACCCACGTACCTTACCGAGGTGCGGCACCAGCCGCAACTGCAGTTGCTGCCGGGGATGTTGATTTTGCATTTGTTGCGCAAATTACTGCAAAGGAGTTAACGAGTGCTAATAAATTACGTCTTCTTGGTGTAACAAGTAAAGTGCGATCACCCGCATTGCCTCAAATTCCGACGATGCAAGAATATGGTTTAAAAGATTTTGAGTTTTTAAATTGGTTTGGATTGATAGCGTCTGCAAAAACACCGCCTGATATCATTAAAAAAATACACAGAGCAGTTATTGAGGTTTTAAAACAACCCGATATCAAGGCAAGATTAACTGCAGATGGATCAGAAATTATCGGTAATGGGCCAGAGCAGTTTACGCAGTTCTTAGTAACAGATACCAAACGTTGGGGTCCGATGATTAGCCAAATGGGACTTAAAGGAGATTGAAATGCAGTCGACGCATGAGAAGGCATCGCCAGCCGCCAAAGGGCCATTAGACGGCATCGTTGTGATTGATTTATCGTCGGTGGTGGTGGGCCCTGTATGTTCATTAACCTTGGCAGACCATGGTGCAGAGGTGATTAAAGTAGAGTCACCCGATGGTGATCTGATGCGACAGTTAGGCGGAGGTGCAAGAAACCCTGGTATGACGGGTAAGTTCATGAACTTTAACCGCAATAAAAAATCTATTTGCATTGACCTGAAAAATCCATCTGGTCAAGAAGTGATGTATCAGCTGATATCAAAGGCGGATGTCTTCATCACCAATATGCGCCCAGGAGCTTTAGAAAAATTAGGCCTTGACTTTGCGACATTACAAGCACGTAATTCACGATTAATTTATTGCCAGATGTTGGCTTTTGGTAGAGGGGGATCATACTTTAATCGTCCCGCATATGACACAGTGATTCAATCATCGGCGGGATTTGCAGGGACCTTTGAGAAGTCAAGTGGCGAACCTCGTTTTGTGCCCATGGTTGTGACAGACCATATCACTGGCTTGGTCAGTGCACAGGCCATCGGTTTTGCCTTGTATCGACGCACCCAACAGGGAGTTGGCGAGTTACTTGAAATACCCATGTTTGAAACAGCGGCTGCATTTGTATTACGAGAGCATATGGGTAGCATGAGCTTTGAGCCGCCGATTGGACCGATTGGTGATGCTCGCGTACTTGATAAAAACAATCGACCAGCAAAAACTGCTGATGGGTATATATCTATTTCACCAAACACCGATGCACAAGCCTTTGCGTTTTTTGCAGCGATTGGAAGACCTGAGTTAAAAGAAGATCCCAGGTTTTCTAATGTATCCGTGCGCACTAAAAATAGTGAAGCCTATTACGAACTTCGGTCAAACTCGCTGCAAACCAAGACCTCAGCCCAGTGGATTGAGATCTTTGAGAAAAGTGATATCCCGTGCATGCGGTATAACTCATTAGAAGACTTGTTAACAGATCCACACTTATTAGACGTAGGTTTTTTGGAAGATATAGAACATCCCAGTGAAGGGACTATCAAGCAAATTGGTTTAACCAATCAGTTTTCTGGTGGGATGCGCAGTGAGTTTTTGCCAGCGCCCAGATTAGGTGAAAACACCAGAGAAATTATGCAACAATTTGGCTTTAGTCAAACACAAATTGAACAGGCGATACAAAATCAAGCTGTACAAGATGAAGGGCAGAGAGGTAATAAAAATGACCAATAATGAGCAAACAGACGACGAGTTAATCATAGAAGATGATGGCTTTATCAGAATATTACGGATGAATCGACCACAACGACGTAACGCGCTATCAGAATCATTAAAAATGCAAATGATGAACGCGATATTAGATGCAGAAGATGATGACGCGATTCGGGTGTTGATGATTACAGGCACCGGTAAGGACGCTTTTTGTGCCGGTGCTGATCTCAAAAATATGCATCAAAATGACCAGGCGGGTATTGCGTTTCGAACACCGATGAGGCGACTGGAGCGTAATTTATTTGAAGTCGTTTATGAAACGAAAAAGCCGACGATTGCCGCGATCAATGGCAGTGCAGTAGCTGGAGGCTTTGAGCTAGCTCTGGCCTGTAATTTAAGAGTAACCCATCAAGACGCATTATTTGGTTTGCCAGAAGTAAAAATTGGCATGGGTGCGAATTTTGGATCAGTGATATTGCCAAGGCTGATTGGTGCCACCCAGGCTTTAGAAATTTTACTCACAGGGGAGTATATCTCTGCATCACGGGCAAATGAACTAGGATTAATCAACCGTTTAGTTTCGCAGGACCAAGTATTAGAAGAAGCCCTGAAGCTTGCGCGTCAAATTGCAAATAATGCACCGATCTCAGTACGAAGAGTCAAAGCAGTAGCCTTGCAAGGATTAAATATGCCGGTAGCAGCGGCACTGCGTCAAGATCCGGGAATGAATCCCTACCTGAGTGAAGATCGACAAGAAGGCATTGCAGCCAGACTAGAAAAGCGCACACCGATCTGGAAGAATCGATAAGAAAGGAAAAATCATGACAAATTATCCCAAAGTACAGATTACAGATGAAACGCTCAGAGATGGATTACAGATTGAGCGAGAAGGAGTCACTCTTCAAGAAAAACTAGAACTTTTAGACATGATGGTGAGTGCTGGATTAAACCGGATTGTGGTTGGCGCATTTGTCAATCCAAAATGGAGTCCGCAAATGGCTGACTCTCTAGAGCTTGTAAAGCGTTTAAAAGAAAAACCGGGTGTATCTTATTTTGTTTTAGCACTCAATGAGCGTGGCCGATTGGAGCGCTTGGAATATGCCCCCCCACTAGCGATTGAGCCCATCCATGCGACGCATTTACATGCCTGTCCTATTTTTATACAACGCAACACCAACCGGACCTTAGAAGAGCAAGAACACAGTTGGCAAGGGGCAATAGAAATCAGTAAAGCGCAAGGATTAAAAGAAGGTGGTATTGGATTAAGTGCAGGCTGGGGCTCCAATTTTTCTGGAGAGTTTACGCACGCCACGCGGATGGGGTTGTTAAGCAAGCAATATGAGGCATGGCAACAACAGGGCATTACAGTGACGCGAGTTGATATGGCAGATCCCATGGCTTGGAACACGCCGACCGCAGTAGCACAGGATATTAGCGCTATTCAAAAACTATTCCCCAGCATTACTGACTTCAGACTACACCTTCATAATGCGCGCGGCTTAGCCATGTTGTCGATGTATGAAGCGATTCGAGGCTTAGATCATCGCCATACCTTAATTGCTGATACATCCCTTGGAGGGATTGGAGGCTGTCCCTACTGCGGTAATGGACAAGCTACAGGCATGATACCAACAGAAGACTTTGTGCACCTGTTAGACACCTTAGGAATACCCACAGGTATATCACTGGATGGCTTGATTGAAGCCTCCACCAGACTCTCGGAGATTTTAGGGCGACCACTCCACTCCCAGGTGGCGATCAATGGGGGATTGCCCAAAGGAGATCGTTTGTACAGTGAAGATGTGCCCGCAGTGTTTACCTTTAAAGAAGCCCAACACTTTCGCTTAGGGCCTTCCGTGTATGAAGGCAATCCAAAGCCGTGGTTAAAAAAGCTGCAAAAAACATAATTTATAAGGACGTTAGCATGCGAGCATTATGTAGGTGGGTATCTGTTGTGTTGGGATGTATATGCATCACCTTGTCAACCGTGGTGATGGCACAACCGAGTTATCCCGAAAAGCCGATTCGAATCATCGTCCCGTTTCCACCAGGAGGATCGACTGATATTTTTTCACGGATGCTGGGAGAAAAATTAACGCAAATATGGAAACAGCCGGTCATTATTGAAAACAAAGCGGGGGCAAGTGGCCAAATCGCCATCAATGAATTATTAAAATCCCCAGCAGATGGATATACGATTTTTATGGGACATATAGGAACCTTGGCAGTGAATCCGTCCTTGTTCAAAAATTTATCCTATAACCCTACTAAAGATTTTGCACCGATTAGCCGGATAGCCATCGTGCCAAATATCTTTGTCATAAACCCCAATCAACCCTTTAAAACCATCCAAGAATTAATTAATTACGCGCACCAAAATCCTGGCAAGTTAACCTATAGTTCAGGCGGAAGTGGTGGAGCTGCGCATATTGCGATGGAATACTTTAAGTTAGTGACAAAAACAGATATATTGCATATACCCTATAAAGGAACAGCCCCAGCCGTCATGGATTTACTGGGCGGGCAAGTTAGCATGACCATGACAGGAGCTCCCCCATTGATGCAGCACATCTTAGCTAAGAAAGTTATTCCGTTTGGTGTGTCAAGCACAAAGCGTATTGATGTGCTTCCGCAAATACCGACGTTAGCGGAATCAGGTGTACCTGAATTAAAAGGTTTTGATGCCACGCAGTGGTATGGAGTTGTAGTCAAAGCCGGCACATCCAAAGAGATTATTGATAAGCTCAATCAAGGAACGCGCATGGCTTTTGATACATTAGAAGCTAAAGAGCGCTTACGCAATGAAGGGGCCATTGTTCAAGTAGACAGCCCTGAAGAATTTCGAGCGTTTATTCAAGCAGAAACTCTGCGGTGGGGAAAATTAGTTCGATCCGCCAATATCGTCGTGAATTAACATCCCTGTATTTTGGGACCTACCAATAAAAAAGCCGCTCTAAAGCATAAGAGCGGCTTTTTTAAGAGCAAGGATAATTACTTCTTGACGGCGTCTTTAGCAGCATCAACAGCAGCGCCAGCATCTTTAGCTGCGTCTTTAGCAGCATCAACAACAGCAGCGCCAGCATCTTTAGCAGCATCTTTAACAGCTTCTGCAGCAGGAGCAACAGGAGCAACAGGAGCAGGAGTTTCAGTTTTGCTACAAGCTGCTACAGCCATTGCTAACAGGGCAGCTAATAATAGTGACTTCTTCATTTGTAATATCCTTTTATGATGTGAGTAAAATCAAAACAGTATTTATCGTTTAATTTGGACTTTTTTTCAATCCAGAATTTATTATATCTAAAAAGAATGACTCACCTAGAGTTTTCCCTAATTATTCATAATCCCCTAGTTCGAACCAGCCATTAACGTACCCTTCATAAATATGTTCAAACATCGATGGATAGGCAAGGAACCGGCGGCATTGGTTAGGTAAGAAGCCTCGTTGATGAGAAAACAGTAACCAATACTCACAGGCCTCAGATTTTTTATCAATAAAAGTCAGTATTGCGCCATTGCAGAATAAATAGTCACCACTAATATTTAAGCGGGTTTGAGGGTGAACTTGCAGGCCATGGAGGACGCAAGCGGCGCGAAACTCATTTTCCGACAACAGATCCATCGGCGGCGCAAAAATCACCTGTGGTTTAGGTTCGGACAAGATTTCCCCTAAGGCAAACTCAAGTAATTCCTCTAAACTCTTGCCGTGCCAAGGAAGTTCATTGAAACGATTTTTCAGGGCGTGGGTTAAATGAGAAGGGATTTTCGATGGGCGATCAGTAGCAAGTTGATGAGGATCAGTGAGAATTTGGCCCAAACTTAAATCATCTTCCAATTGGTCAGCTAAGCGCCAAAGGGTTTCTTGCAGCAGTTCACGCCAACTCAGCGATCTAAAGCCAACCGACCAAGTCTGGGTTCCAGGATCCAGAGCAACGCCATCATGGGCAATTTGCGGGGGAAGATACAATAAGTCACCAGGATTGAGTGTCCACTCATCCGTAGGTTTAAATTGCTCTAATATCTTTAGAGGAAGATCTTCAATAAAGTCTTTCTTAGGATTGGATTGGATTTTCCAAGTACGGCGACCTTCCATTTGAATCAAGAACACGTCATAGGAATCCAGATGCGGTCCAACACCACCGCCAGGACCGGCTACACTAATCATTAAATCATCTAAACGATAATCAGGAATGAAGCGAAACCAAGATAGTACTTTGGCAGCAGCAGGATGCCAACCCTCCATGCCCTGAATTAATAAAGTCCAATCTTTTTGACCCACTTTAGGAATCGACCTTGCTGCATGAGGACCGTGTTCTAGTCGCCAAGGATTGCTTTTAACTAACCTAGACTCGACTAAATCATAACTTGCAAGTTCAAACAGTTCTTTACTAGAAATAGGGCTAGTGAGCTCAGGATTTTGCGCAAAGGCAGGAATCGCACCCCTGACTAGCAGTGGTTTTTTTTGCCAATAGTCGCGCATGAATTCAGTAGGACTTATTTGACCTAACAAGGCCCATGGGTCTTTTAAGGGAAGAGGAAATGGTGGAGTTGGGGGGATGTAATGTGGTTTCAAGTAGAATATCTTTAATGAAGATTGAAAAAAATACCGTTGTTTCACTAATATACCGTTTATCGGATGCTCAAGGCAATTTAATTGAAGAATCTGCCGATCCCATGATTTATTTACATGGTGGATACGCAGGTACTTTTCCGAAAATTGAAGAGCTACTTGAAGGTCAGGAAATTGGATTTGAAACCAATATTCAACTTGAACCTCAAGATGCATTTGGCGAGTATGACGCAGAATTGTTACGAATTGAACAGCGTGAACGCTTTCCTGAGCCGCTGGAAATCGGCATGCAGTTTGAAGGCGTGCCAAGTCCAGACGATGAAGAAGAAGGCGCTGAATTTATCGCTGCAGATGATGAAGAAGATGCTGATTCGTTGATCTATACCATTACTGATTTAGCAGAAGACCGGGTCGTTTTAGATGCCAATCACCCACTCGCAGGCATGGCACTGCGTTTTTGGATACAAGTGACTCAAATTCGAGTGGCTTCGAGTGAAGAAGTTGAAAACGGTCGTGCAGAAGATGCCATGGGACTCATGATTGGTGAACAAGACGACGACACCGACTACGACAATTTAGATGACTACATGAGTCCGGGTCCTAGCAATCATCCCACGCTGCACTAACCCAGTAATTTCTTTAATTGATAGAGTGCCTCGAGAGCTTCTCTAGGGCTTAAAGAATCCGGGTCTAACTCACGAACCGCAATTTCCACAGGGTGAGGCTCTTGAACAGTTGCCTCTAGACTTAGCAGGGCATCATCATGATTGATGGCGAATAAATCACTTTGCAATTGCTCGGCATCATTTTGCGCTTCGAGTTGCATGAGTTTTTTTCTGGCTTGGGTAATAATGGGCCTTGGAACACCCGCCAATTGCGCAACTTGTAGACCATAACTTTGACTTGCATGGCCAGGTTTGACTTGGTGTAAAAAGATGAGATCACGACCTTGTTCGATAGCCGATAAATGCACATTGATACACTGCGAATAAGAGCTTGGTAGATGTGCAAGTTCTAAATAGTGGGTAGCGAATAAGGTAAAACTCCGATTCACCTCTAATAAATATTTAGCGATTGCCCAAGCAAGAGATAGACCATCAAACGTAGAAGTTCCACGACCAATCTCATCCATCAGCACCAAACTCTGCTCAGTAGCTCTGTGTAAGATGCCAGCGGCCTCAGTCATCTCAACCATAAAAGTAGATTTACCACTCGCCAGATCATCAGCGGCGCCGATGCGGGTAAAAATTTGATCAATAGGGCCCAGTCGTGCCGCGCTTGCGGGCACAAAGCTACCAATGTAAGCCATGACTGTAATGAGAGCCACTTGGCGCATATACGTAGATTTACCACCCATATTAGGACCTGTAATCATCAGCATTTTTCGTTGCGCATGTAAGAGGGCATCATTGCCAGAAAAAGACAGTGATTTTTTTGCTAATTGGGATTCAACTACAGGGTGACGACCTTGCTCGATCTCAATGACGGACTCTGCAACTAATTGTGGAAGATGCCATTCATAGGTTTTTGCACAACTCGCAAAACTCGCTAGAACATCAATTTGCGCTAAAGAACGGGCAATTAACTGAATGTTCACAATATCAGCTTGTAAAGTTTCAATCAAAGCTTCAAAGAGTTGTTTTTCTAGCGCAAAGCTCCGTTCTTTAGCAGAAAGCGCCTTATCCTCAAATGCTTTAAGTTCAGGAGTAATGTAGCGCTCAGCATTTTTTAGCGTTTGACGACGCTGATAATCAAGAGGCACCTTATCCGTTTGCCCATGCGTGACCTCAATAAAAAAACCATGAATTTTATTAAATTCAACACGTAGGGTATGAATACCAGTTCGCGCTCGCTCACGGGTTTCAAGATCAATTAAAAATTGACCCGTATCTGCAGAAAGTGTTCTGAGTTCATCTAAATCCGGATGATAGCCATGAGCAATCACACCACCTTCGCGAATCATACTTGCGGGATCTGCCATGATTGCGCGGCGCAATAGAAGCAGTAAATCCTCTTCCATATGCAGACCCGCACACAGTTGCTCAATCAGTAAACAATTATCCCCAAGACTTTGTAAGACTCGGCGCAGCTCAGGCAGTGCTTCTAAAGTATCGCGCAAACTAGCAAGATCTTTCGGGCGAACACTTTTTAGAGCAATTCGAGAAGCGATCCGTTCAATATCAGAAATACGTTGCAGTTGACCACGCAGTTCCTGATAGACAAAAGGCAGATCTAAAAAACGTGCAACGACTTCATGCCGTTGCCGAACTTCTTGTTGAGAGCGGATCGGGTGATGGACCCAATGACGCAGTAACCGACTACCCATCGGACTTGCACAATCGTCTAGTAATGAATATAGCGTCGGTTCTGTTTCACCACGCAGTGTTTGCGTTAACTCAAGGTTTCGGCGCGTAGCCGCGTCCATCCCAATATACAGATCATTACTCTCAATCTGACAAGATTGAATATGCGGTATTTTGCCAGTCCAGCCTAGGCCCTGGGTATAGGCAGCAAAGGATAATAAAACCCCAACCGCTTGCAAAGCCAGTTCCATCGGATGATTTTCATCAATCCCCAAGACCGAAACATCAGGAATACCTAAAGTGTCTGTGAGACGCGCAGCGCCGTCTTTTAATTGCCATACCCATGCAGGAACTTGCTCCGTATTTGGTGCTTGTAAATAGGGTAGATCTTGTAATGCATCCGCTAGAGCTAGCGCATGCTCTGGAGAGCACAGCCATTCATGAGGGGCGATACGGGCAAGATGTTGCAACAGTTCAGAGCGCGGAAATTGCGCCATCCGTAATTCGCCACTCGCCATTACCAACCAAGCAATACCAACCGTTTGTTGATGCACTATCAGAGCTAATAAACTATTATTTTGCCGCTCAGACAGCAGTGCTTTATCAGTGACAGTTCCCGGCGTTAAAATCCGCATGACCTTGCGATCAACAGGGCCTTTACTCGTAGCAGGATCACCAATTTGCTCACAAATAGCCACGCTTTGACCCGCTTGAATCAGTTTTGCTAAGTATTGTTCCGCAGAGTGGTAAGGGACACCCGCCATTTTAATAGGGGCGCCATTCGATTGACCCCGTTGCGTTAAGGTGATGTCTAGTATTTTGGAAGCAATTTGGGCATCTTCGAAGAAAAGCTCATAAAAATCTCCCATCCGAAAAAACAAAAGTGCGTGAGGATTTTCTGCCTTGATACGTAAAAATTGTTGCATCGCAGGTGAATGACCAGCAAAAGAATCCTGCATACAATCAGTCTTTCAACCAATTTTTCAATTGGTTAATATCCTTCATATGTTCCTTAGAGTCTTCACGATCATCGACATTGTTCAGTACTTGGTGTTCTAAGGATTTGACTTTAGCTTCTAATTCTAAAGTGATATCGATCAAGCTTTTGAGAGCTAAAGATACAGGATCATCAGCCTCTGGAGTAATACCATAAGCAGAAAAATTATCTTTCGAAGCTTCAGTAGCCTCGGAGGGTAATTCAGCACGGATAACACGCGCCGGAATACCTACAGCAGTCGCATTCGGAGGGACAGCCTTTAGTACCACAGCATTAGAGCCGATCCGGGCAAAGTCCCCAATCGTAAAACCACCAAGTATCTTAGCGCCAGCGCTGACCACCACCCCACGACCCAGGGTCGGGTGACGTTTTGCACCTTTATAAAGAGAAGTACCACCCAGAGTCACGCCTTGATAGATAGTGCAATCATCACCAATTTCGCTTGTTTCACCGATAACAGTACCAAGACCATGATCGATAAATACACGCTTACCAATGATTGCGCCGGGATGGATTTCAATACCATTAATGATGCGCGATAAGTGCGCCAGAAAACGCGCTGGCCACTTGAGATTTGCATTCCACAGCCAGTGCGTGACTCTGTGCACCCAAATCGCGTGTAAGCCAGGATAACAAGTAATTACCTCAAGACGATTACGCGCGGCAGGATCACGAGCAATAATCGAATCTACGGTTTCAAAAAAATGTAATGACATCTCTATAGTTTAAATCCTTTGTCCTTTTTCAGTAACATTTGCTTAGCGACCCCTCGCAAAATGAGCACTTCTTCCTCTTGGAGGCCTGCGCGATCAAACAGCGCACGCAGGCGATCCATTAATTTTTTTGGATGTGCGGGATTTAAAAAATCAATTGCCTCCAAACCTTCTTTTAAGTGGTCCATCATGGCATTAACTTCCCCAAGACTTGCTCGCTGGGCCAGCGGCTCATCTAAAGCAGGTGCAGAAGCGGACAAGGTATTGCGCATCTCGTAAGC
>CANFUO010000056.1 GCA_947450225.1 Burkholderiaceae bacterium | reverse complement strand
CAAAAGTGGATACCGTAGCACCCAACCTCATCACTGCTGGAGTCTTAGACACCACCTTAACGTTGACATATACAGAGATTGGCTCGGGGATGTTTGCTACGGCGCCCTCCGCGAGTGACTTTACGGTGACAAAGGGGGTTGGTAATACCTCAGTGAGCGTTAGTGGTGTAACGGTGGATAGCATGAATTCCACTGTGACCTTGACCTTAGCTTCTGGGGTTACTCCTGCAGACATTAACATTAAGGTGAGCTACGCTGCTGGCCTCGATACTAATGCATTGATTGATATTGCTGGTAATCTTGCGGCTGATTTTACTGATCAAATAGTAACTAATTTAGTAGGTGACACTACCGCACCTGACGCACCTAATATTAGTTTGGCTTTAGTTTCTGATTCAGGAGTGATTGGGGACAGTAGGACTAATATTAATATCCCAAGTATTCGAGTTGATTTAAATGGTTTAGGCTCCGCAGCGCCGCTTGAGAATGATAGAGTTATCATTTATCTCATCTCGGGTTCTAGTAGAACCCAAATTGCTAGTTATTTATTAACAGCTAGTGATCTAAGCAATCATCATGCCGATGTTACGGTTTCTGATTTAGGTTCAGATGGCCTCAAGAATTTAAGAGCTATTGTAGTAGATCAGGCTGGAAATAATTCAGTCGATTCTGGTGATCTCATGATTCGACTAGATAGAACAGGTCCAATATTAATTTCAGCGACGATTAATAGCGCTTACATAGAGTTAGATTATTCATGGACTGGCTTAGATGCTAACTCTAGCACTCCAACTGCACGTGATTACAAGGTATGGGTGAACGGACAAAGCAGAAATGTTCTTGCTGTTTCTTTAAATGCTAGCTCAAAAAGTCTGATTGTTACTATTGATACACCTGTTTTATCTGGTGATATAGTTACCCTTGATTACAATAATGTTAGTGGGAATGTAATTGAGGATTCTGTAGGGAATAGAGTTGGAAACTTTACTAACCAAGCAGTCAAATTGCAAAGTCTAGCATGGGTGAGTAATCAAAACTTTGTTGCTGCTTCTGCCTATGATGGAATTATTAACGTAACACCGCCATCACCACATTCAATCATATCAATGGTTGTAACAAATTCTTCTAATGTTGTAGATTCCTCTGCAGTTATTTCGAATATCTCCGTAGTACATAGTGATTTAGTTGATAAGGCTTCGACTGACTATATTCCTAAGCCAATATCCCTTGATCCGAATATGGCGATATCTACAGTATGGGATCCAATCGTTTTCACGATCCTTCCGCAAGATACTTCTGTGGGTTTCCAAGATATCAATACATCTCGAGTGGGGACACAAGTCCAAGTTGTGATTGATATTTCAAGATCAGATATACCTGCAGATGGATTTAACGCTTATATGAAGTATTTATCTACCGATACGATACAGAGTTATTTGAATGCTCATATTGACCTAGTTACTCTGGATGGTGTTCATATTACCAATACCAACCAAGCCGGCTGGTATGATTTTACGCAACGTACCCCAGGAGGTGATGGAGCAAGATTTATTACTTCTGGTGGAAAAATCATTGCTGTTGAGATTATGCTGACTGATAATGCCTTTGGAGATGATAATCTGGCTTTAGGTAATATCCTTGATCCAGGAGTGCCCGTATACAGTCAGGTAATCATTTCAAGTGCTACTACAACAAGCATCGAAAATACGTATCATCCGCTCTCAATGAGCTATCGGTTAGAGGAAGTTCATTTAGCTACCCAGTGGAAAATTGCAACCGTTATTGGGGGTGATGAATATAGACCCCTGATGTTTGTGGATCCTAATAAGAGTATGACTTCTAAACTTGTTAGCAACGCCTTGTTCTATGGCGAAGGATTAGAGTTGTCTAGCGTTATTGAAAATATACAATATTCAGTTCGAGAATTTAGTACTATTGATGAAAAAACAACCTATACCAAAAGCTTTAAGGAATCATGGAAGTCAAGTTTTGATCAGAAAATTACTGACTATATAAGCTTGGGCTTTATCAACTCAGGCAAAATAATTCAAGTCGTCTCGACTGATGGTGCGCCATTGCCGGATTGGATAAAGATTGATAATGAAGGACGCGTATTTGTGTTTGCACAGATCGCAGAACAAATAATAGATGGTGTAACAGTAAAAGTAACCTTCATCGACATGAATGGTCACGAGACAATCGTTTATAAACAAATTAGCAAAAATGGTATTCGTTTAGTTGATAAGCTGCACAAGATGCAAACAAGTGCGCTGCTTGAAAAGTTATTTGCTACTCAGCATCAGACATATTCTCTAAAAAACATCAGTAACACTCAATTAGGTATAGATATGAGTGAAGATTCGAACTTAAATACAAACATAAAAAAATCATTTAATCAACAGTTGTATCAAGCAAAAGACGAACTCCATTCCATCTAAATCAAATAATAATGAATACAACATTTTTAATTAAAAAAATCAGTTTGGCTGCCATTCTTGCCATAGGATTATCCGCCTGCTCTGTTGGTATAAGACCTATTGACAATAATGCACTTTTAACGCAATCGAAGCTAGATCTCGTTAGTATGCAAAAAGACATTGAACCAATTGGCGCAACGATTGATCTTAATGAGGCAATCGCACGAGGCCTTAAATATAATCTTGACTTCAAGGTAAAGCAATACGAAGAGGCTCTTGCAACCGACCAACAAAGCCTTGCTGCTCTTGAGATGTTGCCTAAGGTTGTTGGCACATCTGGATATTACTCGCGAAATAACGATTTAATTAACTATTCTGTTAATCCCCAAACTGGTCAGTCGACACCGCAAACCTACCTCAGTACCGATCGTCAGATTTGGTCAACTAATTTTGCATTAAGTTGGAATATTTTAGATTTTGGAGCTAGTTATTACAATGCACGTCAGCAAGGCGATCGCATGTTGATTGCCCTAGAGAGAAGGCGTCGTGCGATGCATAATTTGACACAGGATATTCGGACTGCTTATTTACGTGCTTATGCAGCGCAGATTTTAGAATCTGTTGCAAAAGAGACCATCGCTGAAAGTGAGATCGTTCTCGATAAGGCCAGAAGAGCTGAGAGGCTGAAGTTGCGAAGTCCCACAGAGATTCTTAAAATTCAAAAAACTATTTTAGATAATATCCGCTTGTTAGAAGCTATTCAGCAAGAGTTGTCTACTGCGCGTTATGAGTTGGCATCTTATATGAATATTCGACCTGGCGTCAGTTATAAGCTTGCTAAGCCAGATAGTTCAGTCCTTTCCCCCAAGCAAATCAAGTTTTCTATGGATGAGTTAGAAGATATTGCTATTGCAAATAATGCCGAGCTTAGAGAGCAGATTTATACAGCGCGCATAGCCAAAGATGATATCAAGAAAAATATGCTGCGTTTATTTCCTGGGATATCTTTTAACGTCGGTAATAACTATAACTCCAATTCTTACTTAGTAAATAGTACTTGGCGAGATGCTGCAGTGCAAGTTAGTTGGAACCTACTGAATGTTTTATCTATTCCTGGCCAAATATCCGCGATGGAAAATGCTGAGAGCCTCTATGACAAGAAGAAATCAGCAGTTCTTATGAACCTAGTGACTCAGGTCCATATCGCTCGCTTGCAATATGACAATAGTTACCAAGCGATGCAAAGAAATGAATCTCTCTTGGCGGTGGATAAAAAATTAAATGATATCTCCACCCTAAAGATGGAGGCTGAAGTAGAGAGTAGGTTGGAGCATGTGATTTATAGTACTGGCTATATTCTTAGCTTGTTACGTAAGTACCAAGCCTTATCGCAAGTCTACAATGCCGAAGGCAAGTTACGGTCTACCTTGGGTCAAGAAATTGTTGCTGGTGACATATCTAAAGTTCCCCTAAAGGAATTATCAAAGCAAGTGGGTGCTGCATTACAGGATTGGGTTCCTAAGGAATTGCCAGCAGAGTCAGTGAAGACTAGTGTCACTGCACCTATTGAAATGTTGCAGTATGGCCGTAAATAACGGAGGACTTTTGTGATATGAAGTTACCTCAATTTCATAAAGTAACTAAAGAACAATACCAAAAAATTGGTATTGTTCTTTTGGTGGCTTCTGTTATTTACTCTATCTACGGTAGTTTTGATTCTGATACTTATGAGCGAGATTCTGTAGTCACTCAATCATCCCCCAGAGAGATAAGCCCGCCAACTAATCAGCCAGAAAATAATAGCGTTGAAATTAGAGCGCAACTCCAGCCCTTGAGATATACCACGTTGTCTGCAGAGATTCCCGCGCGCATTGAAAGATTTAAACGAAGAGAAGGCGATAGCTTTAAAAAGGGTGAGCCTTTAGTCGTATTAGACTGTGTTTTCCAAAATGCGCAATTGATCAAGGCTAAAGCATCTAAAGAGGCCACTGAAAAAATGTATAGGGCCCATAAAGGTCTTTATGAACTTGATGCTATTGGCAGAATAGAGCTAGAAAATAGTTTTGCTGAATCTGAAAAAGCGCGCTCGGAATATATTTCAATTATTAATACGGTAGATAAATGCACAATACGAGCACCATTTCATGGACGTATTGCCGAACAAAAAGCTAGGGATGACCAATATGTACAGCCTGGTCAAGCATTATTGGATGTTTTGGATGCTTCTGAAATGGAGCTCGAGTTCTTGGTGCCATCAAAATGGCTTGTTTGGTTAAACCTAGACACGCCTATTTCTATTCATATCGATGAAACCAATAAAGATTATGTGGCGAGTATCAGGTCGATTGGCTCTAAAACAGATGCAGTGAGTCAATCCATAAAAATAGTTGCTTATATTCGTAGCCAAAATAGTGAGTTATCACCGGGTATGAGTGGAAAGGTCAATATAGAGCAACCCAAGGTGACTCAATGAGCGAACCTATTGATCCAGACCAATCCTCCACCGGACCGAAGCCCAACTTAAGTGCCGTATTCGATCTTATTAATAAGGCTCAGCAGAGTAGTTCTTCTCCTGAGCTTTATTTTTTATTAGTGAATTTAACCAAGCAATTAGTCTCTTACCGACAAGCAATTCTCTATAGAGAAGGCAGGGGGTTTGTAGCGGCGTCTGGTCTTTCAGAGTTGGATGGAAATGCCCCAATGTTGATTTGGCTTAAAACCTTTATCAACTATCTTCACAATGATCATTTCGCCGGACAAATTGATTTTTCATCTTTACCAAAGCAATGGTCTGATGGATATCAACAATGGTTCCCGCCCGGTTTACTGGTTGTTCCGATACAGGCAGACAAGGAACAGGGATACAGCTATTTGTTGCTATTTAGATCTGAGTCATTTGGTAAGGAGGAAGTTGCCGCAATTGATTTTTGGCTTAATAGTTGGGTTTTAAGCTTACGTATTATTGAAGAAACGCCTCATCAAAATCATGACGGTTTATTTGGTAAGGTTTCAGAGTCTTTATTACAAATGCGTGAGCGAACTCCTTCGCAATTGACAAACATATGGAAGACCTTAAAACAGTTTTTGTATGGTTTTATGGCTGGCGGCTATAAAAAACTATTTTCTTTAGCCGCCTATTATCATAATTGGATCAAATTTAAGCAACGCTTTGCGTCAGATAAATCATTTCGATGGAAGACAATTGTATTCTTACTGATTTTCTTACCAGTAAGACTTACTATTATTGCCCCCGGTGAGATTGTAGCGAAACAGCCCGTGGTTATACGTGCACCTATCGATGGGGTATTAGATAAGTTTTATGTGGAGCCAAATAGTTTAGTAAAACAAGGACAAAACTTATTTAGTTATGACAATGCAGCTTTGCTAGCTAAAGCAGAAGGTGCTAAACAATCCTATATGAGCGCTGAAGCAGAATATCGCCAAACCTCGATAGCCTCATTAGCAGACTCAAAGCAAAAAGTTAACTTAGCCGTCATACAGGCAAAAGCAAATGAAAAAAAGGCTGAATATCAATACTTGGCAGGTTTGGCACAGAGAAGCGTTATAACTGCGCCATTTGATGGTTGGGCTATTTTTGATGACCCTGCAGATCAGATTGGAAAGCCAATTGCTATTGGTGAGAAAATTATGATGTTGGCAGATCCTGACGATGTAGCTATTCAAGCATGGATATCTCTTTCAGATATGATAGATATCAAGCAAGGGGCAAGAGTGAAGCTTTATCTCAATCCGAACCCATTTGGCGCGATCACCGGTTACGTAAAATACATCACCTATGAGCCTGTACAACTCCCAGATGGTCAATATGGATATCGGCTTAGGGCAAATATTCCAAAGAGTGAATCCTCCCCACGTTTAGGGCTCAAAGGTACACTGAAGGTATCTGGAGCATATGTGCCAGCGATTTATTGGGTGCTACGTAAACCCTTGGCGCAAATTCGGCAATTCATAGGTATCTAAATGGCGCATCCTTTATTGCGAGATGATTTAGATCTACATGAAAGTGCCGCAAATTTCGATGGATCTCCACAATGGGTCATTCATGACTCGTTAAGAAACCTATTTTTTTCGATTGATTGGGTTACCTTTGAATTTTTGTCACGCTGGGAAATACCTGAGCCACAACTCATTATCGAGGCGATAAATCTACAAACGACACTCAATGTTGATGAGAGTGATTATGAGGCAATCATTCAATTTTTGCTGACGAATGAACTTATTCTGTTAGATGGAAATGAGGGCCTTCAGTTTCTCAATCAGCAAGTAAAGCAAAAGAAGTCTACTTTTTGGAGTTGGTTAGTACATAACTATTTGTTTTTTAGAATTCCACTTATTCAGACGGACGGGTGGTTAGAAAGAAACGTCGAAAAAGTACAATTTTTTTACAGTGCCTTATTTTATAAATTTACTGCCGCTGTTGCAGTAATTGGCCTTTACCTATTTTATCGTCATTTTGATGTTTTTTCCGCGACCTTTTTGGATATGTTTAGCTGGCAAGGGTTTATCGCCTACTTTATTGCAATCATCTTTGTCAAAATAATTCATGAATTAGCACACGCATTTACAGCTAAGCGTATGGGCTGTCGCGTGCCCACTATGGGAGTGGCATTTTTAGTCATGATGCCACTGGCGTATACCGATACCAATGATGTTTGGAAACTAAAAGATCGTGAATCTCGTTTATATATTGACATGGCTGGGATGGCTGCAGAGCTTATCGTAGCGGTGTGGGCACTATTTTTGTGGGGAATCATGCCCCCAGGAGTACTTAAAAATATATTTTACATATTAGCAACAACAACCTGGATTAATACTTTATTAGTGAATATTAGCCCCTTCATGCGTTTTGATGGTTACTATGCGCTATCTGATTATCTGAAAATTAGCAACCTGCATACACGTGCATTTTCCTTCGCGCGCTGGAATTTTAGAAAACATCTATTTGGATTTGACGATCCTCCACCAGAACATTTCCCTAAAAGTCTACAGAAATTTTTAATTATGTTTGCATGGATAACTGGAATCTACCGCCTCACGGTATTCTTATCGATTGCTTTCTTGGTCTATCACTTTTTTATCAAAGTAGTAGGGATAGTGCTATTTCTGATTGAGATTATTTGGTTTATTGCTTTACCAATTTATTCTGAAATAGTGATTTGGCTAAAAAGAAAAGATGAAATTAATGCAAACCCAAAGAGGCATCGTCTTTTATTTGTCTTATTTCTTATCCTATTCATCATTTGTTTCCCTTTTGATTTTAGAGTCCGCGAGGCGGGAATTCTGAAGCCGGAGTTGCGATACTATATTTATGCCCCCGAAGCCTCCAAACTTCTGGTGGCACTTCCAGCTCATGGTAACTCTATTAACGAGGGTCAACCAATAACCCAATTAAGCTCCCCAGAACTCGATAAAGCTTTAGCAATCGCTAAACAACAAGAACAACTCTATAGTTGGAAGATCAGTTCTGCGGCATTTGATACTGATTTAAGAATGAATCTACAGTCAAATATTGAATTATATTTAATGGCTCAACAAGAGGTGCTTTCTTTGGAGGTGGCTCAGGCACAGTTGAGTCCAAAGGCACCATTTTCAGGAAAATACTATGAACTCTTTCCAGATTTGCTAGAAGGAGACTGGATGGGTAAGGGGGCTAAATTAGGAGTCGTAGTGAATGCCAAAGATTGGTTGGTTGAGGCCTATTTCCCGGAAGAGGAGATCACGCGACTGTCTATTGGCAACCGGGGAAGTTTTTTCCCGGAAACTGCTGGCAATCAAGTTCAATATCTTAAGTTGATTTCAATTGATCCAACACCTATTAAAGTTCTTACAGATCATATTTACGCCACTCAAATGGGTGGCACTGTAGTCGCAAAAATTGTTGATCAAAAAGCAATCACTGATCGCGCTTACTATCGAGTTATGTTTTCTGTTGAACCTCATACTGATTTAAAGATGACCCAAAGAGGCCATCTTGTGGTTTTTGCAAAACCAGAATCTATGCTCACCTTTGGGATTCGACATTTTGGGTCGCTATTTAGACGCGAATTATCATTTTGAAATCGAATTATTTGGAGAATTACACTGACACACATCAAACCCACATCATTTAAAATGAATGATATGATTAGAAAAAAAGGGATTCATGAAAAACTTGCCTAACCATAGCAAATGTTCTCAATGTGTCATGGCACAGTTCTGCCTCCCCTTAGGCTTAAGTCCAAAAGAAATTATTGAAATAGATCAGTTGGTCTCTGAAAAGATTCAACTGAATAAAGGTGACGCTATCTATCGTCAAGGCGACCACTCTGAGTCTATTTTTAGTATTCGACACGGATCATTTAAGACGGAAATCTCTCTTCCCGATGGTAGAGGTCAAATTTTAGGATTTCATTTGCCTGGTGAATTTTTAGGACTTGATGGCGTGGGTAGCAAACAATACCAAACGCAAGCTGTTGCTCTTGAAGCAAGTGAAGTCTGCGTAATGAAGTTTTCCCAATTTGAAAAATATGCATTAGATATTCCGTCACTACAAATTCATCTATATCAAATTCTGAATCATGAAATTACCAATGACCAAAAACACCTTTTAACACTTGGAAGTTTGAGTGCAGAAGAAAAAATGGCTTGTTTCTTTGTTAATTTATCTGAAAGAAGGGCTCTAAGGGGCCTTAACTCAACTGAGTTCGATTTAAGTATGGGGCGTGAAGAAATTGGTAGTTTTTTAGGAATTCAAATTGAAACGGTTAGCCGAGTTCTCTCTAAGCTCTCAGAAGCTGGCCTCATTCAAATCAAACAAAAACATCTGAAACTGATTGATCTTGATGAGCTTCACAAGATTGCTGGATAAATACAACTGACTACTCCCCATAGCTAAAGCAAGGGGCTTTACGTTGCTTTTGGTAATTAGTTAACTTCTTTTAAATTAGCTATAGATGATTTGATATACATCAATACTTAGGTCTTCAGGCTCGATAGAATAAGTTCAATGCTTACTCCATCCCTTCTAGATCATGAATCGTCTTAATTCCCTACATCTTGCGAAAAGCTTAACCCGTCATGAGAGCGACCATAAAGGTCATTCTGGCAAAGTGCTCATCATTGGTGGCTCAAGTTCGATGTCAGGTTCAATCATTCTGGCTGGCTTAGGAGCACTTTATAGTGGCGCGGGTTGGGTGAAGATGATTGCCCTAGACCCAGCATTTCCCCACCTGATTCCACAATATCCGGAATTAATGATTTATAGTTCACAGACACTTGCTCCACTAGATCTCCTGAAAAAAATCAAACCTGACGTTATCGTCATCGGGCCAGGCCTTGCACAAAATGATATTTCTAAAGCATGGCTACTCGCTTCAATTGAATACTATGCGCCCTTAGTGATTGATGCCGATGGACTTAATCTTCTGGCTAGTCATCCTGAGCTCACAGAACTTATCCATGAAAGATTCTGGACAACGATACTCACGCCTCATCCAGGAGAAGCTAGTCGCTTACTCAATGTGCCATGTGAAGATATTCAAAAGAATAGGAGTAATGCGATACATCAACTGATTGAAATGTATAACTCCATCGTGATCCTCAAAGGGCATAAGACGCTTCTTGGCATGAAGTCCGAACCGATACAGACTTGTTTTGATGGAAACCCTGGAATGGCCTGTGCAGGGATGGGAGATGTTTTAGCTGGGGCGATTGGTTCATTGGTGGCCCAATCCTTGTTTCATCATTTAACACCATGGCAAGCCTGTTGTTTAGCTGTTGAAATCCATGCTTTAGCAGGGGATTCTTGTATTGGAAAAGGTTGTGGTCCGATTGGTATGACACCTAGTGAGCTTAGTAAAGAAATACGCTTTATTTTAAATCGTGCCTTATCGAATTCTTAAGGCACGATCTCTTTTTTATCTAGGTCGACATTCATAGCAAGACCATCCTTGGCTAGCATTGTTAAGAAGATGAGATATTGATTCCCCAAGCATCATAACCATAAACCCAATCAGAATCTGTACGTTTACTCATCCATTGATTTTTATGAGAAGTTAGTTGCACTGTTGAAGTTCGTTCTTTACGTAAAGACTCGAACTGTTTAAATGCTTCTGGGATATTTTCTTGCTTTTCTAATACTCTCGTAAGAACAGCGGCATCTTCAATGGCCATGGCAGCTCCTTGAGCCATATAGGGAACCATTGGGTGACATGAGTCACCAAGCAAGACGACCTGTTGATCGCGCCAAGTAGGAAGTGGATCACGTTCATACAAGGACCATTTATGAACATCGGGGCAGGCCGCTAAAACTTTTTGTACTTGCTCATGAAACCCGTTAAAGGCGTTACGAAGTTCTCTCAAATCACCCTTTGCAGACCATGACTCATTATTCCATTCAGGTTCAGGAACGCTTGTCACGAAATAAATCTCATCTTTTTTTGGAGTCACATAATAAATAACAATATGGCGATCTATACCCCACCATTTAGTACAGTCATCGATGCTGTAGCCGTTCATGAGTGAGGCTGGGAAAGTGGTTCGATACGCGACGCGACCAGTAAAACGAGGCTTGTCAGCGCCAAGCATTTGTTCTCGAACTCTTGAATGAATGCCATCAGCGCCGATTAAGGCATCTACTTCGTGAGTAGTCCCATCTTCAAATGTTAATTGAACGATACCGTTATTTATTTTGTAGTGCTCTAATTTTTTTTGTAGATGAACAGAATCGCTATTTACTTTAGATAAAATAGCGGCGTGTAAATCGCCGCGATGTAATAAAAAATAAGGTGCCCCATATTTTTCTTCAAAGGTAGAACCTAGGGGTAATTCATATTTAACTGCGCCAGTATCCCATTCGCGATTATTCCAAGTTTGCGGACAAAAGGCAATTGAGCGAAGATGTTCTTCTAGGCCAATATCACGTAATACTTTGATCGCATTAGCACTCTGTTGAATACCAGCGCCCACCCTTGCAAATCGCGTTGCTTGTTCAAATACTGACACTTCAAAACCTCTTTTTTGCAATAGTGCCGCGAGAGTTAATCCCCCGATGCCAGCACCGATGATACCGATACGTTTATTCAAAATAAATCCTTAATCAATTTTAATTTTGCCAAGCTTGACCATGTCAGCCCATTTTAAAATTTCGGCATTAATAAATGCACCATATTGTTGAGGAGTGCTTGGTTGCGGTTCTGCCCCAATTTTTGCGAACTGCTCCCTCACTTGTGGGTCATTGAGTATTTTGACAATATCAAGGTTTAGTTTTTGAACAATCTCAGGTGGAGTACCGTTCTTTACAGAAATGCCACCCCAAGAGTAGGCGTTGTAGTTCGGCAGTCCTACTTCCGTGAAATTAGGAAGGTTAGGTAATTGGCTTAATCGACCAGAGCTAGAAATAGCAAGAGGCTTTAATTTATTGGCAAGTATGTGTTGCATGGAAGTAGGGGCATCACTAAACATCATATCGACATGACCGCCAAGCAAATCCGCCATAGCAGGAGCACTCCCTTTGTATGGAATATCGCGGATATCAACTTTAGCCTGCATTTTAAAAAGTTCACCAGCAAGATAGGTGCCGCCCCCGTAACCTGAATGACCAAAGGTTAATTTCCCAGAATTTTCTTTCGCATATTTAATTAATTCAGGAACAGTTTTAGCAGGAAAATTATTATTAACCACCAGGATGATCGGATAAATGGCTACAGATGTGACAGGTAAAAAATCTTTCTCAATGTTGTAGCTAAGATTACTTTTGAGACTAGGAAGAACAGAATGATGGATGACAGAAAAAAGTAAGGAATACCCATCGGCCGGAAGGCTCATTGCGTATTCTGCTGAAATTACGCCATTGGCTCCCGTTTTATTTTCGACAATCACAGACTGCCCCCAAATATCACTCATTTTTTGAGAAATGATACGAGCTGTTTGATCGATTGGTCCACCCGGAGAAAATGGCACAATTAATTTGATTGGTTTGTTTGGGTAGGTTTGTGAAAATGTTTGCGTACTAAAAACACTAACGAATAGCAAAATGAACCATGAAAAAACTTTCATGTTGATAATCTCCACAATAATTATAATTAATAATAAATATACTACCTTAAATACTTCGCCTACTTCATCAGAAGATTTGAAAAAAAATCTAGCCGGCAAGTATTGTGACGACTCAATAAAAAGATGCCTAGTTGTTGATGAGTATTATGTAAGAGTATATCCTCTTCCACCTATTGAATAATAGAAAAGACCTAGGGAAGATACCTATGATTATAACTATCAATTTTACAAAATTAAATGCAAACTAAAACCTTGTATTCAATTTTGACGGAATTATATTTACTCGCATATGCTGACTAAAACAATAAAAAATATTATTTATGCTGTGACACTACTTCAAGTTTCTTTTGGATATGCACAACAAGATTATCCACAAAAACCTATCAGTCTTATCCATGGCTTTGGTGTTGGTGGAAACATTGATATAGTCGCTCGAATCGTAGCTGCGCCACTTGCAGATAAATTAGGGCAAGCAATTAACGTAGAATCTAAAAGTGGGGCAGGAGGCATTATTGCTGATGCATTTGTTGCAAAAGCTAAGCCTGATGGCTATACCTTACTGATGATGCATGGCGGACATGCCGTATCTGCCGCAACATACAAATCATTGCCCTATAAGCCATTAGAAGACTTTACGCCTATTTCGACGTTAATACAGTTTCCATTTGTGCTGACAGTAAGAGCCGATAGTCCATTTAATTCCTTAGCGGATATTATTGCTGCCTCAAAAGCTAAACCCGAGAGTATTTCCTATAGCAATTTAGGACCTGGCAGTACGCCTCATCTGATTGGTGAATTAATCCAGGCATCTGCAAAAGTAAAAATGGTATCCATTCCATACAGAGGTGGAAGTACCCCCTTAGTCGATTTAGTTGGCGGGCAATTTGATGTCATGATTGATTCCCTTACCGTTAGTTTGCCGGCCATTAAGTCTGGAAAGATCCGCGCCATAGCAGTTACTAGCCCAACTGTCTGGCCATCCCTGCCGAATACTCCCCCTATAGCTAGTACATTGCCAGGTTTTGACGTACGCTCATGGCATGCTATTGGAGCTCCAAAGGGACTACCAAGGCCCATTCTTGATAAACTAGTTCGGGAAATTCATGCGGTATTAGAAATGCCAAGCGTTAGAGAAAAACTAGAATCTACAGGAGCGATGGTAAGACCATCTTCACCAGAAACTTTAAGCAGTGAAATTAGTGATCAAATCCTTAAGTGGAAGACAATCGTAAATGAAGCAAAAATCCCTCAACAATAAAAATTATGCTATTTGAATCTAGAACCTACACTTTTCGCCCTGGAACATTAAAAAAATTCTGGGAAGCACAACTCAGTCGCGGCCTTGACCATGCTAGTCGGCCAATTATGGCTCGGGTTATAGGCTATTTTTCTACAATCAGTGGTGATCAAGATCAGGTTACCCATTT
>CANFUO010000055.1 GCA_947450225.1 Burkholderiaceae bacterium | reverse complement strand
CGTTAGATTCACTTTTTTTCCCCAAATCGATTCTGCCAGTGTAAGTCATCGTTGTCTTTTACGAGCGGCTGAAAAAAACAGTTCGGCGCCCCGGTGTGACAAGCAATACCGCCTACTTGTTCAACCATTAACAAAATGGTGTCACCATCACAATCTAACAAAATTTCTTTAATGTTCTGAAAATGTCCTGACTCTTCACCTTTGTGCCAGCGACGGCCTCTTGATCTTGACCAGTACACAGCTTGTCCAAGCTCAACCGTTTCTTGCAGGCTGGCTTGATTCATCCAGGCCATCATCAGAACTTCTTTAGTGGTCACATCTTGTGCAATGACCGGGATTAACCCCTGCTCATTAAAGTGCACTTGTGCCAGCCAATTTCCTGTATTTAAAGGTTTCATGCAAACATTCTATTGCATGCGCCAAATAATCTCTAGCGTACGATGATTCCTTGTTGCGCCATGTAGTGTTTAGCTTCTTGGACCGTATATTCTCCGTAATGGAAAATGCTGGCGGCTAGGACTGCGTCTGCATGTCCTTTAATGATGCCATCGGCGAGATCTTGGAGACTTCCGACCCCTCCAGAGGCGATGACGGGTATCGATACCGTGTCACTGACCATTCTTACGAGTTCAAGATCAAAACCGTTCTTTGTGCCATCCCGGTCCATACTCGTGAGGAGTATTTCTCCAGCACCCCGCTCACAAACTTCTTGCGCCCAGGCAATGGCATCAATACCGGTGTTGTTTCGCCCGCCATGTGTAAATACTTCCCATCGCTGTGGTGCCGTTTGCTTAGCATCAATCGCAACGACGATACATTGTGAGCCATACTTAGCACTCGCCTCAGAGACTAAGTCTGGTCTTGCAACTGCTGAGGAGTTCATGCTGACTTTATCTGCACCTGCATTGAGGAGTCTTCTGACATCCGCTACTTCTCGCACGCCACCACCAACTGTTAAGGGTATAAATACTTGGGAGGCTACTTGCTCAATCATATGCAGGATGACGTCCCGACCATCAGATGTGGCGGTGATGTCTAAAAAGGTAATTTCATCCGCGCCTTGATCGTCATATCGCTTGGCGATTTCGACAGGATCGCCTGCATCTTTGAGTTCTAAAAAATTAATTCCCTTAACTACCCTGCCTGCTGTGACATCAAGGCAAGGAATAATCCGCTTAGCTAACATGGCTTGGATTAATACTCTGGCGGATTTTTTTCATCCGCATATTTTTGTGCTTCAGTTAAATTGATATTACCGTTATAAATCGCACGGCCTGCAATGACTCCGACTACACCATCATCTTCAATCGCACAAAGTTCATCAATGTCTTTCAAACTGGTCAAGCCACCGCTAGCAATAATAGGAATGGATACCGCTTGGGCTAAACGTAGCGTCGCTTCAATATTAATCCCTTGCAACATGCCATCTCTTCCAATATCCGTATAGACGATAGCCTCTACTCCGTAATCCTCATATTTTTTTGCAAGGTCAATGACTTCATGGCCAGTCAACTTGCTCCATCCATCAGTTGCCACTTTACCGTCACGTGCATCAAGACCAACCATGATGTGTCCACCAAAAGCTAGGCATGCTTCTTGTAAAAAACCTGGGTTTTTGACTGCGGCTGTACCAATAATGATGGTTTCTAAACCATCATCAAGTAATCGTTCAATGGTTTCTAAATCGCGAATACCTCCGCCTAATTGAACAGGTATCTCGTCACCTACTTCTTTCAAAATCGATAGAATCGCGGCTTCATTTTTTGGCTTGCCAGCAAATGCACCGTTCAAATCGACCAAATGGAGTCGTCGGGCTCCCATATTGAGCCAATGTCTTGCCATGGCCGCAGGATCTTCAGAAAATACGGTGGCTTTATTCATGTCACCTTGTTCCAAACGAACACAGTGACCATCTTTTAAGTCAATTGCAGGTATTAACAACATTTAAGGATTCCAACGTGTGAAGTTTTGATAAATACGCAGTCCATCTTTTGCGCTTTTCTCTGGGTGAAATTGTGTCGCAAAGATATTGTCTTTTGCAATCGCACTGGTAAACAAACCGCCATAATTTGTCGTTCCGAATTCATGAATTTTATTGTCAGGTACTACATGATAACTGTGTACGAAATAAAATCGAGCTTGATTTGGTACTCCGTCCCAAAGTGGGTGCATTTGTTGTTGAAAAACCTCATTCCACCCCATATGCGGTACTTTTAAATGCGTACCATCGCTATGCATCATATTTGGCGCAAATCGAATTACTTTTCCTGGAATGACTCCTAAGCATGGTGTCTTCTCATGGACTACATGCGACTCATCGCTATGATCAAACAACATCTGCTCGCCAACACATACACCGAGTAATGGCTTGTTTTTAATCGCATCCATCAGAGCATCATAAAGTCCTGAGTTTTTGAGATTTAACATGCAATCTGGCATCGCCCCTTGCCCGGGCAAAATAATTTTATCGGCGTGTTTGATTTGCTCTGGCTGATGTGCGATCACGACTTTACACTCAGGAGCTACTTTCATGACGGCTTGAGCGACTGAGCGAATGTTGCCCATCCCATAATCAACGATTGCGATATTAGACAAAACTCATACCTTATGAATAGTCGATTTACAGACTTCCCTTGGTGGATGGAATGCTTCCCAAAGCGCGTTCGTCAATGGCAACAGCCATACGTAGGGCTCTGCCGAAGGCTTTAAACACTGTCTCAATTTGATGGTGAGCGTTTACTCCGCGCAGGTTATCGATGTGTAAGGTAACGCCGGCATTATTCACAAAACCTCTAAAAAACTCAATGCTGAGGTCAACATCAAAGGTTCCAACCCGGGCTCTGGTAAACGGTACGTGGAACTCGAGTTCTGGCCTACCTGAAAAATCAATCACAACGCGTGATAAGGTTTCGTCAAGAGGAACATACGAGTGTCCATAGCGCGTTAAACCCGCTTTATCTCCAACCGCCTTGGCCACGGCCTGACCTAAAGTAATGCCAATATCTTCTACCGTGTGGTGATCATCAATATGGGTATCGCCTTTTGCTGTGACGGATAAATCCATCATGCCATGGCGCGCAATTTGATCAAGCATGTGATCGAGGAAGGGGACGCCCGTATTTAATTCAGCGCGACCCGTTCCGTCCAAATTTAATTTCAATTGGATTTGCGTTTCCGAGGTGTTACGATTGACTTCAACTTGTCTCATTACGTCATAATATCATTCGTTCATCAATTATCGTTAATTAGAAAGTCTTTTTATGTCCCGTTTTTGGAGCAAAACATTGCAGCAACTCACTCCTTATACCCCAGGAGAGCAGATACAAATCGCTGATTTAATTAAATTAAATACAAATGAGAACCCGTACGGTCCTTCACCCAAGGCACTCGCAGCGATTCAAAACAACTGTAATGACTCACTTCGCCTGTATCCTCCTCCTGGTTCAGATTCTTTGAAAGAGACGATTGCTAAGGTGTATGGTATTAACAACGATGAGGTCTTTGTTGGCAATGGCTCCGATGAAATCTTGGCACATATTTTTTTAGGTCTTTTTAAACATGAAGCGCCGGTGCTATTTCCGGATATTAGCTATACCTTTTATCCGGTCTACGCGGCCCTGTATGAGATTGATACACAACTGATTCCTTTAGATGCTGATTTAAATATTCAAATTAATGATTACATGGCAGTTCCTAAAAACGGTGGAATCATTTTCCCAAACCCCAATGCACCAACGGGGCAAGGTATTCCACTTGCAGAGATTGAGCGTTTATTACAAGCAAATCGCGATAGTGTTGTTGTTATCGATGAAGCTTATGTCGATTTTGGTGCTCAGTCCTGTGTTGGGCTTATCAAGCAATTTGATAATTTATTGGTGACGCATAGTCTGTCTAAATCAAGATCCTTGGCTGGTCTTCGCGTTGGCTACGCGATGGGCAATGCGAGTTTGATCGAAGGACTTGAGCGCGTCAAAAATAGTTTTAATTCTTATCCGCTAGATCGCCTTGCTCAAGCTGGTGCTCAAGCGGCAATTTCAGATCAAGCCCATTTAAAAAACACGAGCCAGAAAATCATCGATAGTCGTAATCAACTTGTCCCTGAGTTAGATGCGCTTGGTTTTAAGACCCTGCCTTCGCAAGCAAATTTTATTTTTACGTCCCATCCTAAGTTGAGTGGGCAAGCGCTTTATCAAGGCTTGCGGGATCAAAAAATATTGGTGCGTTACTTTAATGCCCCAAGAATTGATCAATTTGTTCGTATCACCATTGGATCAGATAGAGAATGCGCTGACTTACTTCGCGCTTTGAAAAATTTAATACCGGCGTAATTGTTTCGCTGTCTTATGGCTTCAGGCGCATTACAGCTGCCATGGCATGCGCTTGTAGGCCTTCACCGAGAGCTAAGGTGTTCGCAATTTTCCCAAGCGTATTTGCCCCCTCTTCACTGATTTCTATCACACTACTTCTTTTAACAAAGTCATACACACCCAGTGGTGATGAGAACCTTGATGTCCTTGAAGTTGGTAACACGTGATTCGGTCCGGCGCAATAGTCGCCTAAGGATTCACTGGTATATTTTCCTAAAAAGATGGCGCCCGCATGACGGATAAGTGGTAAATATGCGCGTGGATTTTTTGTGGAGATCTCCATATGCTCTGGAGCAATTTGATTCGAAATTGCACATGCCTGTTGCATATCCTTCACAAGAATCATTGCCCCACGCTTGGTCAGTGATGCGGTAATCACTTCTTTACGCGGCATTTGCGGTAAAAGTTTTTGGATACTTTTGCTTACAGCGTCCATAAAGCTTGTATCTGGGCAAAGCAATATTGACTGCGCCATTTCATCATGCTCAGCCTGCGAAAATAAATCCATAGCAACCCAGTCAGGATCTGTCGTGCCGTCACAAATAACTAAGATCTCTGATGGTCCTGCAATCATGTCAATACCCACCGTACCAAAGACGCGTCTTTTTGCACTGGCAACATAAGCATTGCCAGGCCCCACAATTTTATCGACAGCTGGTATGGTAGCTGTGCCATAAGCGAGCGCCCCTACCGCTTGTGCGCCACCAATCGTAAATGCGCGATCAACTCCTGCAACATAGGCAGCAGCGAGTACCAATGGGTTATGTACTCCACCTGGAGTCGGAACCACCATGATGACTTCTTTTACCCCGGCCACTTTGGCCGGAACTGCATTCATTAAAACAGAGGATGGGTAAGCAGCCTTACCGCCTGGCACATAGAGTCCTACGCGGTCAATGGGTGTAACTTGCTGCCCAAGTTTGCTGCCATCTGCTTCTGTGTATTCCCACGAATGACAGCCAGACTCAATCATTTGACGCTCATGATAGAGCTTGATGCGATTGGCGGCCGCTTCTAGGGCTTGCTTTTGCTCTTGCGGTAAACCTTCAAATGCTTGTTGCATTTCTTGTTTGGACAGTTCTAGATCTGCTATCGACGCAGCTTCTAGCCGATCAAACTGTTGGGTTAAACGCAGAACTGCCTCATCGCCACTCTGTTGAACTTCACGCAAAATTTTGGCCACAGTTTGCTCAATCGCACTCATATCTTCTTCAGATACTTCAAGTAGCAACTTTAACTGTGCATCAAAATCTGCATCGGCGGTGTTGAGTCTGCGCATCATGTTTTTATTTTTCTGCAGCACTTGCAAATGCATCTAAAAACTCTTGCATCTGCTCCCTGTGCATTTTGTGAGCAGCTTGATTCACAATGAGCTGCGCACTAATTTCCATGATGGTCTCGACTTCAACGAGTTGGTTGGCTTTGAGTGTATTGCCTGTCGAAACCAAGTCAACAATCGCGTCAGCAAGCCCAACGAGGGGAGCTAACTCCATCGATCCATATAACTTAATCATATCAACGTGCACACCTTTGTTCGCAAAGTGTTCACGGGCACATTGTACGTATTTAGATGCAATTTTTAATCGAGCACCTTGTTTTACCGCCGAGTTGTAATCAAACCCAACTTTGGTAGCAACGGACATGCGACATTTGGCAATGCCTAGGTCAATCGGCATGTATAAGCCTTCAACACCATTCTCAAGAAGCACATCTTTACCAGCAACACCAAAATCAGCCGCCCCAAACTGAACATAGGTTGGCACGTCAGATGCGCGGACAATAATGATTTGTAAATTCGGGTGCGATGTTTTAATAATGAGTTTTCTGGTGGACTCAGGATTTTCAGCAATGGATATACCTGCTCGTTCAAGCATGGGCATCGTTTCTTCGAAAATTCTTCCTTTTGAAAGGGCTAGTGTCAACATAATCTTATTATCCTACAGGGCAGATGATGGTGGGTAATTCCTTTATTTAACCCTGCTGATATCAGCGCCAAGGGCACTGAGTTTGCGTTCCATACGATCATAGCCACGGTCTAAATGATAGATACGATCAATGAGGGTTTCGCCACTCGCCACTAAACCAGCAATTACTAAACTAGCGGATGCTCGTAGATCGGTGGCCATGACGGTTGCTCCTGACAAATATTCCACACCTTCGATCATCGCCGTATTACCCTCAATCCCAATCTGCGCACCTAAGCGATTCATTTCTTGGACATGCATAAAGCGGTTTTCAAAAATGGTTTCTGTCACCCTTGAATTACCTCGTGCAATCGTGTTTAATGCCATAAACTGCGCCTGCATATCGGTCGGAAATGCCGGGTATTCTGAGGTTCTAAAGCTGACAGGCTTAGGCCGATCTTTCATCGTCGCTTTGATAACATCAGCACCAACTTCCATATGAAGGCCTGCTTCTGTTAATTTAGTCAGTACAGCATCTAATGTGTCTGGTCGACAATTGTGAATCGTGATTTCGCCACCGGTAGCCGCCACGGCACATAAAAAGGTGCCTGTCTCAATGCGATCTGGAATGATGTGATACTGCGCACCATGGAGTGCCCGAACTCCCTCAATGATGAGGTGATCGCTACCAATTCCTGAAATCTTGGCGCCCATCTCATTGAGCAATAATGCCAAATCGGTAACTTCTGGTTCACGCGCAGCATTTTCAAGGTAGGTGATGCCATCAGCCAATGCTGCCGCCATCATCAAATTTTCGGTTCCTGTTACCGTAATCATGTCTGTCAGAATGTGTGCGCCATGAAGCTTATTCGTGGGCTTAGGTGCATCTGCCTGAATATAACCTTGCAGAATCTGCATACTGGCGCCCATTTTTTGGAGGCCCTTGATGTGCTGGTCAACGGGTCTTGCGCCAATGGCACAACCACCTGGAAGGGATACTCTCGCATTACCAAATCGGGCTAGAAGTGGGCCAAGTACAAGAATTGAGGCACGCATCGTTTTTACCATCTCATACGTTGCTTCTGCTTTTTCAATATGCTTGGCTTGTAACTCAACAACCGATCGGTCTTCTGGATTCGGAAAATGAATCTCAACACCCATCTGGGTAAGGAGTTTTAGCATCGTTCTGACATCTTGTAAATCAGGTAGGTTTCGTAATACGAGTTTTTCAGAGGTGAGCAAAGCAGCGCATAGCATGGGCAAGGCCGCATTTTTTGCGCCCGCTATCTCTACATCACCGTGTAGGGCATGTCCGCCTCTGATTAATAACTTATCCATACAAAATCTCTAAAAATGTAAATTAAATAAAAACCTAATGCCATTATCAATCATTGGATTGATCTTCAAGGGGATTAAGCTTTTTTCTCAAACTCTTCAGGAGTGAGTGTTTTGAATGATAAGGCATGGATTTCTTCTTTCATCCGCTCGCCTAAAGCAGCATATACTTTTTGATGACGGGCAATTGGGCGAAGTCCCGCAAATTCAGGGCTCACGATCGTGGCAAAGAAATGCTGCCCATCTCCTTCAAGGGAGATGTGGGTGCAATTTAATCCTTCTTGGATATACGTCTTAATTTGTTCTGGGGTTGGGTACATGACTCAGATCTCTTGGTTAATGTCTTAGTTTATAGCCTTTTTTCAGCATACTTAACGCGACCCATGTCACGATCAACAAACATATGCTAAGAGCCGCCAGGCTATGATACGGTGAAACATCCGATTGTCCAAAAAAACCATAACGAAAACCATCAATCATATAAAAGAAAGGGTTGAAATGGGATACTTGTAACCAAAACGGTGGTAAGGAATGAATGGAATAAAAAACACCAGAAAGCATGGTGGCGGGCATGATGACAAAGTTTTGTGAGGCGGCTAATTGATCATATTTATCCGCCCAAATTCCAGCAATTAAACCCATCGCACCGAGTAAAGCAGATCCTAATAAAGCAAAGATACATATCCATAGAGGTGCTTCAAGTGGGATTTGTGCAAACCAAATCGTTACCGCAAATACTCCTATACCTACAGACAGACCTCGTATCATGGCAGCACCTACATAGGCGGCAAAAAATTCGATATGTGACAGAGGTGCTAGTAAAACAAAAACTAAATTACCCGTAATTTTTGATTGAATGATTGAGGATGATGTGTTCGCAAAAGCATTTTGCAAGATACTCATCATCACTAAACCAGGAATTAAAAAAGCGGCGTATTCGTAGCCGTAGATTTTGGGACTACTCGCTAGTACATGCCCAAAAATAAGTAAATATAAAACTGCTGTCAGAATAGGTGCGGCTACTGTCTGAAAAGCCACTTTATAAAATCGCTTCACTTCTTTGCGAAACAGCGCAGGAAATCCACTCTGGATGATTGCTTCAGGCAAGAGGGGTTTTACTTGTTCCATTTATTTAGACTCCGCCATGATTTTGACAAATACAGCCTCTAAATCAGCCGCGCCATCATCGCCCAAGACTTTGGGTGGCATACCTGGTGGGCGATGTTTAGCCAAAAGGTTTTCGGTAGTATCTAGCGCGACAACTCTTCCTTGTTTGAGCATTGCAATACGACCACAGAGCGACTCTGCTTCTTCTAGGTAATGCGTAGTGAGCACAATCGTATGTCCTGCTTGATTTAAGCGACTAATAAACTGCCATAAGGACTGTCTTAACTCCACATCAACGCCGGCAGTTGGCTCATCCAAAACAATCACTGGCGGTCGATGGACTAATGCCTGAGCCACGAGCACACGCCGTTTCATACCACCGGAGAGTGAGCGCATATTGGCATTCGCTTTATTGGTTAAATCCAGATTGGCCATGATTTCATCAATCCAATCATCATTCTTATTCAAGCCAAAATACCCCGATTGAAAACTCAGGGTTTCGCGGACGGTAAAAAATGGATCAAAGACTAATTCTTGAGGCACTACACCTAATTGCCTGCGGGCAAAGCGAAAATCTTTTTGAACGTCATGGCCCATGACTTCTATCACACCAGAGTCTGGTTTACAAAGCCCCGCCATACTTGTAATCAGAGTGGTTTTACCAGCGCCGTTCGGGCCAAGTAATCCAAAAAACTCGCCTTGTTTTATCTCTAAGGAAACGCCGTCAAGTGCAACTAAGTTGCCATAGTTTTTTCTCACCGCTCGAATTGATAATGCCGACATCAATTATTCATTAGCCTTTTTTAGTTGAAATACTTCTTCAAGCCCATATACCTTTGATAGTACTTGAAGTTTCTCAGGCGCTCCCTGAATTGCTAATTGAGGATTGATTCGGGTCCATGCCAGAAGAACAGCGATGATAGAGGAGTCAAATTCCTCAAGATGTGAAGCATCGACGATACCCTCCATCGTGATCTGTGCAAACCCCTGATCACGCACTGCTAATGCATTTTGATGATTAACAATGCTAGGTAGGGATATCATCTGCCTACTTTGCTTTTGCAAGCGTTGCGTTACGGTCTTGTAAAAACTTAATTAATCCATCGATGCCGTTGGCACTAATTTGATTATTAAATTGGCCTCGATACGCTTCTATTAACCAAGCACCCAAAACATTAATGTCATACAACCTCCAGGTTTCGCCGACTTTCTCAAGGCGATAGTCGATTTGAATCGCATCGCCCTTGTTCATCACTTGGGTTTTGACAACAACCTCGGTATCTGCAGGATCCATCCGAAAGGGTCTGTAGGTAACTGTTTGATCTTTAACTTGCGTAAGCGCTCCAGCGTAGGTTCTAATGAGCAAGCTCTTAAACTCTGTCATGATTTGTTTTTGCTGCTCTGGTGTAGCGCGACTCCAGTTTTTGCCCATGGCAAGCTGTGTCGTTTTCTGAAAATTGGTATAAGGGACGATTTTTGTTTCTACTAATGACATCACTTTAGTCACATTACCCGACTGAATATCTTTATCCGCTTTGATACTTGTCATGACATCGCTTACCAAGGTTTTTACTAAACCGTCTGGTGTGGCATCAATGACCTCTGCCCATGGTGATTTTGTAACGAGTACGGCTGCAGCTAACATCATTGCCAATAACCAATAACGCATCCGCACTATGAGGGATGGCATCGTCGCCACGTTTTTAATCGGTCGCTTCATCGTCAATCCTTATTTATGACTTTGTATTTTAAATCTTTTTATAAGTCGCTATTAACGTACGCGACTTTCTTCATTCTCTAGCATCTCTGCGGGGACATCGTCGTCCTCATCAATGAGCGGTGGATTGCCGTCATAGATACGGTTTCTTCGTCTTTGAATATAGGCATCTCTGACAAATGTATATTTATCAAATGCCGCCTCTTCCAAAAGATTGGAGGAACTTAAGTATTTGGAACGTTGATCTATCACCCTCACGCCTGTAATGGTATTTCTGACTGGGATATTGTCAATACGGTTAATCAATATGTCAGTTTGCAGATCAAATACCCAACCAACCGTATCGCGCACATTACTTGGTCCTAACAAAGGCAATACCATGTATGGACCATCTTTAATTCCCCACACACCAAAGGTTTGGCCAAAGTCTTCACTATGTTTTTCTAAACCAGCATCCGTGGCAACATCAAAAAGACCACCAAGACCAATGGTGGAGTTAACAAGGACCCTGGTGAGGTCATCAAATGCTTCCTTGGGCTTTCCTTGCAACAATTGATTAAATGCTGTGTAGATATCACCGATATTTGAGAAAACATTCGACAGTCCGTTGCGTATAAATTCTGGAACGATAAATTCGTAGGTTTGAGTCAGTGGCTTAACCAGATATTTGTCTAAGCTCTCATTGAAGGTAAACACGTTGCGGTTCGCCAACTCCCAAGGATCCTTCTTCGATGCTGGCTGCCCTTCTGGTATCGATGCACAAGCAACACAGAATAAAGTCATGAGTCCCATCAACAAGATCCGGAAACTACGATTGAGTGGACGTGCAGAAATCATTATTTATCTTTTTCTTTGCCGGCATCTGCCGCCTTGTTATACAAAAATTGGCTGATTAAATTCTCAAGCACAATTGCTGATTGTGTTTGTGTTATTTTACCTCCCTGAGCAAGTGACTGCTCATCGCCACCCGCTTCTAGTCCAATATATTGTTCACCCAATAAACCTGATGTCAAAATCTTTGCTGCGGAATCTTTCGGAAAGCGGAATCCTTCGTCTAAGTTCAGGGTAACGGTGGCTTGATAAGTCTTATCATCAAAATTAATAGCGGCGACTCTTCCCACCACCACTCCAGCACTTTTTACTGGTGCACGTGGCTTTAATCCCCCGATATTATCGAAGCGAGCAGTAATACTGTAGGTTTTAGAAAAGCTAAAGGAGCTCATGTTGCCAGCTTTTAACGCCAAAAATAAGAGCGCAACAAAGCCTGTAACAACAAATAAGCCAACCCAAAAATCTAATGAATTTTTTTTCATATTCCAATCACTTTGATTTAAACCATCTTAAGTAGAAAACATGACAGCAGTTAATAAAAAGTCTAGTGCTAATACGGCAAGAGACGAAATCACGACGGTACGGGTCGTTGCAAGTGAGACTCCTTCAGGTGTGGGCTTGGATTCATAGCCTTGATAAAGCGCAATAAATGTTACCGCCACGCCAAACACCATACTTTTGATAACGCCATTGCCGACATCCTTTAATACATCAACGCCACCTTGCATTTGGGACCAAAAAGCTCCCGAATCCACCCCAATTAATGGTACTCCAACAAGATAACCACCAATAATGCCAACTGCACTAAAAATGGCTGCAAGTATTGGCATGGCAATGACGCCCGCCCAAAACCTGGGTGCTATCACGCGCGCAATTGGGTCAACTGCCATCATTTCCATCGCCGATAACTGTTCCCCTGCTTTCATGAGGCCAATCTCTGCGGTTAGCGATGTCCCTGCACGCCCTGCAAACAATAAAGCAGTCACTACAGGGCCAAGTTCTCTTGTTAAAGAAAGTGCCACCAATAAACCAAGTGCCTGCTCTGAGCCATAACGATTCAAGGTGTAATAGCCTTGTAATCCTAATACAAAGCCAACAAATAATCCAGATACCGCAATGATGACGAAGGAGTAATTGCCCAGGAAAAATACTTGGTCGCTGACTAAACGAAAGCGCTTAAACAAACCGACGGATCTGCCCAGTACAGATAAAAACATGAGGCAAGCATGACCTATGCCAGCAATACTAAAGCGCACAAATGCGCCAAGTCGCGTGATTTGGTCAACCATCCGATCAATCATGTTTCGTCCTTGATAAGCCAAAATCTTCTTTTAAGGATTTGCCTGGGTAATGAAAGGGTACTGGGCCATCTGGCTGAGCGTCAATAAATTGTCTGACAAATAAATCATGTGATTGCATTAAATCAGATGGCGTGCCTTCGGCAGCAATTTTTCCATTGGCAATGAAATAGACATAATCGGCAATTTCAAAGGTCTCTGGCACATCATGCGTCACCAAAATACTCGTTGCCCCAAGGGCATTATTCATTTCTTTGATGAGGCGCGCCGTCACTCCTAATGCGATAGGGTCAAGACCTGCGAATGGCTCATCGTACATGATCAGTGGCGGATCTAAGGCAACGGCACGCGCAAATGCAACCCGTCTTGCCATTCCGCCAGAAATTTGTGAGGGCATTAAATCGCGGGCATTGCGAAGTCCAACCGCATTGAGCTTTAACATGACTAAATCAGTAATGCTTGATTCATCAAGCGGCGTGTGCTCTCGAAGCGGAAACGCGACGTTTTCAAATACACTCATATCCGTAAAAAGTGCGCCAAACTGAAACAACATCCCCATTTTGCGGCGTATACGAATGAGACCCTGGTTATCCAGTTGTCCAACGTCCTCTTCTTCAAAGAGAACTTTGCCCGTGTTTGCCTTAACCTGCCCGCCTAAAAGACGCAGAACTGTTGTCTTGCCACAGCCTGATCCACCCATGACCGCAGTTAATTTACCTTTGGGGAAAGACATGCTTAAACCCTCAAGAATATTTCTGTCTTGAGGGGCATAGGAAAAAGTGACATTTTCAAGAGCGGCTAGATTGCCACTCGTATTTATCTGCATGGAGTAATTATCATGCAAACCACATGAAAGACCTAAAAATCCTTTGTTTTTATGCGTTACTAGCCATTAACGCATCATCAAAGATGGCCACAGCTCTTGTCCAACCAGCTGACGCCCCTCGAATTTTATGCGGAAAACAACTTATATAAAAACCATCGGCTGGGAGTGCTTCTAAATTATGTAACTTTTCTATATGGCAATAACCAATATCTCTTCCTGCTTTATGGCCTTCCCAAATTAAGCTGGAGTCGTTTGAACTTGCAAATTTTTTCTGTGTATGAACAAAAGGCGCATCCCAACTCCAGCCATCAATACCAGTTAAACGTACGCCACGTTCAAGTAAATACATCGTTGCTTCATAACCCATCCCACATCCGGAACTAACATAATCATCATGACCATACCTTGAACCTGCTCGCGTATTCACGACGACGATTTCTAATGGCTTTAGTTCATGATTGATTCTTTTGAGCTCAGCCTCGACATCTTTTGCACTCACCACATAGCCATCTGCAAAGTGCCGAAAATCTAGTTTTACGCCTGGCTGAAAACACCACTCCAGTGGTACTTCATCAATCGTTTT
>CANFUO010000054.1 GCA_947450225.1 Burkholderiaceae bacterium | reverse complement strand
TCAAGGAAAAACATGTTACCGAATATTCCGCTCATTGACCTGCAAGGAAATACTAAAAACCTGCAAGATTTTACAAACAAGAGTTTATTAATTGTGAACGTTGCAAGCAAATGCGGGTTTACAAATCAGTACAAGGGTCTGCAAGCTCTATATGCAGAGTACCAAGCTCAGGGGTTGGAAATTTTAGGCTTCCCTTGCAATCAATTCGGGGCTCAAGAACCTGGTTCTGAGCAAGAAATTCAGAGTTTTTGCGAGACAAATTACAACGTCACTTTTCCGATGTTTTCCAAAATCGATGTGAATGGTGACCACACACATCCGCTCTATGCATTTTTGAAAAAAGAGTGCCCTGGAATTTTAGGAACTGAATCTATCAAATGGAACTTCACTAAGTTCTTTATCAACAAAGATGGCAAAGTGATAAAACGTTATGCCTCGAATGATGATCCTTCAATGATTGGTAAAGAAATTTCGGTACAGTTATAAGTGCTTGTGTTTGTATTGCTAGAAAAAGGCAATTTTGGTGATAACTTTTCTCATGGTGTCGCAGGTTAGACTCTAGCCGTTACAATTCGCCAAGGTTCGCTAAAGATGACTGGAGATGTAATGCCAAGCTTATTAATTTTGAGCAACTAAAAATCACTAAATAATATATTTAATGGGGGCCTTTTCCCACTTCTTTGCCAACTTTTTTAGCCGTCCCAACCTTCTAAGTATATTTTTTTCATCTAAATCACCTGATTGATCACAAAATTAATTCTAGTACTCTAAAGCATATGCAATACCCACACTCACATCAAACCTATTCATGACTAGCTGAAGTTAGCTTACTAAAGTGGCCTACAGTGCCTAACTTACAAAATTCATATTTTTTTTGTGCAACGATTGTGCTAGGGGAAGATAGCCACTAAGTTGGATGACTACTTAATTAGTGGCTATGTATTTCGTGGTGCCGCGGGTCGGACTCGAACCGACACACTTATTAGGCGGGAGATTTTGAGTCTCCTGTGTCTACCAATTTCACCACCGCGGCTGAAAAGTCATTCATTATGACACGTTCATGCTGTTTTTAGCAATTTCTTGCTTTAAAAATAGGTATGTTTTGGGTGCCACTCCCCTAACAAGGAGTGGCACTTGTTGCCTATGGAAGCAAAATAATAGATCCTGTAGTTTTGCGGTCTTCCATGTCACGCTGGGCTTGTGCGGCTTGCTCAAGTGGGTAACGATCGCTAATCTCTATTTTGACCTGTCCAGTCATCACACGGTTAAATAAGTCAGCCGCCATTGGCTCTAATAACGCACGGTTTAGGACGTAAGTCGTTAAGGTTGGGCGTGTTACTTTTATGGATCCTTTGCCTGCAAGGATGGATAAATCAAGTGGCGGGACTGGACCTGAGGCATTACCAAAGGTAACCATCGTTCCAAGTGGTGATAAACAGTCTAATGATTTCATAAAGGTATCTTTACCAATCGAGTCATAGACGACTGGCACCCCTTTGCCATCTGTGATTTCACGTACGCGTTTTACAAAATCTTCTTCGCGATACAAAATAGTGTGGTCACACCCCATGGATTTGGCTAGAGCTGCTTTTTCTGGGCTACCTACCGTTCCAATGACGGTGGCACCAAGCGCCTTTAACCATTGACAAGCAATGGAGCCAACACCACCTGCTGCTGCATGAAATAGGACTGTATCGCCTTTTTGGACTTTATAGGTGCTATTCAATAAGTACTGTACTGTCATCCCCTGCAACATCATTGCTGCAGCCTGCTCAAATCCAATCGCATCAGGTAGTTTGACAATAATATCTGCTGGCATGACTCTCGCCTGTGAGTACGAACCTGCAGGTCGACCTGCATAAGCAACCCGATCTCCAACTTTGACATGTGTCACTCCAGCCCCAACTTTTTCAATCACGCCAGCACCCTCTTGACCTACCCCTGCAGGCAATGGTGATGGATATAATCCGATACGGAAGTAAATATCTAAAAAATTAACCCCAATGGCGTGATGACGGATAAGTACCTCCCCTGGACCTGGCTCACCTAGCTCTACGTCAAGGTATTCAAGTACTTCCGGTCCGCCCGTTTTGTTCATGCGGATTGCTTTTACTGTATTTGTAGTCATGAAATATCTCCTTTTATGGTGTTACTTTAGAAATTGCCTAAAATTAACATATTACACAATTCATAAAAAGTTTATTTGAAAGGAAATTTATGGCCGGACATTCCAAATGGGCCAATATTCAGCATCGAAAAGGTCGTCAAGATGAAAAGCGTGGCAAGGTCTGGACTAAAGTGATTCGGGAGGTAACTGTTGCGGCAAAATTGGGTGGGGGTGATGTTAACAATAACCCGCGCCTTCGACTTGCCATCGACAAGGCTAAAGAGTCGAATATGCCGAGTGAAAACGTAACCCGTGCTATTCAGAAGGGAACTGGCTCTCTTGAGGGTGTTCATTACGAGGAAATTCGTTACGAAGGCTATGGCCCAGGCGGTGTAGCTGTGATGGTGGACTGTCTAACCGATAATAAAACCCGAACTGTCGCAGAAATTCGTCATGCGTTTTCAAAGAATGGTGGCAATTTAGGCACAGACGGCTCTGTTTCTTATCTTTTTATGCATTGTGGTCAATTAATGTTTGCCCCCCAAGTCGATGAAAATCAATTAATGGATGCTGCCCTTGAGTTGGGCGCGGATGATGTCATTGTCCATGACGATGGCTCCAAAGAGGTTATTACACCCCCCGTCAATTTTTCTAAAATTAAAGATGGGCTGATTTCGCATAAGCTCCACCCTGAGTTTGGTGAAATCACCATGCGTCCTGAAACAGAAGTGGAACTTTTGGGTGATTCTGCACTCACTATGCAAAAATTATTAGATGCATTGGAAAACTTAGATGATGTGCAAAACGTCTATTCCAATGCAAGTTTTGAGGAATAATTAGGATACTTATGAAAATATTAGTTGTCGGATCAGGCGGTAGAGAGCATGCGCTTGCATGGAAAATAGCTCAATCGCCAAAAGTGCAAATGGTGTATGTCGCTCCAGGAAACGGCGGTACTCCCGTCGAAACTAAACATCTTCATGGTATTACCAATATCCCGATTTCTGATATTCAAGAGCTGGCGCTATTTGCTGAGGTTGAAAAAATTGCCTATACCGTCGTCGGTCCTGAAAAGCCTCTTTCTGAAGGGATTGTTGACTTATTTAGGTCCAAAGGCCTAAAAATATTTGGCCCAAGCCAAAAAGCGGCGCAACTTGAGTCATCAAAAGATTTTGCTAAAGCATTTATGAAGCGGCATGGCATCCCTACGGCGGATTATGAAACGTTTCATGATGCTAGCGCTGCCCATGCTTATATTGATCGTCAAGGCGCCCCTATTGTCATTAAAGCCGATGGCCTTGCAGCTGGTAAAGGGGTAGTAGTTGCAATGACCCTCGAAGAAGCGCATCAAGCGGTAGATATGATGCTGAGCGACAATAAATTCGGCACTGCTGGTGCTCGGGTTGTTATCGAAGAGTTTTTAACCGGTGAAGAAGCGAGTTTTATTGTCATGGTTGACGGTAAAAATATTTTGCCGCTTGCCACGAGTCAAGATCACAAACGTCTTCTCGATCACGACCAAGGTCCCAATACGGGTGGTATGGGCGCTTATTCTCCTGCACCCGTTGTGACTCCTGAATTACATGCTAAAGTGCTCCGCCAAATTATTAAACCGACTGTACTTGGTATGGCAAAAGATGGTATCCCTTTTACAGGATTTTTATATGCGGGTCTGATGATCAGCCCCAATAATGATGTCAAAACCCTAGAATTTAACTGTCGTATGGGGGATCCTGAAACGCAACCGATTATGGCGCGCCTCAAAAGCGATTTTGTCGATGTGCTTATGCATGCCGATCAACAAACTCTCGATCAAGTAGATTTGGATTGGGATTCCAGGGTGGCTCTTGGCATCGTGATGGCCGCGTATAACTATCCTGATACCCCAAGGCTTGGCGATGAAATAACGGGTATCCCTCCCCAAAGTGAGCATCATGTCGTATTCCATGCGGCAACCGTCTTCAAAGATGGTAAGCTTGTAACAAACGGGGGGCGAGTTCTTTGTGTAGTTGGTCTTGACGGCAATACAAAGGGCGCTCAAACTCGTGCTTATGAGGCTCTACAATCGATTAAATTTGACGGCGCCCAATATCGGAGTGATATTGGTCACTTAGCAATAAAAAATAAATAATATCTATGCAAATTAAAGAACTCAAAACATTTTTTTGGGGATTACAAGATTACATTACCAAGTCCTTTGAGGTTCTTGAAAATCAATCTTTCCTGAGTGATGAATGGCAAAAACCCAAAGATAATCCCCTGCAAGGCTACGGCCGCACAATGATCATCGAAAATGGTCATTTTTTTGAGCGCGGTGGGGTCGCCTTCTCACATGTGAGTGGTAATAAATTGCCGCCATCAGCGACCGCCCTTCGCCCAGAGATTGCTGGTGGTAGCTTTGAGGCGATGGGAGTCTCCCTTGTCTTTCATCCGCGAAATCCAAAAGTTCCTACCGTGCACATGAACGTTCGTTGCCTGGTAGCTCAAAAAGATGGCGTAGAACCCGTATGGTGGTTCGGCGGCGGTATGGATTTGACCCCTTACTATGGAATTATCGAAGACTGTCAACATTTCCACCAAACATGCAAAAACACACTTGATCCTTTTGATGAAAATTACTATCCACGGTTTAAGAAAAATTGTGATGCTTATTTTTATTTACCTCACCGACAAGAACCAAGAGGCATCGGTGGTATTTTCTATGATGACTTTAGCGAACTGGGATTTGAGCAGAGTTTTGCCATGACCCAAGCAGTAGGCAGAGGATTTGTTGATGCCTATTTACCGATTGCTAAAAAAAATCTAGATCAACCCTATACCGCCGCAGAAAAAGAGTTTCAAGAATACAGGCGGGGTCGTTATGCTGAATTTAATTTAGTCTATGACAGGGGCACGCATTTTGGTTTGCAATCTGGTGGGCGCTCTGAATCTATCTTGATGTCGATGCCACCCATCGCAAGATGGCAATATCAACGCCCCATCCCTCCAGGAAGTCCCGAACATGAGTTAACCGAGTTTTTTTTACAGCCACGCGATTGGCTTGGCTCATGATTGGTATTTTCGGCGGAACATTCGATCCACCCCACTGGGGACACGTTAAATTAGCACAAAGCTTTATCGAATTACTCAGACTTGACGAACTTCTATGGCTTCCTGCTGGGCAACCCTGGCAAAAAAGTACCCATATTACTTCCGCTGACATGCGCTTTGAACTGACTCTGGCCGCTGTTGATGATCTAAAAACACTTTTATTTGATACTGACAACAAAACACATGTGGGAGTCAGTCGAATTGAGCTTGATCGGCAAGGCCCAAGCTATACCATCGATACCGCAAAAGAACTTCGCCAGTTATATGGCCCTAAGCAATCAATTGTGTGGCTTATGGGCGCTGATACCTACCAAAATATGCCGACCTGGAATGATTGGCAACATTTGCCAGATTATCTTCATCTGGCCGTTGCAAGTCGTAGACTCTCTCCTTCAGTAACTACGGCTAATATTGATCCAGATCATCCGCAAACAATCCATGAAATGATCTCTATTTTTGATCAAAAAATTACAGCAGATGTTGCCGAACTGCGAAACGCACCTAGTGGTAAAGTTTTTTTTGATGAGCATTTCCATGTGGATCTTTCATCGACCTATTTACGGAATCAATTGAATGAGCGAGCTTCCCGGTCCGAGCTAGCAGAGTCTTTATCTCCACAAGTGTTAGACTACATCCAACTTCGGCAACTTTATCAGCCGCCAAATCCAAAAAACCCTTGAGGAATACTTTTCACGCATGGAATTAAGAAAATTACAACGTACCGTTATTGATGCATTAGAAGATGTAAAAGCAGTGGATATTCGTGTATTTGATACGTCCAAATTGACCGACTTATTTGATAGGGTCATTATCACGACCGGCAATAGTAATCGCCAAACGCGCTCTCTTGCGTTTTCAGTAAGTACCGCTGTTAAAGAAAAAGGCGGTGAAGTGATTTCTATCGAAGGACTTGATACTGGTGAATGGGTACTTGTCGATTGTGGTGATGTTGTGGTTCATATTTTGCAACCCGCTATACGTGCTTATTATCAGCTTGAAGGTATGTGGGGAGGAAAGCCTGTTCGTGTGAAGTTGGCGAGTCAAAAAGGTCCAACTAGTGGCCCTATGGATTTTAGTGACGACTTGGATGACTAATGAAGCTGTTTATCGTCGCCGTTGGTCATAAAATGCCCAATTGGGTCGATGCAGCGATTCAAGACTATGTCAAAAGAATGCCCAAAGATAGTCCAATCATTATTAAAGAACTCAAACCAGATATTAATCCCGCTAAAGAAGCTGTAAAAATACTCGACCATATTCCTAAAAATAGTTATGTCATTGGTTTAGATGAGCGAGGAAAAGATTTAAACACCCAACAAATGTCACTACAGTTTTCTGAATGGCAACAAATGGGTAAAGACATCTATTTGATCATCGGCGGCGCTGATGGCTTAGATCTCACTTTAAAAGAAAGCTGCCAAGCACTGTGGCGTTTATCTAGCCTGACTTTGCCGCACGCCTTAGCAAGATTACTACTGGTAGAGCAGTTATATCGGTCTTGGACTATCTTACAAAATCACCCATATCATCGCGAATAATATGCTCTATCTGGCCTCTCAAAGTCCTAGAAGGCAATCCCTCTTAAAAGATTTAGGGGTGGATTTTACTCTGCTCTTACCTGGTGACCAAGAGGATGCTGAGGCACTAGAAGTCGCCCTACCCGAAGAAAATTCTAAAGCGTATGTTCTTCGCGTGACCTTACTAAAACTTGACGCCGCTGTAAATCGCTTAAACAATCAAGGCCTAAACTGGGCTCCTATTATTTGTGCAGATACAACTGTTGCAATTCATCAACGTCATGCAGATGTTATTTTAGGAAAACCGAAAGATGATGATGAAGCTTTAGCGATGCTTACTCAACTCAATAACCAATGCCATGAAGTCCATACTGCTGTTGCCATTCAAATTAGCCCTGATGAGCCACCTGATATTTTTGTTGTCACCTCACAAGTCTATTTTGCAAATAATTCACAAGCTAAATTAATGGCTTATGTTGCAACTCATGAACCTTTAGGTAAAGCTGGTGCCTATGCCATTCAAGGTCTTGGCAGTACGTTGATTGAAAAAGTTGAGGGGAGTCATAGCGCTATTATGGGTCTACCCATTTATGAAACAAGCTTACTCTTGGAGAAGGCCGGAATTCCGTATATCCTATATCCATGAGTGAAGAAATCTTAATTAACTTTACCCCGCAAGAAACAAGAGTCGCTATTGTTCAACATGGCGAAGTGCAAGAGCTTTTGGTTGAACGCACCCAAAATCGCGGTATTTTAGGTAATATTTATTTAGGCAAGGTAATACGTGTCCTGCCAGGCATGCAGTCTGCGTTTGTTGATATAGGCCTCGATAAGTCTGCATTTATTCATGTGGCTGATATCTATAACAGTGCCGATCAGCCTATCGAAAAAATGATATTCGATGGTCAAACAATCCTCGTTCAAGTCTTAAAAGACCCCTTAGGCACCAAGGGTGCTAGGCTGACTACACATATCAGCATTGCTGGTCGTAATCTTGTGTATCTGCCCCTTGATGATAAAAATGGTCAGATTGGTATTTCGCAAAGAATAACTGAAGAGAGTGACCGAGAGAATTTGAAGCAACGGGTTCGCCAAATAGCTCCCGAAGATTTAAAGGGTTGTTTAATCGTCAGAACAAGCGCTGAAGAAGCAAGTGACCAAGACTTAGAGCAAGACTTTAACTATTTAGCACTAACCTGGGCCGCGGTCCATGAACAAACTAAAACAAAACCGACGCCGTCAAAACTATTCGAGGAACTCAATTTAATCGAACGTGTGATGCGTGATATCGCTGAAGAAGCTACCGATCTGATTCGTATCGATTCTTCTGAAAACTTTGTGAAGTTACAAAAATTTGCTTCAACGTATATGCCTAAGCTTGTCGATAAGATACAACTGTATCGTGGTGAACGTCCTTTGTTTGATTTGTTTGATATTGAAAACGAAATCAATCTTGCCTTAAATCGTAGAGTCAATCTAAAGTCTGGTGGTTATCTCATGATTGATCAGACAGAGTCAATGACGACAGTGGATGTCAATACAGGGAGCTATATTGGTGCCAAAACGTTTAATGATACGATTTATAAAACAAATCTCGAAGCAGCAAAAGCTATTGCCCGGCAATTAAGGCTAAGAAACTTGGGGGGCATCATCATTGTTGACTTTATTGATATGCATATGAGCGAGCACCAGACTGCGGTTCTTGCAGAACTGCGTAAAAGTCTATCGCTAGATCGAATGAAAACAACGGTCCATCCTTTTTCGAATCTAGGCCTAGTTGAGATGACGCGTAAAAGAACGCGAGAGTCCATCGCCCACCAGCTGTGTGAATCTTGTCCAATTTGTGATGGCAAAGGCGAAATCAAAACGGCTCAAACTGTCTGCTATGAGATCTTGCGTGAGATTGTTCGAGAACATCGCCAATTTAACCCCAAAGAATTTAGGATTGTGGCCTCACCCGATGTCATTGATCTTTTCTTAGAGGAACAAAGTCAATATTTGGCTGAACTAAGTGAGTTTATTGGCAAACCCATTCGACTGCGCGCCGAGGTAAGCTTTTCTCAAGAGCATTACGATATCGTACTACTTTAGGCTTTTGTGGAAAACTGAAGGCGATGTAAGCTCGAGTACAAACCACCTTGATCAATAAGTTCTGCATGTGTTCCTAATTCAACGATACGACCATACTCCAAAACAGCAATCCGGTCAGCGTTTTCTATCGTGGAAAGTCGATGTGCAATGACTAAGGTTGTTCTACCTTGCATTAAATTCTCTAAAGCTTGTTGCACGAGTCTCTCGGACTCAGAGTCGAGTGCGGATGTGGCTTCATCAAGAATCAGGATTGGCGCATTTTTATAAACAGCGCGTGCAATCGCTAAACGCTGCCTTTGGCCGCCTGACAAACGATTCCCATTATCTCCAATGACGGTATCGATACCATCTGGTAAATCTCGAATCATTTCAGTTAAATTAGCTGCAGCAATGGCTTGCGTTACTTTGACGCGATCAATATCAGCTTGATGAACAATGCCATATGCCACGTTAGCAGCAATCGTATCGTTAAATAAAATAACGTCTTGACTCACAAAACCTATTTGTAAACGTAAATCAGTTAATTTGTACTCATCAATAGGATGACCATCCAGTAAGATCCTCCCCTTCGTTGGAGAGTAAAAGCGTGGCACTAAATTAACTAAGGTCGTTTTACCACTACCCGAGGGTCCTACAAAAGCGATGACTTCTCCTGATACAATTTTTAAATCAATATCCCGTAAAACTTCACGCTGCGAATCTAGCGATTCTTGTTGTACTTGTTGATATGAAAATCCCACACCTTCAAATTCAAGATTCCCACGAGAGAGCTTCAAAGACTTTGCGTTTTCCTTATCTACTTGTTTTTCTAGTGGCTGATCCATTAATCCAAAAATCATTTCAGCGGCAATTAAACCTCTTTGCAAAGGTTGATTGATATCAGCTAAATGTTTGAGTGGAGAAATAATTAACAGCATTGCCGTCACAAATGCAGCAAACTCACCCACGGTTGTTCCACCACTCGACGATTGCACGATAGCAATCAACAGCACACCTGATAAAGCCATCGATGCAACAATTTGTGTAATGGGTTGATTGAGTCCACCAGCAATCGATGCACGTATGGCAAATTTTCTGAGCTGTTTAGCCATCTCACTGAATCGATGCATCTCATAAGCTTGACCACTATTTAGCTTAACGACCTTGTGACCGGCACTCGCTTCTTCAACGACATATGCTAATTCACTCGTATATTTTTGCTGATCACGACCAAGCGCCCTTAAGCGTTTATTAATGCGACTGATTGTGAATCCAATAATTGGAAAAATAATCATCACGACTAATGTTAGGCTCCAATTCAAATAAAATAAGTAGGCTAATAAACCAATCACCGTGAGTGAGTCTCGCACTAAGTTAATCGCAACACTACTCAAAATACTCAACACATTGTTCACTTCAAAAACAACGGTATTAATTAAATTAGCAGCAGTACTTTGTTGAAAAAATTCCGTCGGCGCATGCAATAGCCTTGCAAACATCTGCTCTCGAAGTATTAACAATACTTCGTTGATCACGCGATTGAGCCAATAATTAGATAAAAATTGTGCCGCCCCTCGAATAAATGCCAAACCGACGAGGAATAATGGTATTTGCCACAATTTGTCATTTAACCCACCTGTAAATCCTCTATCTAAAAGTGGCTTCATTAAGGCGGGGATGGAAGTTTCCGTTGCCGCGACCACTGCCATTGCCAACAAAGCCAATATAATCATTGACTTATGGGGCTTTAAATAAGAGATAACGCGTAAAAATACTTGGTGATTGGGTAGCTTCATATAATGAATTATGCCAATCTTCTGTCACAAACACATCACCTTGAAGAAAAATAGTTAATATCTCTCAAATGAACTCTTCTTTGAACGCCGCGTCTTTTAAAAAAATATTAATTATTTCCACTCGGCAAATTGGGGATACCCTCATCACCACCCCCTTAATTGATCGTACTCACGAAATCTGGCCATTGGCAAAAATAGATTTTTTAGGCTTTGAAAACGCCATCGGCATATTAAAGGGCAATCCACTTTTAAATGAAATCATTCCGTCGAGTAAAAAGCCTGGTCTTAAAGAATATTGGCAATTACTCAAGAAGATTTTTTTTCAGTATGACCTTGCCATCATTACACAACCAAGTGATCGTGCATATCTATATGGTCTGTTTGCCGCTTCAGTGCGCGTGGGGGTTTGTCACAAGGGAAAGGAAGATCGCGGCTGGAAAAAATGGCTATCAAAACACCAAGTTCCGATTGATTATTTTTCACAACATGTGGTCACTGAAAAACTAAAGTTACTCGACCCATTCATCACGCAAGGTGTTTCAAGAACCATCAACATCACCCCTCCGCGTTTTGAGGCTCTGCCAATTGAGTTACATGATAGTTCAAATCAATATATTGTTATTCACCCAAGTCCTCTGAATGACTATAAGTGTTGGCCGGTGGCGTCTTGGGTACAATTAATCGAGTATTTTGCAAGTCAACAACTCCTAGTTGTCATGAGTGGTGGACCTGATCAAAAAGATCATGCGCTCGCACAAAAAATTCTCCTGCAACTTTCCCAAAATGCCGCACAAATGACTTTGGATATGACCGGCAAGCTTAGCTTTGGTGAATTAGCAAATGTTTTGCATCATGCAAAAGCTTATATAGGTGTCGATACTGCCATTACCCACCTAGCAGCTGCTTGTAAAACACCAACGATTGCTTTATTTGGAGCCACTCCTCCTACCAACTTTGGTCCATGGCCTAATGGTTCGTCTTCGGCACAACCTTACGCTCTAAGGGCTCTATATCAAACTGTTGGTAATGTAACGATCCTTCAAGGGCCTGGTGAATGCGTGCCTTGCCGCAAAGCTGGTTGTGATGATACTGCGAATAGTCGTAGTCTTTGCTTAGAAGAGTTGGAATCTAAGCGAGTGATTCAAGCGTATGAAATCATTTTTCAGAAAATTATTCCGCTTGTGCATATCTAACTTGGAGTGATGAACTGATCCCCAGTTGATGCAATAAGTTACTAAAGCCCTGAATCGTTCGATCATCTGGATACATATTCCACGTTTGTGGGAATTGAATCTGACAAACACCAACATCGGAGATTAAATCTGCCGTCATTGGCAGATGCTTGGAGGACTCTGTTGACGATTGCGTATTTCGTGAGGCGCTTTGCTCAGTTAAGTAGTTCTGCGCTTTTTCTTTAAATATCTGCAAGTTCACTTTGGATGTCATTTCAAAATGAATACTTTTTGCATATCGCAATCGAGCACTTGCCATACTCATGGCGCCAATCACTGAATGTCTTACATTGCCTGAAAAATTTTCGGTAGATGGTTGCACTTTTGTCATTATTTTAGCAATGAGTAACTCGTCTTCTACAAAGCAAGTTCTATAAGTTTCATAAACATCTTCATAAACAATTAATTCAATATGGTCGGTGCCATCGTCTAAAACGATCGTATTCATGACGCCACCATTATTTGTTTTTTTAGTTCGGTGCGAAACAATGATGCCTGCAACGAGCTTCTCCCCGCCTTTACTTGAGATTTTTTGTAATGGGACACGTACTATTTGTCGTACTTCTTTTGCATAAACATCAAACAAGTGCCCAGATATACAAAATCCAAGTGCTGATTTTTCTTCTTGTAGGCGTGTTTTTTCCATCCAAGGTGCTACTGATACATACTCTGGCTCTGTACCATCTTCTTCACCAGGCATAGCAAATAAACTCGTTTGATTAGCAAAAGAGAGTGCCTGCTCGGCAGCTTGCATGGCATTAGGCAAAGAAGCTAATAGTGTCGATCTCCCTGCCATTCCTTGTGGTGCTATCGAATCAAAAGCTCCCGCACGTATGAGGGCCTCTATCGCTCGTCGATTGACAATGCGGCGGTCTACCTTGAGGCAAAAATCAAATAAATGGACAAATGGTTTTTCTGTTCTAACCCTGACGATTTCTGTAATGGCATTCTCACCCGTTCCTCTTACTGCACCTAATCCATATTTAATGGTGCGTGAACCACCGGTTGTCTTTTCCTGCTCACTCAATATAGGTAAGAATCGATATTCTCCTGAATTAATATCTGGCGGGAGGATTTTTATCTGATTTGCCTTTGCATCTTCAAACAAAATCTTAACTTTATCCGTATCATCCATTGCCAAGGATAAGTTGGCCGCCATAAACTCTGCTACATAATGTGCTTTTAACCAAGCAGTTTGATAAGCTAAAACAGCATAAGCTGCTGCGTGAGATTTATTAAAGCCATATCCGGCAAAGGCTTCCATGTTTTTAAAAATTTCATCTGCTTTTTCTTGCGTGAGACCATTTTCCATGGCACCCTTTGCAAAGATCTGACTTTGAATCGCCATCTCTTCAGGTTTTTTCTTCCCCATGGCGCGACGTAATAAGTCTGCACTACCTAATGAATAGCCCCCAACAATTTGGGCCATTTGCATCACCTGTTCTTGATACACCATAATTCCATATGTTTCTTCAAGAACGGGTTTAACGCGCTCATCAGGATAAACGACTACTTGTCTTTGATGCTTGCGGGCAATATAGTCAGGAATCAAGTCCATTGGTCCTGGTCGATACAAGGCCACCAACGCAATAATGTCTTCAAATCGATCTGGTTTGGCATCTTTGAGCATGTTTTGCATACCCCGACTTTCCAATTGGAAAATAGCCACCGTATTGGCTTTTTTCAAAATATCAAAAGCTTTGCCATCATCTAATGGGATATCGCCAATCTGCCAATCAATATGTTCGGGATAAAGCCGGTGAATATACTTTTGCGTCAAATCTAAAATAGTTAAAGTAGTTAAACCCAAGAAGTCGAACTTAACAAGACCAACAGCTTCAACGTCATCTTTATCAAACTGACTCACAATGCCAGAATTTTGATCATCTTTTCCTGATTGTGAGTAAAGGGGACAAAAATCCGTTAACTTCCCTGGCGCTATTAATACACCCCCGGCATGCATCCCGACGTTTCTTGTAATACCTTCTAGCTGGATGGCGTGGTCAATTAAAGTTTTAGCTTCTTCATTATTTCGATATAGATCACTTAAATCCGGTGTGTTTTTGATTGCTTCTTCAATCGTAATTTGCGCCCCTGGCTTGGCTTCAATTAGCTTTGATATACCATCTACAAATCCATAGGGTTGTTGTAATACTCTTCCAACATCCTTTATCGCTCCCCGAGCAGCCATCGTGCCAAAAGTTGCAATTTGACTCACGGCTTCAT
>CANFUO010000053.1 GCA_947450225.1 Burkholderiaceae bacterium | reverse complement strand
GTTTTTCAATAATCGTGATTGTCGCGGGGAGTAATGGCTCAACATCGGCAATCGGACTAGACTGCAATCCTTGCCAATAGAGCTCCTGTCCTTCTAATCCACTGGCTTGACCTTGCCACTCTTTCACAATACATAGATGAAGTCGTACATAGGCATGTGGGTAATCATGCTCAATCACTCCCCAAGCCTGACTTCCAAGAATCTGTATGCCTAACTCTTCTTGAAGCTCTCTTTTTAGCGCTTGGTGAACGGTTTCCCCTTGCTCAAGCTTTCCTCCTGGGAATTCCCAATAATGAGCGTAAGGCTTGCCCTCGGGACGCTTTGCTAATAAGAATTGATCGGGAGCCCGAAGAATAATTCCAACAGCTACTTCTGTTATGGGTCGCTCTATTGGCGCTTCACTCAATTAATTGGCCCCAGCATAATGCCTTGCAAACTGCCATGCCACGCGACCTGATCGTGAGCCACGCTCTAATGCCCAAACCAAGGCTTCGGGTTTTGCCGCTGCAATTGCATTTGGCGCAACTCCAAAGTGCGCTAACCAATGCGCCACTATGTCTAAATATTCGTCTTGGCGTGGTGGATAAAATGATACCCATAGTCCAAATCGCTCTGATAAAGATATTTTTTCTTCGACAACTTCGCCAGGATGAATCTCCCCATCAGACATGTGTCGGTAGGACTCGTTATCGGTCATATATTCGGGTAATAAATGGCGACGGTTGGAGGTTGCATATATCAAAACGTTATCGACCTGTGCGGATAATGAGCCATCAAGAGCTGACTTGAGGGCCTTATAGCCTGCTTCCCCTTCTTCAAAAGATAGGTCATCACAGTACACAATAAACCGCTCAGGACGGGTAGCTAATAGCTCTGTTAAATCCTGCAAATCGGATAAGTGTTCTTTATCTACTTCAATTAATCGTAAGCCGTCTTTTTCAAAATGATTCAGGCACGCTTTTATTAAAGAAGATTTACCTGTCCCTCGCGCTCCCGTCAATAAGACATTATTGGCAGGCTTGCCTGCCACAAAGTGCGCTGTGTTGTTGAGGATAGATTCTTTTTGACGCTCAATACCTTGTAAATCATCAAAGGACATCGGGGATAAGTGTTTAATCGGTTTTAAAAAACCAACACTGCCCAAAATGCTTTGACGATGTTGCCATTTGAAGGCCTTGGCAGTTTGCCAATCTTCTTGTGTGAGTGGCTTTGGAAAAAAAGCTTCCAAATGCCCTAATAATCTTTCCAAATTGTCAGACATAAATGTTTTTAGTTAGTGCGCTACCAGGTCCTAGGACCGATAGTCTGCGTTAATCGATACATACTCATGTGAAAAGTCACATGTCCACATTGTACGTTCAATTGCCCCACGACCTAAATCTACAGTGATTAAAATCTCAGCTTCTTGCATCACGCGCTGTCCATCTGCCTCAAGATACTCAGGATTTCGTCCACCATTTTTTGCAACCCATACATCGCCCAACCATAACTGCACATGGCTTACATCCAAGTCAGTAATACCTGCATAGCCAATCGCCGCCAAAATACGGCCTAAATTGGGGTCGCTTGCAAAGAATGCTGTTTTTACTAGTGGTGAGTGAGAAATCGCTTCTCCAACTAACTTACACTCTTCGAGTGTTTTTCCACCCTTCACATGGACTGTCATGAACTTCGTAGCACCTTCTCCATCACGCACGATCTGCTGTGCAAGCTGTTGCGCTGTCTCCAATAACATCGCCCTGAATTCAGTAAATCCGGCACTCTGACGATTATCGATAGCCAGGCCACTCTTGCCCGTTGCCATCACAATAAATGAATCATTCGTCGATGTATCGCCATCAATAGATATTGCGTTGAAAGATAGGTCTGCAATTTCTTGGGTTAATTCTTGAAGTAGTTCTTGAGGTACTTGTGCATCTGTCCCAATGTAACCTAACATGGTTGCCATGTTGGGGTGGATCATGCCAGCGCCTTTACTAATCCCTGTCATGGTGACTTGTTGCTTCTGAATCTGTTTTTGTAAGGAGTATGCCTTCGGTAATGTATCCGTAGTCATGATCGCATTGGCTGCGTCAAACCATCCATTACCAACTAATTGCGTTTTTGCTTGCGGTAATACATTCAAAATCTTTTGAAGTGGCAAAGGCTCAAGTATCACCCCTGTTGAAAACGGGAGTACTTGGCTTTCTTGTATTGAGAGTAACTCGGCTACTGATTGGCAGGTCTTACGCGAGTCACTTAAGCCTGTCTCACCGGTTCCTGCATTGGCATTGCCGGTATTAATAATGAGCGCCCGAATGTTTTTTTTCAAGGCTAAATGCTCTTTACATACTTGCACAGGTGCGGCACAAAAACGGTTCAACGTAAAAACACCTGCAACTGAGGTGTTGTCTGCTAAGGTCAGTAATAAAACATCTTTGCGGCCAGGTTTTTTAATGCCTGCCATGGCATAACCTAATTGAATACCAGGTACTTCATGCAAGCTAGTTGCTTGTAATTGCGACAGATTGACGGCCATGTGTTCACCTAAAAATGAGGATATTTACGTTACAAAAAACATCTGTAAATTATATGCCTGCTTGCGTGAAACTCTGATGAACAGCCGATAGGCCCATCTGCAAGATGGGCCAACTATTTAACAAAATGCTCAGAAAGGAATCCCCGTCCTTTAGGGCGGGGGAGTGTCAAGCTAAAGCGCCATGGCAATGTTTGTATTTTTTTCCGCTGCCACAGGGGCAAGCATCGTTTCTGCCGACTTTGGGCATCGCGTTGACAATAGGCTTGCTCTTTTGCGCACCCTCTTCTTCATTTTCTGAGGGGTCTTGATTGACCGTTGCATCTGCGTGTTGGTACTGTACATCACCTAAATTTTCTAAGTCTTCTTGTATGGCATCCGTTGCTTGATTCAATTGCTCTGCAGATGCAATTCGTACATTCATTGTCGTTCTGGTTATATCTTTTTTGATGTCGTCTAACAAGTTGGAGTACAACTCAAAGGCTTCACGACGATATTCTTGTTTAGGATCCTTTTGCGCATAGCCTCTGAGATGAATTCCTTGACGCAAATAGTCAAGTGCGGCTAAATGTTCACGCCAATGGGTATCTAGGCTATACAAGAACACGGATCGCTCAAATGCACTAAAGGAAGTGCTGTCAGCTTGCGCAATTTTTTTCGAATATTCTTGTTTTACTGCTTCTTGTACCCACTCTTGCAGGTCTGTAACTTCAACTTGATCTTGATCTGCAACTCGCTGCACTAAAGAAACAGGTACGCTCCATTCGTTTTCTAATTCGCGCTCGAGGCCAACCAAATCCCATTGTTCTGGTAACGCTTGTTCATCTGCGTATTGCTCAACAATCTCGCCAAAAACATCTTTACGCAAGTTCTCAGTCAGTGTGCTGACGTCACTCGCTTCTAATACCTGATTCCTTAGATGGTAGGTTTCTCTGCGCTGATCATTAGCTACGTCATCATATTCAAGTAATTGTTTACGAATATCGAAATTTCTGCCTTCTACTTTTCGTTGGGCTGATTCGATGGCGCGAGATACCATATTGGCTTCAATAGGCTCCCCTTCAGGCATTTTGAGACGATCCATAATTGATCGTAGGCGGTCTCCCGCAAAAATACGTAACAAGTCATCATCGAGGGATAGGTAAAAACGGGAGGATCCTGGATCTCCTTGGCGACCCGATCGACCACGCAACTGATTATCAATACGGCGACTTTCATGACGCTCTGTTCCAATGATGTGGAGTCCTCCAGCATCTACGACTTGCTGGTGCAAACCTTGCCACTCATCTTCTAATTGCGAAATTTTGGCTTGCTTTTGTTCTTCCGTTAAAGCTTCATCGAGCTGAATAAATCCCGCTTGCTTTTCTACATTTCCACCAAGCACGATGTCAGTGCCTCGACCAGCCATATTCGTGGCAATCGTAATCATCTTTGGGCGACCTGCCTGTGCAATGATTTCTGCTTCTCGTGCATGCTGTTTTGCATTTAATACTTGATGCGGCAATTTTGCCTTGGTCAACATCTCTGAAATTAATTCTGAGTTTTCAATCGACGTTGTTCCAACTAAGCTTGGTTGACCTCGTTCGTAGCAATCCTTAATGTCAGCAATGACAGCGTTATATCTCTCTTGTGAGGTTTTATAAATTTGGTCATGCTTATCAAGCCTTTTGCTGAGGCGATTTGGTGGAATAACTACTGTTTCAAGTCCATATATTTCTTGGAACTCATAGGCTTCTGTGTCAGCAGTTCCAGTCATACCTGATAACTTGGCATACATCCTAAAGTAATTTTGGAAGGTGATGGTTGCCATGGTCTGATTTTCGTTCTGAATCGCCACACCCTCTTTTGCCTCTACTGCCTGATGTAGTCCGTCAGACCATCTTCTTCCGGTCATTAAACGACCGGTAAATTCATCAACAATAACAACTTCACCATTTTGAACAACGTAATGTTGGTCACGGTTAAATAATGTATGGGCTCTTAGAGTTGCTAATAAGTGATGCATCAAGGCTATATTTTGTGGGGCATATAAAGAATCGCCTTCTTTTAATACGCCGATTTGTACCAAAATATTTTCAGCTTTTTCGTGTCCACTTTCGGTCAAAAATACCTGTTGTGATTTTTCATCAATCACATAATCGCCCGGCTTCTCTACTCCAGTGCCGTCTACTTTTTCTTCGCCAATCTGTCTTTCTAAATATCCCGGTATGACATTCATTTTGATATAAACGTCAGTGTGATCATCTGCCTGCCCTGAAATAATGAGCGGTGTTCTTGCTTCATCAATCAAAATAGAGTCAACTTCATCGACAATTGCAAAGTTTAAGCCACGTTGTACGCGTTGGTTAACGTCATGCACCATGTTGTCACGCAAATAGTCAAACCCGAACTCATTATTAGTGCCGTAGGTAATGTCTGATCCATACGCTTGTTGCTTTTCTTCATGCGACATTTGAGATAAATTAATCCCAACAGTTAATCCCAAAAAGTTATAGACCTTAGACATCCATTCTGCATCTCGCTTTGCGAGATAATCATTTACAGTAATGACATGCACACCCTTCCCACTGAGCGCATTTAGAAATACGGGTAGTGTTGCTGTGAGGGTTTTTCCTTCACCGGTTCGCATTTCTGCGATTTTTCCTTGGTGTAATGCCATGCCGCCCTTGAGCTGAACATCAAAATGGCGCATTTTTAAGCTTCGCTTGCTACCTTCTCGGACCAATGCAAATGCTTGAGGCAAGATATCATCCAAGGTCTTTCCTTGGGCTAATAGCTCCTTTAATTCGGCGGTTTTCGCTTGCAATTGCGCATCACTTAAGGCCTGAAACTGTTCTTCTAACGAGTTAATTTCATTGACCGTTTTGCGGTATTGCTTGAGGAGTCGGTCATTCCGACTACCTATAATTTTCTTTAAAAGTCCTGATACCATGATTTTCTTAGTTTAAATTCAACTTATGAGTTTATCATTCATATATCTGCTTCTGATGAATGTTACCAAAAAGCCCTTTTTTTTCATTGTATTGCTAGAAAAAGTCATATGCCAACTATCAAAAAATCGTCTGAAGCTTTTGAGGTCGGTAAGTTATTAGATCCCGACTCTTCTGATTCGCCAATTTCCCATATTTTTGATCAAATTCAAAAAAGAAATCAACTTCAGATTACCCTCAATGACGCACTTTCTCAAATGGGACTGGGTCAATTTGCTGAGGAGGTCTTCATTGGTGAAATTACTTTGATGGGTGAAGTTAAACTTATTACGCACCGCGCAGGGATTGTAAGTAAACTGAAAAATAAATTGCCTAGTCTTTTGAACTTTTTGCGAGAGTCTGGATTTCCTCTTAAATCTATTCAGTTAAAGGTGTCGCCAAAGCCAACTAGCGTTCCAACTTTGAATAAGGATACTAAAGAGGTTTTAACACCATTTGTCAGTAAACCCTCACATAAATCTGCTTGGACTGACCTTCTACAAGATATCGATCACCACTCACCTGTTCATCAAGCGGTTAAAAATCTTATTAAAAAAATTAATTAAGTTCAGAGTGAAGGGCTTGAAAGGCTTTGGGGGCATTGCTTATTTGATCAAAACTAACGATTTCATAAGCGTCTGGCTGACTAAATAATTTGCGCAGCAATAAGTTATTGAGCGCATGGCCTGATTTTTCTGCTACGTAAGCTCCAATGATAGGATGTCCAGCCAAGTACAAGTCTCCTATTGCATCCAAAATTTTGTGTCGCACGAACTCATCTTCATAGCGGAGTTCTTCGTTGTTCAAAATACGGTGCTCATCTAATACGATGGCATTGTCTAAGCTCCCGCCACGAGCTAAACCAATTTCGCGGAGCGCTTCAACCTCGTGTGCAAAGCCAAAAGTCCTTGCTCGGCCAATTTCCTTGGCATAGCTTGTCTCATCAAAGTCAATGACACATCGCTGACCAGTTTTATCTAGTGCTGGATGCTTAAAATCAATGGTGAAATCTAACTTAAATCCAAAATGAGGCTCTAATCGCGCAAATTTGTCGCCTTCAACCACTTCAATCACTCGATTGATTTTAATAAACTTTTTTGGCGCGTCTTGCACGGAGATTCCGGCTGACTGAATTAAAAATAAGAATGAGGCTGCACTGCCATCCATGATCGGAATTTCTTCACCATCAATTTCTACAAGCAGATTATCAATCCCAAGTCCTGCACATGCTGAAAGTAGGTGTTCTACCGTTGATATCCGACTTTCACCAATTTGTAAGACACTCGCTAGGCGCGTGTCTGTAATATGCTCTGCTTTGCCAGGAATCATGATTGGATTCTCTTGGTCTATGCGTACAAACGTAATCCCTGAATTAATCGGTGCAGGTTTTAAAAATAAGTTCGAGCGTGTCCCTGAATGCAGGCCAATACCAACTGTTTTTATGGGCTCAGTTATGGTTTGCTGTTTCAACATATTTTCTTCACCTACACCAATTGATCTTATACGTGGGCTAAAACGGCTTGCGCACTACTTACTTCAAATTTACCAGGGGCTTCTACTGCAATATGTTTAACAACACCATTGTCTAGAACCATGACATAACGTTGTGAACGAACTCCTAAACCTTTTGCAGTAAGGTCAAACTCTAAGCCTAAGGCCTTTGTCCAAAGCGCACTGCCATCAGCCATCATTCGTACTTTTTTACCTACCTTGAGGTTGTCGCCCCAAGCACCCATCACAAACGCATCGTTGACTGATACACACCAAACTTCATCTACACCTTTAGCTTTTAATGCATCAAAATGTTCGACATATCCAGGCACATGCTGTGCTGAGCAAGTTGGGGTAAATGCACCCGGCAAGCCAAACACAACAATTTTCTTACCTTTTACAATTTCCGCTACTGCAAATGCATTAGGTCCGATAGTGCAACCCGGTGTTTCATCTGCAATAAATTCAAATAAAGTGGCTTCTGGTACTGCTTGATTTAAAACAATCATCTTTCTCTCCTTTTAAAAAATTAATCCCTCACGAACCATGATAGTAGCGCAGTAGTCGTCATGAGGAGGTGCACCACCCTCAAAAATTCGTAAGAGATTGATTTTAAAGGATGTCTTTAATCAGCCTGTTTCCTCAAAAATGCAGGGATATCATAAAAATCTGTCCCTTTATCCAGCAAATTTCTTGCTTGTGGTGAACTCGATGCCCCTAAACTTGGTGGCGCGCCACGATTTGGTGATTGTCTTATTACCGCAGGCATAGCAGATGATCCTTCAGCCATGCCTGTTTCCGATATCGCCTGACCCAGTGTCGGAATGCTAGATGCATATCCTGTTGTCACATTGTTTAAGGCTTGTGCGGCAATCGGACTTGTCGGTTGAAATGCCTGCAATGTTGTCATTCCAGGTGAGGCGTTATACGTACCTGTTGCGCGCGTATCATGCCATACGACGTCCACTAATCCTGCACGTTGCTTGCCACCATTTAAACCTGTGGCCACAACGGTTACTCGTATTGCATCAGCTAATGATTCATCGTAGACAGTTCCAAAGATGATAGTTGCATCTTCAGCAGCATAGCCACGAATAGCTGCCATCACTTCTCTTGTTTCAGAAAGCTTTAATGAGCGACTTGCCGTAATGTTGACAAGGACTCCTCTTGCTCCTGATAAATCAACTCCCTCTAAGAGTGGTGAAGCTACTGCTGCTTCTGCTGCTAATCTTGCACGATCCACGCCTGATACTGTAGCAGTTCCCATCATAGCTTTACCCTGCTCACTCATCACTGTCTTCACATCTTCAAAGTCGACGTTAATTAAACCGTGTTCATTAATGATTTCAGCGATACCAGCAACTGCATTGTGAAGGACATCATCCGCCGCACTAAAAGCTGTATGCATTTCAGCATCTTCGCCCATGACTTCAAATAACTTTTCATTCAGAACGACAATCAGTGAGTCAACATGTTGCTCTAACTCATGCGCTCCATCTTCCGCTACTTTAGATCGTTTCGCACCCTCGAAGTCAAATGGCTTACTCACAACTCCAACCGTCAGAATACCCATTTCTTTCGCAATTTGCGCAACAACCGGTGCAGCCCCTGTGCCAGTTCCACCACCCATACCGGCAGTAATAAATACCATATGTGCTCCTTGCAGTGCATCTGCAATTCGCGCTTTTGCTTCTTGAGCTGAGGTTTGCCCAACTTCAGGTTTAGCTCCTGCTCCAAGACCAGTCGCTCCTAATTGCAAATTAACTTCTGCCTTAGAACGCTGTAATGCTCCTGCATCTGTATTCATGCAAATAAACTCAACGCCTTGTACACCACGACGAATCATGTGCTGTACGGCATTGCCGCCTGCGCCACCGACACCGACCACACGAATGTTAGTCTTGCCAGCAACAGTTTCATCCACTATTTCAAAGTCCATACTTCCTCCAAGGTTAAATACCACAATTGACGACTACTTTTTCACTGCAACTTCTTAAAAATTTCCTGTAAACCAATCTTTAATGCGTTTGGATATACCACCTAATGGTTTTGATTTACTTGCTTCTTGTCCACGAACAATCTGTGCCCGGCCTTCTCTTAAGAGACCGATGCTTGCTGAATATTTAGGATTGCGTAATACATCTTTGAGGTGGCCGCTATATTCAGGTATCCCGATCCGTGCTGGCTTATTAAATATTTCTTCTGCAAGTTCAACGATTCCGGGCATGCTTACTGCGCCACCAGTAAGTACTACTCCCGATGGAACCTTATGTGTAAAGCCAGAATGCTCAAGCGCATCGACAACAAATCGAAATAGCTCTTCGACACGTGGCTCTATTACTGCGGCTAGCGATTGACGCGAAATCGGTTTAGATTCTCGATCGCCAATACCAGGTACATCAAGCATGGCCTGTGGATCTGCTAGCGATTGTTTTGCAATGCCGTGTTCAATCTTTAAATCCTCAGCATCAATCGTCGGTGTTCTGAGTGCCATCGCTATGTCGTTTGTAATTTGATCGCCACCCAGTGGGATAACTTCCGTATAACGAATCGCACCTTGCGAAAATACTGCGATGTCGGTAGTCCCGCCACCTATATCGACAAGGACTACACCTAATTCTTTTTCATCTTCTGAAAGCACAGCTAAACTTGATGAGAGTGGTTGCACGACCAGTTCATTCACTTCCAATCCACAACGGCGAATACATTTAATAATGTTTTGTATGGCGCTATCCGCTCCAGTTACGATATGTGTTCGTACTTCTAATTTTTGACCACTCATACCAATCGGATCTCGAACATCTTCTTGATTATCAATAAGGAACTCTTGAATCAACATATGAAGGACCTGTTGATCTGTTGGTACATTGACTGGCTTGGCATTTTCGATTACTCGCTCAACATCTTGCGCCGAGACTTCTTTGTCTCTGATTGCATGCATACCAGGGCTATTAAAGCTTTGCACATGATTGCCGGAAATAATAGCGAACACAGTCTCAACACGACACTCCGCCATTACTTCTGCTTCTTCTAGTGCTTTTTGAATAGATTTAACGGTGTCTTCAATATTGACTACCACGCCTTTTTTAATCCCTTTGGATACTGTATTACCTATACCAATGACATCAAAGTCACCGTTTTCATGAACTTCAGCAACCAAAGCTACCACCTTGGATGTACCAATATCAAGTCCAACTAATAAATTTCGATTATCTTTACTCATTCACTTTTCCGTCCATCAACTAACTTTGACTTTTTAAAATCATTTTTATTTTTCTTGGTAGTCTGCTCAGAAGTTACTGAATCTAAATTATTGTTTTGAAAATTAGTAAGTAACTCCGAGGTTTCGCTCATCACAGAGGCAGTTTGTGTTATTTTTTTTGCCGAAGAATCAGACTTACTAAACGATCTAATGGCAAAGCCACTGGCATAACGTAAGTCTATGTTTTCAATTTTGTTCGGTAGCTTTTCTTTTACCTCAGGCCAGACCTTAAAAAAGCGGTCTAAACGTGCTTTTATTTGGCCACGATCTTTTTGATCCAGATCTCTACCAAGTTCAAATGTCATGCCATTATCTAGTTTTGTTGTCCAAGAATATCGGGAGCTGAGTGATAGTCCAACAACTTTAGCCTCTATCGGAGCAAACCACCCACTCAGTTGTTGGTATAACTCCACCGCCTCTTTATTGCTATTGACTGGCCCTGAAAACTCAATTAAACCTTTATCTAAATCCACTTCAGCTAAATTGACGGTAAATATCTCACCATATTTATTGATGAGTTTAGGGCCGTCATTGGTGGCCCATATGCCAATCGGTTGTTGTTCTTCTAAGGTAATACTTAAGCCATTTGGCCATACCCTTCTCACACTTGCCGATCTGACCCATGGTAACTCTTCGAAAGATTTTCTGGCTTGATCTAGGCGAATGCTAAAGAAGTTGCCACTAAGCTGATTTAAAACCTGTGAACGTACTAAGGGTTGATTGATATGATTTAACGTTTGTCCATTTTCTGCTTGTATCTGTATTTGATTAATCGTAAATACGGGTCGCTGTCCAACCCAAAAAAGCATCCACAATAGGATCAATCCTAAAAATGAAAAGATGAAAAAATGAGTGAGCTTTTTCATGCGATCTTGCGAGTTCCATATAGGCGCACAAATAAAAGCAATGATGGCGATCAAGCCAAAGATCATTGACTTTAGCGTACCTAATAACCATGGCCACAATACCTCGCCGAAGGATGGCGTAGGCGCCTTACTTTTAACGGCATTTAAAGAGGATGTTTTCATCGTTTTTCCTCATCTGAATTGAAGGATGTATTTGGGTTTTGGTCTAATGTTTGATGAAGTATCCATAACACCAACTTTTCATAGGAAACGCCTGCTTGTTTTGCAGCCATCGGCACCAATGAATGTGAAGTCATTCCTGGGGAAGTATTCATTTCTAATAAATAGGGTTGTCGTGTACCTTGATCAATCATGACGTCAGCTCGCCCCCAACCAGAGCATCCCAAGGCTTGATAGGAACGAATCGCTAAATCTTCAATCATTTGCTCTAATTCTGGTTCAATCTCCGGGGGACAGATGTATTGTGTGTCGTCTGAGAAATATTTGTTGTGATAATCGTAATTGGCATCAGGTGCTTTTATTTTGATCATCGGTAAGGCTTGTACATATTTCCCCCGCCCTATGATCGGGCAAGTGAGCTCTTCACCAACAATGCATTGTTCCGCCATTACATCTCTATCCAGCTTTGCTGCTAAAGCGAATGCTTCTGGTAATTCAGATATATTTTTTACTTTAGTTAAACCTAATGAAGATCCTTCTCGAGCGGGTTTTACTATGAGCGGCAATCCCAAATAGTTAACGACCGCCTCCCAGTTCGAGTGCTCATTTAACATGAGGAATTTTGGTGTTGATAAACCCTGACTTAACCAAATATTTTTCGTTACCTGCTTATCAATTGCCATTGCTGATGCAAGTACTCCACTACCGGTATAAGGCATACCTATTTGCTCTAAAAATCCTTGCATCGTCCCATCTTCACCATAGCGGCCATGTAGTGATATAAACACGCGGGAAAATTTCTCTTGTGTAATCGCTGCAATGTCTTGTGTACCAGGATCATATGGATGTGCATCAATTCCTAATCCTTGTAATGCGTCTAATACACCTTTACCTGATTGCAACGAAATCTCACGCTCTCCTGAGCGGCCACCCAGTAATACGCCAACTCGACCATATTGTGCTGGCTTAATTTGTGTATATATTTGTTCTACTTGGTCAACCCACTTCTGAAGGTTTACTTGCTCATTCATACAAGCCCTCCACAAGTTGTCCAGGTATAGCAGATATAGAACCTGCGCCCATGGTAATCACGACGTCTTTATCTTGCACATGTTGCATAATATTTTTTGCAACTTGTTTGATATCTGACACATAAACTAAATGATCTGTGTGCAATGCCTGTTGGGAATTACTTGTTTGGTGCTGATGGATAGCATCAATTAAACTTTTGCTATCTGCCCCCTTGATTTTTGGTTCTCCAGCTGGATATACATCCGTTAATAGAACGGCATCGAAGTCTTGCAGTATTTTTACAAATTCTCCAAAACAATCTCTCGTTCTTGTATATCGGTGCGGCTGAAATGCTAAAACTAAGCGGCGATTTGCAAAAGCGCCTCTAGCCGCTGCTAAGGTTGCTGCCATTTCAACAGGATGATGACCATAGTCATCGATCAGGGTAAAGCTTCCTCCGCTTGGCAATTTGATTTCTCCATGCCGCGTAAATCGTCTTCCAACACCTTTAAATTCTTTTAAGGATTGAATAATATCTTCATCATTCACACCTAATTCAGTGGCAACTGCAATTGCTGCTAATGCATTTCTAACGTTATGCACACCTGGTAAATTTAAAACAATATCAATTGGCCCAGGTATTTGACCATGTCGTCTTACTGTTTTCCGGGTAACTCTAAAATGCATCGTGGCATCTACTGGATGAACGTCATGTGCGCGCACATCTGCATCTTCTGAGAGTCCATATTTGAGGACGGACTGCGATACGAAGGGCAACATATCTCGAACGTTATTATCATCTACACACAATATGGCAACCCCGAAAAATGGCATTCTTTGTGTAAATTGCACAAATGCCTGTTTCAGTTTTGCCATTGAATGTTGATACGTTTCCATATGATCAGCATCAATATTAGTAATCACTTCCATCACTGGCAATAAATTCAGAAATGATGCATCTGATTCATCTGCCTCTGCCACAATGAACTCACCCGTTCCTAGTCGTGCATTTGCACCCGCAGAGGTTAACTTGCCGCCAATCACAAAGGTTGGATCTAATTTACCTTGCGCCAAAATAGATGCCACAAGACTCGTCGTCGTCGTTTTACCATGTGTGCCTGCGATCGCTATGCCTTGTTTTAAGCGCATCAGTTCACCCAACATGACTGCGCGTTGTATGACTGGCACATGCGCTGCCCTTGCCGCTAAAATTTCTGGATTATCACCAGTCACTGCTGTTGAAATCACAACTGCTTCTGCGTTACCAATATGACTTGCTTGGTGACCTATAAATATTTCTGCGCCAAATGCTTTTAATCGCTGTGTTGACGAACTCTCTGACAAATCTGAGCCACTGACGCGATATCCTAAATTTAATAACACTTCTGCAATGCCACTCATTCCGGCACCGCCTATACCCACGAAATGGATGTGTTGAACGATGTGCTTCATGCGAGGCTCACCTCTTTACATACTTCTGCTACTCTTGCTGTGGCAAATGGTTTTGCCATTTGTAATGCAAGAATTGCCATACTCAATAATTGCTCGCGTGTTGTTACACTTAGCCACTGAGCTAGTCCTGATGGCGATAACTCGGATTGTGGCATCAAAATGGCCGCCCCAGTACTCGATAAAAATTGTGCATTCGATGTCTGATGATCATCCACGGCATATGGGAATGGCACTAAATAGGAGGCTACTCCACATGCGGCTAATTCAGCAATGGTCATCGCTCCAGATCGGCAAATGACTACATCGGCTTCACTATATGCTTTTGCCATGTC
>CANFUO010000052.1 GCA_947450225.1 Burkholderiaceae bacterium | reverse complement strand
TGAGAGTGGGTAGGATAACAACTACAAAGTAATCGGTAACACCTGATTATTTTTTTGCCACAAAGTCGTTAGATTGGTAGGTTCCCCCTCAAAATCACTTCAAAGGAAGAACCACCATGAGTTTTGTCATCATTTATTTTATCGTTATATCAGTCTATCACTTAGGCAAACAGTACTTGCCAGTTTTCAATAAATTACTGCAATTACTGATCAGACTACCCAAAAAAAATCCCTTCATCACGGCTTGTATAGCGATATCGTGCATGATAGCGATTCATCCAGAGCAGCATGTGATGAATAAAATTTTAAGCCCATTAGTCATTGGCGAGGTGATCATTGAAGACATGCCGCAGGGTTTATTACAGCCCTTCAAGGTAGAGCAAGACCACTATCAATTGCTTGAATTGATTAAGCAATTGATGCGGTTTTCAATGACATCCGGAGTGATCTAAAGTCGGGATTACTTGAGCCGGCTTTTTACACAAGCATCATATGTCGGCGATCCAATGGCAAGTCCCATTCCAACGCAACGCTGCACCGCATTTGAAAACTCCTCCGCCATTTGAGCATTCGATTTTTTGGGGGCAGGCGGTGCGCTATGTTGTGTTTGCATTTGATTAGCACATGCACTCATCAATACTGTAGAGATGATGAGAATGTTTAGTTTGATTGGTTTCATTTTAGAAGAGTTGGTGGGTGGGGACACATCATGTCGAAGAAAGTCAATAGCAACTCATCATGTTATGAAAAGGGAGTTTTTTTACGAAATGATTATCTTTACTAGATCATACTTTATTCTAGCTTGTTTTTACGACAAAAATTCACGATAAAAATACTTAAAGTAAGTCAATTTGGAAAAATCGTTTTAGAATAGATAAATTCAAAAAGTAACTCAAGGAGACATAGATGCAAGCTTGGAAATCAGAAGTACGTGACGGAATGCGAATCGATTGGGATATGCCGATCGAGATGGATGATGGGCTTATTTTGCGTGCGGATATCTTCCGACCTATACATGAAGGTAAATTCCCGGTGATTTTGTCCTACGGCCCCTACGGTAAAGGGCTCGCTTTTCAAGAGGGATATAAAACCGCATGGGAGATTATGGAAAAAGAAAATCCAGACGTCATGCGTGGCACGACGAGTAAATACCAGAATTGGGAAGTGGTCGATCCTGAAAAATGGGTACCTGACGAGTATGTATGTATCCGTATTGACTCTCGTGGCGCAGGTCGTTCCCCAGGCTTTATGGATCATAATAATGCCCGCGAAACCAAAGACATTCACTTATGCATTGATTGGTTAGCCAAGCAAGCATGGTGTAACGGTAAAGTAGGGATGAATGGTATTTCTTACTACGGAAGTAATCAATGGCGCGCAGCCGCTAGCAAGCCGAAGAATTTAGCAGCGATTTGTGTCTGGGAAGGGTGGAATGATAATTACCGCGAATCCAACCGCCATGGCGGAATTGCCTGTTCGTTCCGTAAAAATTGGTTAGACATGCAAATTAAAACCGTTCAACATGGTGTTGGCGACCGCGGCAAAATCAACCCAAACACCGGTGAGACCGTTTGTGGACCGGAGACATTGCCCCATGAAGAGTTAATAAAAAATGTAGAAGACATCTGGAAGCGCGTCATTGACAATGAAATGATCAATGATTGGTATATGGAGCGTACGGCCAATCTTGATTTAGTTGATATTCCAGTTTTAAGTGCTGCCAATTGGGGTGGACAAGGATTGCATACACGTGGCAATTTTGAAGGTTTTGTGAGATCAAAATCCAAACAAAAATGGTTAGAAGTGCATGGCGGATCCCATTGGGCACCGTTTTACACTGACTATGGTATCGGGATACAGAAACGGTTCTTTGACTATTTCTTAAAAGGGAAAAAGAATGGCTGGAATAAGACGCCACCAGTTTCCATGTTAGTCAGAAGTCCTGGCGAAAAATTTGAGCCACGTGCTGAGCAAGAATGGCCACTCAAGCGGACGCAGTGGTTTAATCTCCATTTGGATCCAACGGCAAAAACATTTAGCCAAAAGCCACTCAAAGAAAATGCACAAGTTACCTATGACATGATGGGAGATGGCGTTACATTTGCATTTCCGCCGCAAAAGCAAGCCGTAGAAATCACAGGACCGATGGCATTGAAATTATTTGTTTCATCATCAACTGTGGACGCAGATATTTTTGCCATTGTGAGAATTTTTGATCCTAAGGGTAAAGAAGTCTTATTCCACGGGGCGCTAGATCCAAAGACACCGGTTGCACAGGGTTGGTTACGTGCATCACACCGTAAATTAGATAAGAAGAAAAGTTTGCCATATCGTCCTTGGCATAGTCATGATGAGAAACAGCCACTCAAGCCAGGTGAAGTTTATGAATTAGATGTCGAAATTTGGCCAACCTGTATTGTTGTCCCTGTTGGATATAGTATTGCCTTATCGATTCGTGGACGTGATTATGAGCATGACGATGCAGCAGCCGTTTTATCGAATATGAAAAATCCGATGAAAGGTTGTGGACCCTTTGTGCATGATGACGAACAAGATCGACCACCGGCTATTTTTGGTGGTAAGGTAACGCTTCATATGGGCCCCAAGCATCCCGCGAAATTACTTGTCCCTGTAATCCCGAAGAAGAAGTAAGATTCATCAAACTTAGATAAGGAGTCCAGCATGCAGATTTCAAAGATGAAGCGCAATAGCATTCGCACGGGGATAGCCCTTGCATTAGCAATTGCCTGCCCACTTACTTTTGGACAGGCGAGTAATTATCCGAATCGGCCGATTAAGATTGTGATACCGTTTCCGCCAGGAAACACAACGGATATTATGACTCGACTTATCGCACCTAAATTACAAGAACGCTTAGGCCAACCGATTGTGGTTGAAAATAAAGCAGGAGCTTCAGGGGTGATTGGTATGGACTTTGTTGCCAAGTCCAAACCTGATGGCTATACCATCGTTGCCTCACAGGGCGGCAATATGGTGGTTCTCCCACACACCAGCAAAAATATCACCTATAACCCCATTTCTGATTTCACCTCGATAGCCTTATCGACTTATAACTACCAAGTAGTTACAGCAAATAATCAAGCGCCATTTAAAACCTTTGGGCAAATGATTGATTGGGCAAAAGCCAATCCAGGTCGATTAACTGTTGCCTCGAATGGCGAGGGTGGGTTTCCGCATTTGGTATTTGAGCATTTGGCTAAAACTGCAGGCATCACGTTTACACACGTTCCTTACAAGGGAACTGCAGCGATTATCACTGATCAAATTGGTGGTCAAGTCATGGCATCCGTGGACGGGGTTAGTGGTCCAGCACCGCATGTTCGCTCAGGAGCGATTCGCTTATTGGCAATTTCTAATAAGTCTCGTGTGACTGAGTGGCCGGGTATTCCGACAGTTTCAGAAACTATTCCAGGATGGACATCCAACGGTTGGTTTGCATACTCTGGACCTGCGGGAATGCCAAAAGATATTACTTTAAAACTCAATCAAGAGATTAACCGGGCGATGAATTCACCAGAAGTAGTCGAGCAACTCAAGCAATACGGCTTAGAAGTGGTGAATGAATCACCTGAGTATTTTGAAAAAGTATTAAAAGAAGACTACGCGAGATACGGTAAGCTAGTTAAAGATATTGGCTATGTGCCACATTAATATAGATTCATATCAATAGAAACTCAAAGCAAAAAAGATGCCACGTCAGTGGCATTTTTTTATGTAAAGTATGTGTTCCCAAAATTCACCTTTTCCCCATCAAAAAACCTCAGGTTGATCAAAGTTATAGGGACCTTACAGTAATTTAGTTGGCGTTTTAATGGAATCTTTAAAAAGAGAATTTCCCATGAATGAAAATTTGATTTTTTTAAACTTTTGTTTAAAAAAATCTGATTATTTGAATCTAAAAAATCAATTAATGTATGTGTTAAATTAGAGTTTAGAATTCAAGGAGATAAATTGTGATGATAAAAAACATCATTGGATTAACCGAGAAAGTTTTTCTAGTTATTATTGCTGTTTTTACTGTTGCGGCGATGGGTCAAGAAGTATATTCAACGATCATTAATCAAAAGGTCGAATTAAAAGACCTGTTGTTGATGTTCATTTATGCAGAGGTTCTAGGGATGTTGGCTGCCTTTTATTCTAGCCATCGTATTCCGATTACGATACCCTTGTTTATTGCAATGACTGCATTGAGTCGATTAATTATCCTGCAGGGTAAAGACGGAAATCCCTCAATTTTACTTTTTGAAAGTGGCGCGATTCTTTTAATCGCAGCATCATGCTGGATCATTAGTCGGATTAGAGTAAATGAAGAGCTCTAAAAATGATCTAGAGTATTTAACTTTTTTTGGCCTCCGATTGTCAATGTATCGCCAGATAACAGCTTGATTAGTGCTTTACATTAAAGGCATCCCCTATCAGCCTCAATTGATTTGAGTTAACCCATCCATCTGTTGAGTTACCTGTTTTCGATGATATATATCTTATGAAATACCAATTGATTCCGCTAGAGGAATACGTAAAAATGCCAGTAACTTGGTCACCCGGTATCACAAATACACCGTTCATGCTGCAATTTAAATTTGGTGAAGAATAAAACTGAAGCCTGCTAGAGCCAACAACTGAAAGTATTTTTGTGGGATATAGTTCTTTTCGGTCAGGGGGCTCACCGATGCAGTTGCCGCTGGCATGCACATATGATGTATTGAAGATTAAAAGTATCAAGAAGATTAAGTTTTTCATTTTTTATTATTTTATTTTCCTTGAGTAAATATAATTTATAAAAACAGTCTTTAGAAATATGAATTATTTCATAAAATATATAGGTAGTTCTGAATTACTTGCCAATTAAAATCAGTAGTGTGTAGATATAAATGTCTTTAGGCACCACAAACATCTCATTTTGTGTGCAAAACAGCTGACATAGCCATTTTCCGTCTACAACTTAGTTTATGTCGTGAGGATCAAGCAATCGATACTGTGAGGGGTTGTCTGTAAATGCATTGCAAGCCTTCATTTTTTCCCAAAGATTCGGGAAGTTCGAATAATTAAATCCAGTAGTCCAACGCCATGCACGCGTCATAGATCGAATAAAAGGATCAGGATCATTATTTTGAGATAGCGCTTTTAATGGCAGTAAATAATTCTCACGATAAGCTGTGGGAATAATGATACGAGAAGCGGATTTTTGAGTTAAGTAGGCATTCATCGTTAGACGCGCGGTTCGGCCATTGCCATCCATAAATGGGTGCACTTCAGTGATAACAAACATCGCCATCAACGCACGCGCAAAAGGATCTTCCAGTAAGGCGACGCGCTTGAATCCTTCGCGCAAAGTACCTTTTACAAGTTCAGGGTGAACAAAAATGGTATTACCCGCTTGGTTAGTTTGCTCTTTCCATTCACCAGGATTTTTATCTGGACGACTAGAGAGTATTTGGAAGTTACATTGCTGAAGCCATCCTAAGAAATCATCTTCATCTTTTGGAGGCTTAGAGCGAAAAGGTTGCTCCATGATTGCTTTAAAGGTACCCAGCACATCATGTGAATCTTCATTTCGCTTTGGGATCATTTTCCCATCGAAAATAATCTCGGAGGCCTCTTCAACAGTGAATGTAGTGCCTTCAATGTAGTTCGAAAAGTAGGATTCAAAGAATGCAAAATTAAATGCACTTTTGCTAGTTTTCGCCGGATCTTGAATGATTGAAAAAGGACTTCTCAATGCAGAAAATAAAGTTTCAAAGATCTCAATGCGATCAGAATCATAAGGCTTGCCAGCGCTGCGCGCCAACGCATCAGCTGCACGTAGAGAGCGAGCTTTACCAGTTTGCATTAAGGCAGAAACAATAGTGTTAAGTGTTTTAAATTGAACCTCTAGACCCAATTCAGGGGCAATAGCTTTAGCATCATCACGCAGTACATTGAGCTTATGTTCACCACGAATGGTGCATAGTTTGCTTAGATAAGACTCAACCCAAGTGCGACCCATCGTGCGAAGATCTGAGCCTTTACGGCTATAGAGATTCTCTAACAGCCGCCTAGCCTCTGAGGATATAAAGAGTTTTCCATAAGGGGTATCGTTAAGCGAGTCCTTGTGCGACCTAACTGCAGCAGGACCTGGCAAAACGTTTAATGTGAGCCCCGGAAATTCTATTTGGCGTGCTCTATTGCCAGATACTAAAAATATATTGCCACTATCGTCTGGTTTGCAAAGATGAGCAGAGCGGTAAGCTATAACGGAGCCAGGATAAAGATATTCAGTAATTTGCCGCCAATTTGGCCGAATGATTTGTTCGAGCGGACTTGTGAGATCGCTGGTGTAAATGCCGCGCGAAATTTGACGTAAGCGCCCAGATCTAGCCAAGCGGGAAATTCTCTGGGCGTTTGTTTTGTCATCTCTTGAACTAAAAAGCAAGAGGGGCGACTGGTCAACAGAAGTGCTCATAGGGCCTTAATTTATGTATTATTGTCAACAACTACGCATATATTATAGTTTAATGTCAACAAAAGTGCGTATAGAGTGAAAATAACCCTATTTTTAGGTATGTTGTTAGCGCTAGGTGTTTGTAATACGAGTATTGGTGGACCGGCATCAATCTAATCATACGAATAACTAAATGATTTATATAGATATTAATCTAATATATGAATTCAAGTTCTCCCACAATGTAAAGCCTGCCGATCCTAACAAATAAATCAATGGCTTACGAATGAAAATTGTGAGCCTCTTACATATTTATAACTAGGATTTTAGATACTTAGATAAGTCAAGTAGAGGCATAGCCCTCAATTTCAACCAAAAATCTTGGATCGGCTAGAGCTGAAACCACAACAAGCGTTGAAGCTGGACAATGACCTTGAAGATATTTTGCTCGGATTTCTACAAAAGTTTTGATTTGTTGTGGGCCAGTTAGATAAGAATTAATTTTGATTAAGTTTTTTATTGACATGCCAGACTCTTCAAGGATGGCGAGTATATTCCCCCATACAACCTCACATTGCTCAATCATAGAGTCTGGGACAGTCCCGTCAGATTTGATTGCAACTTGACCAGAGATAGCTAAGAATTTGGATTCTCCAGTAACTAAAACACCGTGAGAATATGTTCCATTAGGTGCCGAAATTGTTTTAGGGTTTAATAATTCAATCATATTTTCCGAGCCGTTAATTTAATGTTTTTTCATGAAATTCTTTTACTGATCTCTCTAAACTGTAACTTGAATATGCCACAAATTAAAGTAGGCGATATACCGATACGTTAAATAAGATCTCAAAGAATCTTTAAAACTGTCTCATATACCGAATTGCTAGCACCCGAGTTTGGATAAACCCATTCTCAATAGTCATATCTCGACCATACTGTAATGAAAATCTTCCGAAATCTGTATAGGCTAATCCACTTAATAGAAAGCGTTGGGTGTTGATCACGTTATTTTGGTGGACGTTGTTAATTTCAGTTGCGCCACCTGTGACATAAAAGTAGGAAGCTCCCACAGTAAAGTTTTGATTAATTTTATAGATGGGACTAAGCTGTAATGTGGTTAAAGGTTTTTGCGTTAAAGGAACATTGGTTGCTGATCCACAGGCTGCAGCACACTGGCTATTGCCACCGTACCAAATGGTATCGACTGCTATCATGCCATCTAGATTTCCAACGATTGCTTTTTGTAATCCAATTTGCAAAGCAGTCTTAAAGCGATTTTCACCCAAATTAAATGTCTGGGTATTGGCATAGTTGCCAGTGGGGATAGTCATGAACCCAGCTACTCCAAAATAAGTACGAGTTTCTCGATTGACATAAGGCCATATAGCCGTGGCTAGAGAGATATCACCTATTCCAGTAGTGGTAGGATAATTTTCGAGCGATCCTGCTGGTTGAATATTTCCGTAAGGAAGTTGAATATATGACGCTGCGGGAAGATTGGCCAATGTATAAGTGCCAATCAATCTTGGAATCACGCTTTGGGTATGGACTACAGGGCTGCCAAATGGGCTAGTAGCTACTACAGAACCATTCTTGTAGTAAGTGGTATTTTCTGTGTCATAGTAGGTTATCTGTACATAGCGCTTATCGGGCACTGGTGCCACGATATCGTTAGGCAGCAAGTCAATTCCATAGCCCAATAGAGGGTGGAGTAGTAGGGTGCAAAGAAGGGATTTATTTAAGGCTGTCTTCATTCGTTTTGGTACAAGCATTAAATACAACCCCATTGTAGCTTTTTATCGAGTTCGGCTTGTTAAAGACGCAAAAGTAGTAAGATGAAACTCATGAAAAATGCAAATGAAGCTCTTTTTTTAGTCTTTGTCTTGGTGCTTGCCGGTCTTTTTATTTCCTCAATACCCTATGTTACGCGGCGCACATCAAGTAATACTAATAACTATTGGTTGATTGCCTTGGGCCTTAACATAAGTGCTTTTTTATTATTTGCACTGGGGACAACTATTGATCCCATTCTGCTGACATTTGCCAATTCCTTTTTCTTTGCCGGCTATTTTTACCTTTTTATATTTTGTCGCGCTCTTAACGATAAGCCTGTAAAAAAATTAGTAAGCTTATCGCCACTGCTATTTTTAGCTTTTGGTTCTGTATTTGAATGCATGAGGCAATTTGGAGTTTTTCAGGACAGAGTCGTATTTGTTATTTCATTCTTAATATGTTGTTTAATCGGAATGTTGATTGAATTATTCCAAGTATCTAAAAGAGAGCGCAATATTCAAATTAACTTTCTCATCTTCACATGCTTTGCTGAGATAATACTTGGTGTGGTGCGTGTCTGGATGTTGCTAGAAAATACTTCAATTTCCACATCAACAATTTATACAGAGCCATTCATTACGACAATGATTAGATGGTTTGCCGTTGCCTTTACTGTACTTTCATATATTTCAATCAATGGCTTTATGGCTGAGAAGCTAGCCCAAACCAATGCTACAACCCTTGAAGATAGTGAGAGGGTAGTCAAGCTTTTGAGTGAGCGTGATTCGATGATCGCCTCATTGTTAAAAGCGAACAAGTCATCTTCAACTGAGGCACTATCTGCTTCTATCGCGCATGAGCTCAATCAACCTTTGGGTGCTACTTTATTAAATATTCAATTTTTAAAAACGCTTCATGAATCAGATCAGTTACAGTATGAATTGGTTGGTACAGTTATCAAGCAGTTAGAAAAGGATACCAAACGATCTGGCGAAATCATTCACTCACTGCGAACTATTTTTGGCAAAGATAGCGGTGTCAAGGAATTTATTCAAGTTCGAGAGGTTGTTGATAGTGCTTTGACAATTTATAAATCGGAGTTTATTTTAAAGAATATTCAAGTCAAGATAGATTTGACGCCTGCATCAGTATTTTTCTATAGGGGCCAATTTTTGCAGGTTCTATTAAATCTAATTAATAATTCAATTCAAATATTGAGCATTTCAACTCCAGCTCAAAAGCTTATCTCTTTGCGTGGTTATCATGATCAATCGCAGTATCTCTTAGAAATAAGTGATACTGGTCCTGGAGTTGCCTCGGATATACAATCTAAATTATTCGAGTTGTTCAGTAGTAATAAATCGAGTGGGATGGGTGTTGGATTATGGCTGTGCGCCTATATCATGAGAAACGCTGGTGGGAAAATTACTTACCAAGATGCTCCGGGAGGAGGTGCTCAATTTATGCTTAGTTTCCCGATGACTCTTGAAAAAATTTAAAGTTGTATAGATTGAAATATCCTCTTATCGTAGGATATATATTCTCAATAGACTTGTCATAATGGTGCAATATTAATCTTTTTTTTTCTATGACCAACGACATCCATCCGCCTATCGTGAAACATTCATCAAAACACATCTTCTTAATTGATGATGATGAATCGATGCGAGTTGCCTTAAAAGGGATGTTGGAGTTTTTAGGTTATCAAGTATATGCGTTTGATTCAGCGCTTGAATTTCTTAAAATTTCAATACAGGCTGTGCCTGCGGTCATTATTACGGATATGCGGATGCCAGATATGAATGGCGTTGAGTTGCAATCTGAATTGTTAAAACGTGGTAGAAAAATTCCTATTATTTTTATCAGCGGAGAGAGTACCCTTCCACAAACGATTTCCGCTATGAAGCATGGGGCAATTGAGTTTTTAATCAAGCCCTTTGAGAGGGATCAACTTTTAGCTGCTATCGTGCGTGGCTTAGAGCAAGACGCTGCTTATATGCACTCTTTTATAGAGCAGGTGGCTTTAGAAGAAGGGTTAAAAAGTTTAGCTCCAAGGGAGCGTGAGGTTTTCGAGCTGCTTGCTCTAGGTTTTAATAATGCGCAAATACAGGAAAAGCTTCAAATTGCGCTCCCAACAACAAAACAATATAAATCTGAAGTGATGCGTAAACTCAATTTAAGCTCCTTAGCCCAACTCATTGCTCTAAAAAAAGGGCGTTTTTAGATCAAGTTTTCCGGAATCAGATTGATCAATATCATCCGTTCGGATGATATTCGCAAAGTGTTTTTAATAGTCTAATGTACTTTTATTTGACACTGCTTATTTAATGATTGTGCTCTTTGCCTCAGCCAAAAACTCACAAGTTGTTTTTGCGCCGGTTCGCCATGTGATTGGAATGACTTTTGGACTTGTCATGTTTGGTTATGGAGTCCATTCATATGCTCAATTAGGGCCAGATGCTGGTGCTTTACAGCAGCAGTTGCAACGTGAGGCCGATCGCGAACGTCTTTCTATACTACCAGAATCATTCATTAAAGAACCAGCAACTCCCAGTAAGCCTAAGGCCGGAGATCAGACCATTGATGTCAGTACTTTTAAAGTCACTGGAATTACTTTAATCACTGAAGAGCAGGCACAGCAAGTTCTTCAAGCATTTACCAACCGTAAACTCACTTTTGATCAAATCAAAGAGGCGGGCTCATCAGTTACAAGTCTTTACACCCAAATGGGTAGAGTGGCACAAGCAACAATACCTCCGCAAGACGTAGTTAATGGTCAGATTTGGATTAAGATCATTGAGGGTAAAGTCGGTGATATCATTATTGAGTTAGATAAACAATCTCCAAGCCGCTTAAAGTCGGATGTGGTTCAAAAATTTATCCGTGCAAATAATGAGCCTGGTGATTTTGTTCATCTCGTTGGTTTAGAGCGCAGTCTTGCGCTATTGAATGAGACGCCTGGGAATGAAGTAAGTGGGGAATTAATTCAAGGCGATCAAGAAGGAACATCCAATCTTCAAGTAAATGCGAAAGATACTGGATTAGTTGTAGGTAGATTAGATACATCTAACTATGGAGCCAACAATACTGGTGTTGTGCAAGTGGCGGGAAACTTCACTTTGAATAACCCTTCAGGAAATGGCGACCAGGCAACGTTAGATGTCATCGGTTCGCAAGGGTCGGTATATGGACAGTTTAAATACGGGATGCCAGTTGGTTATGATGGCTGGCGAGTGGCAGTTGGAGTTAGCGCCCTTGACTACAAAAGCCTGAGCAGCTTCTCATCAACGCTCACTCAAGGTACTTCCCAGGTTTATGGGCTGTATTCAACTTACGCCCTAGAGCGTGGCGCTAAATCCAATAAATCCGTAGTAGTGAACTTTGAAAATAAGAATTATGTTAATTTAACGAGTGGCATCCAAAGTAGTAGATATCAAATTAATAATTTAAGTCTTGGAATCACTGGTAATCAATTGTATGATTCGATTTATTTAAATTGGGGCGCAACCACTACAGTCGGAAATCTTTCCATTAATGATGCAACACAAGCGACTAATGATGCAAATGGAGCAGCTACTGAGGGTTATTTTGGTAAGTTGACATTTAATGTGAGTGCCACAAAACCTCTGCCTTTTGAGCGCACCAATATAACAACTTCTGTTTATGGGCAGCTATCGAATAAAAATCTAAGCTCGGCTGAGCAGTTTTACTTGGGTGGTCCATACGGCGTCCGCGCCTATCCAGTCGCCCAAGGCGGTGGTTCACAAGGGTTGGTTGCTTCGATTGAGGTCAATCATACTTACGAAAATAAATTGCAGCTAGGCGCTTTTGTGGATCTTGGATTTGTGCAGCAATACATGAGTACCTATGCTAATTGGCAAGGACAAACCAACGCGGCGAATACCTATGCTTTGTTTGCGGCGGGCCCCTTATTGAAATACAACTACGAAAAGCTTCAGTTATCAGCTGCATTGGCCTTCCGATTAGGAGATAACCCTTTGTATAACCAAAGTGGACAACAACTAAATGTGAATAGTCAGTACCAATCCGTTCAAGGTTGGATTAAAGGAACAATCTTCTTTTGAAAATGATTAAAAAAAATCACAGACTCATGCGAACGTAGGATTTTTATATAGGCGTAATACCAGTAAATTCTACTAAATTGAAATACATATTATTTTGAACACTTTAACTTTGCCCCTTTCACAAATAAAGGCCTCTAAGATATTGGTGGCTTTAGCTTTTGCTGGCATTGCGCAGCAGGTGATGGCAGTAGGTCCTGCGGTAAATACCTTACCAACGGGCGGAAAATTGGTGGCAGGTAGTGCAACTATTGCGCAATCAGGTAATACGATGAACATCAATCAATCATCGCAACGTGCCATGATTAATTGGAATAGTTTTGATGTTGGTTCAAAGGCAACCGTTAACTTTAATCAGCCAAACGCTCAAGCCGCGACCTTAAACTACGTGAATAGCGCTTCAAAATCGATGATCAATGGTGCAGTAAATGCCAATGGTCAGGTGATTTTTGTTAATAATAACGGCATTGTGTTTGGTAAAAATGCCGAGGTTAATGTTGGGGGTATGGTTGCTACTACGATGAATACCTCTGCCAAAGAATTTATGGATGGTAAAGACATTCAAACTTATGAAGGCGGAAATTCAAATGGCAAGATTATTAATAAGGGTAATATCACTGCCAATAATATTAATAGCTATATTGCATTAATGGCGCCTCAAGTGATTAATACGGGTGTTATTGCGGCAACATTAAGTGGTAATAATGCTGTAGCATTAGTAGCCGGTCAAAAAGTTAGTTTAACCTTTTCTGACAGTCAATTAGTCAGTGTTTCTGTTGATGCTTCAGTCGTTAATGCGCTAATTAAAAATAAATTATTAATTCAAGCTGGCAGTGGTCAGGTGATTATTGCAGCTAATGCTGCCCAAGACTTAATGGGGTCTGTGATTAAAAATACAGGAACGATTTCTGCAAATGGGATTAGTACTGCTGGCGGGAAAATATCCTTAGTGGCTGAAACAGTTAATCAGGGTGGAACGATAAGCGCGAATTCTGAAACAACAAATGCGGGTCAAGTAGTTCTTTCGGGGAATGAAGTTACTCTCAAATCCAGCTCAAAAACGATTGCTACTGGAGTTACTGCTGGTGGTCAAATTTTGATTGGAAAAACAACGCAAAATACTACTCAGAGTAAGGTAAATTCTAGAGTTGTTAATATTGAACAAGGCGCCTTAGTTGATGCCTCAGCTAACTTAAATGGTCATGGTGGATCTATTGAAGTTTGGTCCAATAACAGCACCACGGTTGCTGGAACTTTTAAGGCTAAAGGCGGTGTTTTTTCTGGTAATGGTGGCAACATTGATGCCAGCTCTGCAGGTAAGGTAACGTATGGTCAAGGACTTATTGTAGACACTACAGCTCCTCATGGTAGGACAGGTAATTGGAAGACCGATCCACTCACGATTACGATTGATTCGACCTCTGCTGGTATTTTGTCGAACGCCTTGAACACCACAAATGTCACTTTAGATGCCACGGCAAGCAGTTGCGGTTCTTTAGGCACTTGTTCACAAAGCGCAAGAGCTGTGATTAGCTTCTTGGCGGATGTGTATTCCGCTAATACATTAACTAGCCTGTCCCTCAATGTCGAAGGTGGGACGATTAATGTTAATAGCAATATTACCGCTGGTCAAGTTTATGCAGTTGCTCAGGCTATTAATGTGAATGGTTCCATTAATACCAATGGCGGATCAAATTCCAATATTTATTTAGCAGGCGCCATTATTAATATTCTGGGTAATATTAATTCCAACGGTAATAGTCAAAATAACTCTAATTCAAGTAATCTAAATTCTGCAAATACTATTACTGGCTCAAATCGTCGTAATGGTCAAAATGGATTAAATGCGGACATCAATACTTATACTAGCAATGGTGGATTAATTAATATTCTTGCCACAGGCGATATTAATATCAGCAGCAATAGTTATATCTCAAGCAATGGTATTCATGGGGGAGCAATCAGTATTGTTTCAACTGCCGGTAAAACAACAATTAACGGCATCGTTGATTCAATTGGTAAGGGATTAAATAACGCAGGCAATGGCGGCAATGTAGTGATTGTTGGTAAAACCCAAACCGATATTATTGCAGCTCTCATTAGTTCTGAAGGATTAAGTCAGGGTGGGGTGATTAACTTAGGTCAGGTCAATAACCTGGGTAATGGCACCATTCTTGCACCGCCAGCAACTGCACCCCCAGCACTCAGCAACTTCGTCAACACAGTAGTAGCAAGCGCAGTAGATTCAAATAACAGCATCACCAGCAGCAACATCAATATCGATAGCCAAACAGGCAT
>CANFUO010000051.1 GCA_947450225.1 Burkholderiaceae bacterium | reverse complement strand
GTTTTAGGGAAGGCAATAACATCACGAATCGAGTCTGCCCCAGTCATCATCGTAACAATGCGGTCAAGCCCAAATGCAATACCGCCATGAGGCGGCGCGCCATATTTTAATGCGTCAAGCAAGAATCCAAACTTGGCCTGAGCTTCTTCCGGTCCAATCTTGAGCGCTCTAAAGACTTCACTTTGAACAGACTCTTGATGAATACGAACAGAACCGCCGCCGATTTCCCAGCCATTTAAAACCATGTCATATGCTTTGGCTAAGCACTGGCCAGGATCTTTAGTCAAGATGGCTAAATGCTCATCTTTAGGACTTGTAAACGGATGATGGCAAGCAACCCAACGAGCAGCTTCTTCATCGTAATCAAACATTGGAAAATCAACTACCCATAATGGCTGCCAACCTTCTTTAAAGATTCCATTTTCTTTACTCCAGTCAGAGTGACCAATTTTGACGCGCAAGGCACCCATCGCATCATTCACAACTTTGGTTTTGTCTGCGCCAAAGAAAAGAATATCGCCATCCTGGGCACCTGTGCGTTGAATAATCGCCTCAATAGCAAGATCATGAAGGTTTTTAACAATCGGTGATTGCAAACCATTACGCCCATCACTAATTTTATTGACTTTAATCCAAGCTAGACCCTTTGCACCATAAATACTAACAAACTGAGTATATTCATCAATTTCGCTTCTAGATATTTGTGAGCCCCCAGGAATTCTTATAGCGACAACTCGACCATTATCTGAATTCGCTGGCGTTGAAAAGACTTTAAAGTCTACATCCTTCATAACATCAGTAAGATCTGTAAATTCTAAATGCACTCTTAAGTCCGGTTTATCCGATCCAAATCGATGCATGGCCTGTTGGTAAGTCAAAACAGGGAATGGTGATGGTAATGGAATATCAATCACCGTCTTAAATACATGTGAAATCATGTTTTCAAATAAATCACGAATTTCAAACTCATCTAAGAATGATGTTTCACAGTCGATTTGCGTAAATTCGGGTTGTCGATCCGCGCGCAAGTCCTCATCTCGGAAACATTTAACAATTTGGTAATAGCGATCAAAGCCAGCAACCATTAATAGTTGTTTAAATAATTGCGGAGATTGTGGCAGAGCAAAAAATTGTCCATCGTGTACCCGTGATGGAACAAGATAGTCTCGAGCTCCTTCAGGTGTGCTCTTGGTGAGCATGGGTGTTTCAATATCAATAAAACCTGCCTGATCCAAGTATCGACGTGATTCCATCGCAACGTTATATCGCAGGCGCAGATTTTTTTGCATTTGTGGACGACGCAAATCTAAAACACGATGCGTAAGTCTCGTAGTTTCAGATAAGTTCTCATCATCTAATTGGAATGGTGGCGTGACTGACGCATTCAGAACATGAATCTCTTTGCACAATATTTCTATTTTTCCAGTCGTTAACTCTGTGTTTACTGTGCCCTCTGGACGCGCTCTCACAAGACCTTTAACCTGGATGCAATATTCATTACGAATACTCTCTGCAATGGCAAAAACCTCTTTTTGATCGGGATCACATACAATTTGTACAAATCCATGGTTATCTCGCAGGTCAATAAAAATTACGCCCCCGTGATCTCGTCGACGATTGACCCATCCGGCAATGCTAATTTCTTGACCAATGAGTGCTTCTGTTACTAATCCAGCTGAATGACTACGCAATGACATATAACCTCTTTAATTAATTTTGGGCTCTTGGCCTACGGGGGGAACAGTGCCCATTGAGACGATATGTTTTAATGCGTCTTCAACGGAGATTGATAATTCAATCACACTATCTTTTGGAACGATCATAAAAAATCCAGACGTTGGATTTGGTGTTGTTGGGACAAATACATGAATATGCGGTGTGCCTAATTTTTCAGCAACCTCTTGCATGGGTGAGCCTGTTTGAAACGCTATCGTCCATGAGTTTTGATGCGGGTATCGAATTAAAACAGCTTTTTTAAATGCATCTCCACTACTCGATAAGAGCGTATCTGAGACCTGTTTTACGCTTGAGTAAATCGACCTTACAATCGGGATACGATGTAAGACTTTTTCCCAAATACGAAATAACCACCGTCCAGCAATCGTGATAGCAAACATTCCCGTAAAAATGATGGCTACGATCACAATTAAAACCCCAATAAATGGTGTTTCTCTAAAATGTACTAAGCCAATAGTCAGGTTTGAAGGCAATACTGTAATCAAAACATGCATTACGGAGCCAAAGACGCCGTCCAAAATACCCATAGCCCAAGTAATTACCCAGATGGTAATAGCTAAGGGGGCCCAAACTAAAATGCCAGCTAAAAAGTATTTTTTCATATTCCTCTACACGTCTAAGGGGACATTATCCATCTTTTTTATGTAATAGCGTTTCTAAAACGTGGATTCTGGTGTGTCTTGACTTTCTTTGACGATTTTATGCGGAATGAGAACAGAACCCACAAACATCCCAAAAAAGCTAAAGAGTAATCCAAGCATTTGGGGCGGAATCATCTCTTTAGGAAATAGTGCCTCTGTTAATAACCAAGAAACAAGTCCAAACACAACCGCTAATAAGCCACCAATTGGAGTTGCTCTTTTCCAATAAACTCCACATAAAAGTGGGACAAATGCAGCCACAAGGGTGACTTTATAAGCACTTTCCACCATTTTGAAGATAGATAACTCTGAGTTAATGGCAATAATGGTAACCAAGACCGTAAAGACCAATGTTGTCACTCGCATAATTAATAAATACTGTGCGGATGTTAACTCTTTAAAAAATCCCTTAATGATGTTTTCCGAAAAAGAGACCGAAGGCGCCAATAGAGTTGCACTTGCACAGCTTTTTATTGCAGATAACAATGCTCCAAAGAAGATTACTTGTGCAAAAAGTGGGGTATTGTTCAAAATCAATTGCGGAAGTATTAGTTGTGAGTCCCCATTCAACCCCGCTTTAACCATCTCTGGATCGAGCAGATTAGCAGAGTACGCCAGAATCATTGGGATAAATGCGAAGCAAAAGTAAAGTACCCCACCTAAAATAGCAGCCCTTTGCGCAATTTGAACGGTCTTTGAAGAAGTTACACGTTGAAAAACATCCTGCTGTGGAATGGACCCCAACATCATGGTGCATAAGGCGGATATAAAACCAATGATGTCTGCAAAATTGGCTTTAGGGAAAAAGTTAAATAGGCCGGCATTGTTGGCATGGTCAACAACATGAACAACGCCTCCTGCCAAATCTGTTACTTCTACACCAATATATATTAAGCCAATAACAATGATGATCATTTGTATAAAATCAGTCACCGCAACCGCCCACATACCCCCAAATAGTGTGTAAATTAGCACACTTCCAGATCCAATCAACATGCCGACTTCTCGGGATATCTCACCACCTGAAACTACATTAAAGACTAATCCAAGGGCCATAATTTGTGCTGACACCCAACCAAGGTAGGAGGCAACAATACATAAGGTAATAATGACCTCAACCGTACGACCATATCGGTCGCGATAAAAATCTCCAATAGTGAGATATTTGGCTTGATAAAGTGGCTTTGCAAAAAACAAGCCTACCAGCACCAAACACATAGACGATCCAAATGGATCAGCAACCACTCCAGCCAAACCTTCTTTTAAAAAAGTAGCCGGTGCACCAAGAACTGCCTCAGCGCCGAACCACGTGGCAAATACAGTCGCTGTAACAACATACATCGGAAGCGCATGTCCCGCCACTGCAAAGTCAGTGGCATTTTTAACTTTTAAAGATGCAATCAATCCAATTGCAACGGAGACAATCCAATAAAGGATTACAAACCATAACAACATAGTTAGCTACCGGGTTATTGTTAATAAAAAATAACTTAATGCCCCCCCTAAGAGAAGGCCTAATAGGAAGATGCTAGCAAAGTTTATGTTGCGATAATATTTATTTTGTTTTTCTAGCAAATTTTTAATTTCTAATATGTGATTCTGTTTTTTAGAATCAACTTCCATCTCAAGTAATGTTGTCATTAGGCGTGGCAGGGTTGGTATTTTTTGAGCCCATTGTGGTGCCTCTGATTTTAACTTTTCCCAAAAACCTTTAAAGCCCACTTGCTGATTCATCCAAGTTTGCATAATAGGTTTTACAGTTTTCCACAGATCTAAGTCTGGGTCTAATTGGCGCCCTAATCCTTCTACATTTAATAAGGTCTTTTGTAAAAGTGTCAACTGGGGTTGTATCTCTACTTTAAATCTTCGCGAGGTTTGAAATAGGCGCATCAAAACTATTCCGAGCGATATCTCTTTTAATGGGCGATCAAAGTATGGCTCACATACAGCTCGTACAGCGCCTTCTAACTCTTCTACCTTGGTTTCTGGAGGAACCCATCCGGACTCAATATGCAAGGCGGCAACGCGGTGATAATCACGATTAAAAAAAGCTAAAAAGTTTTGCACTAAATAATTTTTATCAATTTCAGACAAAGTGCCAACAATACCAAAATCCAGTGAAATTAAACGACCAAAAGTTTCAGGGTCTAAACTGACCATGATGTTGCCAGGATGCATATCAGCATGAAAAAATCCATGCGAGAACGCTTGCATAAAAAAGACTTCAACCCCGTCTCTAGCAAGCATTTGTAAATCTACGCCAGCAGCTTTTAAATCATCGAGTCTGGCAATAGAGATGCCATACATCCTCTCCATCACCATAACATTCACATGGCAAAGATCCCAGTGCACTTCGGGAATCATGATTTTGTTCGAGCCTTCAAAATTACGTCTTAATTGACTGCAATTTGCGGCCTCACGCAACAAATCTAATTCGTCATGTATCGTTGTATCAAAACCAGCAACTACCTCTTTAGGTTTTAATCGCTTGCCGTCATAAGAGAACTTTTCAATCACCGCAGCAAGACTATGCATCAAAGCCAAATCACTTTCTATAACGCCCAAAATATTGGGTCGCAACACCTTAATGGCAACATGCTTATCTTCCCATTCTGGATGTTTTGTCGTGCCCTTGAGAACACCAAAATGGACCTGGGCAATCGATGCACTCGCTATTGGTGTGGCATCAAACGATTTGAAAACATCATCAATTGAAAACCCTAGTGCTTTTTCTATAATCTCGCGTGATAAGTGATTTGAAAATGGCGGGACATCATCTTGGAGTTTTGCTAACTCATCCGCAATATCTTCAGGTAGTAAGTCTCTACGTGTAGATAAAACTTGACCAAATTTTATAAAAACAGGACCTAAAGCCTCTAAAGCCAATCGAATTCTTTGGCCTCTAGGTAGTTTCTTTGCCGGTGATAACAGCGAAAATGGCCATATCAAAACTCTAAGTAGACCTGGCTTGATTGCTCCTCTTAATAGGCTAAACAAGTCATATCGCCATAATATATAAAAGATCCGAAATATACGATTAATTTTTTTCATACTTTTATTGTTTCTCTTTTCCCTCAAGAGCTAGCTCTATCTGCTCTACCTTTTTTTCAGTTCTCTCAAGGTGATCCCGCAATAATCGTAGTTCTGCTTTAAACGCATTAAATTGATCAGTCCCTAGTAATACATTTTTTTCATAGACCAAATAATCTCTAACGCCTACCTTCAGATCATCGACTGCTTTATTTGCTTGCTGTATTACTTTGTTTGATTCTGTAAAAATTCTACGCGACGGGGCATCACCAATGATTTGCGCAAGGTCTTCCTCTGCTTCCCATTGCAGATCTGCAACTAATCGATTTAAATCAGCGGCTAAATCAACATCCCCTGAAATGCGTACATACTTCATCGCACCAGATTTTCCGTCTTTTAGAAAACTCCAAATGGCTTCTTGAGAGATTTCTAAACTAACCGAGGGCTCTACTAACGGGTCATTTGCATTACGAAAAAGGCCATCTTGAATGGTGATCTGAAAATCAGCGACCGGCAGTGATATGCGGACGCACTTGTGTTCATGGCTTTGCAATAAATCAGAAGCCCATTTTTCCTGTCCAATAACATGATTGAGGGCGTTCAATGCAATCCCTGGTATCGACATGAGTGACATAACTAATACTTATAACCAATATGAAGTGCAACAATCCCCCCGGACATACGATGCACCTCTACCTGGTCAAAGCCTGCATCGAGCATCATCTGCTTGAGGGTCTCTTGATCAGGGTGCATCCGTATTGACTCAGCTAAATACTGATAACTCTGTGCATCGCCAGCTATTTTCTTGCCCAGCCAAGGTAAGACCTTAAACGAATAGATATCATAAATTGGTTTTAAAGCCTCTATCGGCTGAGAAAACTCAAGTACCATCGATTTTCCTCCGGGCTTAGTAACGCGACACATTTCCTGCAAGGCGATTTCTTTATGGGTCATATTTCTAAGGCCAAAAGATACCGTTACTAAGTCAAAATGATTGTTTCCAAATGGTATATGTTCTGCGTCTAATTGTGCGCATGGAATGATCGTGCCCTGATCCATGAGTCGATCTCTGCCAACCTTGAGCATTGAAGAATTGATATCACTTAACCAAACCTCTCCAGACTTACCTGCCTTCTTAGAAAAAGCCTGCGCCAGGTCTCCAGTACCACCAGCAATATCAAGCACCTTGTGACCGGGTAAAACATTGGCACTAGCAATCGTAAACATTTTCCATATACGATGTAAGCCCATAGACATCAGGTCATTCATGAGGTCGTAGTTACTTGCCACAGAATGAAAAACTCCAGCAACTTTCTCCGCTTTTTGCGTCTCTTCTACTTTTTCAAAGCCAAAATGGGTTTGTGCCATATTTATTCCTAAAAGACTATTTCTTCATTGGTGTATCACGGTCGATGCCGGCTTTGACCAATTTATCTTCATATTCTTGCCATAGTTCTTCTTGATGAGTGCAAAGCTCGAACAAATAATCCCAAGAAAAAAGTCCCGAGTCATGACCATCGGTAAATGTTGGTTTAATGGCGTAATGACCAACTGGCTCAATACTCAAAATACTGACGTTTCTTTTTCCGGTTTGTAGTGTTTCTTGACCAGGTCCATGTCCTCTTACCTCGGCTGATGGGGACAGCACTCTTAGAAACTCAAATGGTAAACGGTACGTACTACCATCTTCATATCCTAGCTCTAAGACTTTAGACTGTTGATGCGCTACGAGTGTCTTAGGAATCTTCTGATTCATTAAACGAGTACTCTTTCAATACCACCCGTGTTGGCATTCTTAACAAAATCAGCCATCCAATTTTCACCTAATAGATGACGTGCCATTTCCACCACAATATAGTCAGCGGTTGTTCCAGAGTCATCGTTATATCGAGACAGACCCTGTAAACAAGAAGGACAGCTTGTTAGAATTTTGACGTCGCCAGTAAATCCATCTTCTTGTAATGCCTTTGCCCCTTTGACCATCTCTTCTTCTTTTCTAAAGCGAATTTGAGTTGAAATATCCGGTCTTGTGACCGCTAAAGTGCCTGACTCTCCGCAGCAGCGATCATTTTTCGTAATCAAAGTTTGATCTTCCGTTTGAATAATTTGATTCACTGTTTTTAACGGATCTTGAAGCTTCATCGGCGAGTGGCAAGGATCATGGTACATATATCTCGTTCCCTGGACACCTGTGAGCTTGACATCTTTTTCTAATAAAAACTCATGAATGTCGATGATTCTGCAACCCGGAAAAATCTTATCAAACTCATAACCTGCTAATTGATCGTAACAAGTGCCGCAAGACACAACAACCGTCCTGATGTCTAAGTAATTAAGCGTATTAGCAACGCGATGGAATAAGACGCGGTTATCCGTAATCATCTTTTCTGCTTTGTCAAAATCACCAGACCCACGTTGAGGGTAGCCGCAACAGAGATAGCCCGGTGGTAAAACAGTCTGAACACCAATCTCCCAAAGCATTGCCTGTGTTGCCAAACCTACTTGAGAGAATAGTCGTTCTGACCCACATCCCGGAAAATAAAATACCGCTTCAGAATCGACAGAAGTTGTTTTTGGGTTGCGAATAATCGGCACAATGTCAGAATCTTCAATATCCAAGAGTGCGCGCGCAGTCTTCTTAGGTAAATTACCTGGCATTTTCTTATTAATGAAATGGATGACCTGTTCCTGAATCGGTGGTTTACCAAGCGTTAATGCCGGTTTTTGCGTTTGTTTTTTTGCTAACCTTTTAAACAATTCATGACCGATTCGCTGTGCTTTATAACCCCAGTCAATCATAATCTTTCTGACAAACTTAATCGTCTCAGGATTAGATGCATTTAAGAAAAACATGGCCGCACTTGCACCAATGTTAACTTTCTTTTGTCCCATCTTACGTAATAAATTACGCATATTCATGGTCACATCACCAAAGTCAATTTTTACCGGGCATGGGGTTAAACATTTATGACAGACCGTGCAGTGGGCTGCCACATCATCAAACTCTTCCCAATGCTTAATAGAGATTCCACGCCGGGTTTGCTCTTCATATAAAAAAGCTTCTATTAACAATGATGTTGCTAATATTTTATTGCGCGGGCTGTAGTGTAAGTTTGCACGCGGGACATGCGTGGCACATACTGGCTTACATTTTCCACAACGTAAACAATCTTTAATACTTTCCGAAATGGCCCCTATATCACTTTGCTGCATGATTAAAGACTCATGCCCCATCAAACCAAAGCTAGGCGTATAAGCATTATGCAGATCTCCACCTGGCATTAACTTACCTTTATTAAAACGTCCTTCAGGATCAATTTTTAATTTATAAGCTCGAAAATCTTTTAATTCTTCATCCGTCAAATACTCGAGTTTGGTAATTCCAATACCATGCTCACCAGAAATAACCCCATCCAACGACCTCGCTAAAACCATAATCCGCCCTACAACCTTGTGCGCTTCTTGCATCATGTCGTAGTCATCGGAATTCACAGGTAAATTCGTGTGGACATTGCCATCTCCTGCATGCATATGCAAGGCCACAAAAACACGCTTACGTAAAATCTTCTTATGAATCTCAGTACATTGAACTAGTATTGGCGCAAATGCGGCACCCATAAATATTTGTCTCAAGGTTTCACGCACTTCTAATTTCCATGAAACACGTATTCTTCGATCTTGAAGCTCATCAAAATACTGATCCAAATGTTGTCCATAATCTGACCAACGGGCTCGCGTTTCACGGATTAACTGCAAAGCCTGCGCAACACGATCTTCCAATAACTCTGCGCTAGGAATCTCAGATGCATCATCTGATTTCCCAATGACTAAATCCCCTTTAACAAAATAGGCTTCTAAAGCATCAAGCAATAATAATTTGTTCTTGATTGACATTTCGATATTGATTTTTTCAATGCCATCGGTATATTCACCCATGCGAGGTAATGGGATAACAACGTCCTCATTGATCTTAAATGCATTGGTGTGTCTTGCAATCGCAGCTGTTCTTGCTCTATCTAACCAGAATTTTTTACGCGCTTCTGGACTAATTGCCACAAAGCCTTCTCCAACTCGGTTATTGGCAATCCGAATCACTTCGCTTGCTGCAGCAGCTACAACGTTCGCATCATCACCAACAATATCTCCAATCAAAACCATTTTGGGTAATACATTGCGCTTTGATTTCGTGGTGTAATCAACTGCCTTTAAGTATTTTTCATCTAAATGTTCGAGTCCAGCCAAAATAGCACCGCCATTTTTAGTCTGCTCATCTAAGTAGTTTTTTACTTCAACAATACTTGGAATAGCATCTCTTGCTTGCCCAAAAAACTCGAGGCAAACAGTTCGCACTTCTTTAGGCATCTTATGCAAAATCCATTTTGCACTCGTAATGAGTCCGTCACAACCTTCTTTTTGGATGCCTGGTAATCCTGATAAAAACTTATCAGTAACATCTTTACCTAAGCCGGCTTTTCTAAAGCGACGCCCCTCAATCACTAAGGTTTCTTTTGCGAGAATGTTTTGTCCAGGCGCTTGTTTACCATCTGACCAAATTAAATCAAAGGTTGCAACAGGTGCGTCATGAATCTTACTTAAGTTATGATCCATCCTCTGAATTTCCAGCCAATTACCCTGTGGGTCTACCATCCTCCACCACAGTAAATTATCTAATGCAGTTCCCCATAAAACAGCTTTCTTACCACCTGCATTCATGGCGATGTTACCGCCAATACAACTGGCTTCTAGTGACGTAGGGTCAACAGCAAAGACCAAGGCATTTTGATCAGCGGCATCTGCAACTCTTTTTGTCACTACGCCAGCTTCAGTAAATACGGTAGCTACATCTCTTACAACCCCAGGAATTTTTTCAAATTGCACTGACGTCATTTTTTCTAATTTTTCTGTATTGATGACAGCCGAAAACGGGGTTAGAGGAATAGCGCCGCCGGTATAACCAGTTCCACCTCCTCTGGGAATAATGGTTAAGCCAAGCTCAATACAGCCTTTCACAATTGCTGGGATTTCTAATTCAGTATCTGGGGTAATAACCACAAATGGATACTCAACACGCCAATCGGTTGCATCAGTAACGTGCGCAACTTTAATAAAACCGTCAAAACCAACATTGTCACTAGCGGTAACTTTACCTAATACACGACGTGTTTTAATCCGAAGTTCTTTTATTTTGTCAAAATCTTGGGCAAAGGTTCGCACTGCCTTCTTAGCAGCTGCAACAAGAAAAGTGACCTGCTCTTCAAGATTTTGCGTAATTCTTTTTTCAATTTCTTGTAAACGATGATCAAGTGCTTCGATTAATGACTTTAAGCGCTTTGGATTATCTAATAAATCATCTTGTAAATAGGGGTTGCGGCTAACCACCCACATATCGCCAATGACCTCATACAACATTTTTGCAGAGCGTCCTGTTTTTCTCTCACTCCGAAGATTAACCAAAATATTCCATGCTTCATTGCCAAGAATACGAATGACGATTTCACGATCAGAAAATGACGTGTAGTTATACGGAATTTCACGAAGTCGGGTAGGCTGACTTGTTAAATTCTTTGGTGGCTCAAAGTAAATAGGTGCGTTCATAGAGTTTTATGCCAAAAGACTATTCTAATTGAGGGTTCATTTCTTTGCCAAATTTCCTCAGATTAATATTTATTGGCATTAATCGACCTTAGAGACCTGTCGATGAATTACTTAATACATAAAAATAAGCAATCACAATGTACCTAACGGTTTTTCCAATGGCTAAATAGAGGCAACAAGACCAAAAAGGCCATTTTGACCATCCTGCATATACTGCTAGCGGATCACCAATGATGGGCACCCAAGAGAAAAGTAAGCTTTTTGAGCCAAATTGATGTAAATAAGTGGAAATTCGGCCCATTTTTTGTATTTTTGGAGAACTTATGGAATCTTTTGTATTTTTGGCAAAAAATCCTATTTGCCAGTTGAAAACACCACCTAATGTATTACCTAAGCTGGCCACTACGATTAGTGTCCACATATTTTCAGGAAATTTGACCAAATAGAGAAAAAATGCTGCCTCTGAACTGAGTGGCAATATAGTTGCGGAAAGAAACGCCATTACACCAACCGATGTAAGACCGACCCAAGGTATTGAAATTGCCTGTAAAAAGGCTTGAATTGATGATTCCATAAGGTATTCTAGTGTCTCTATGATAATCTTCTGTCTATGCAAAACGACTATTTACGAAAAATTTTAAACGCCAAGGTCTACGATGTCGCAAGAGAGACCGAACTTGAACATGCTCAGCATCTTTCTTCACGACTAAATAACCATATCTTGCTTAAGCGAGAAGATAATCAACCTGTATTTTCTTTTAAGCTACGTGGTGCCTATAACAAGATGGCTCATTTGACCAAGGCTCAACTGGCAAAAGGAGTCATCGCTGCATCCGCGGGCAACCATGCGCAAGGAGTCGCCGTAGGGGCTGCTAAATTAGAATGTACTGCGACTATTGTGATGCCCATCACAACCCCTAAGGTCAAGATCGATGCTGTCAAAGATCGTGGCGGAAAATGGGTAAAAATTGTTTTATTTGGCGAGTCTTATAACGATGCCTATGATCATGCGTTGCAATTAAAAAGTAAAAATCAACTTACCTTTGTGCATCCGTTTGATGATCCGGAAGTGATTGCTGGACAAGGGACTATTGCAATGGAAATTTTGCGACAACACCAAGGTCCTATCGATGCTATTTTCGTGGCTATCGGTGGCGGTGGACTTATCGCAGGGATTGGCTCTTACATCAAAGCAATCCGCCCTGAAATAAAAATTATCGGTGTGCAAACAGTTGACTCAGATGCAATGAAACGCTCTTTGGCCGCTGGAAAGAGGGTAGAACTAAAAGATGTTGGTCTTTTTTCAGATGGCACTGCTGTGAAATTGGTGGGTAAAGAAACTTTTAAAATTTGCCAAAAAGTTGTAGATGAAATTATCACAGTAGACACAGATGCCATCTGTGCAGCAATTAATGATGTATTTACAGACACCCGAAGTATCCTAGAGCCTGCTGGAGCATTATCTATTGCTGGCCTCAAAGAATATGTGGCGCGCAATAAATGTACCAATAAAACCTTTATTAGTATTGCCTGCGGTGCCAATATGAACTTTAGTCGCCTTCGATTTGTGGCAGAGCGCGCAGATGTTGGGCAATCTAAAGAAGCTGTGTTTGCAATTGCTATTCCGGAGGAGAGGGGTTCCTTCAAACGTTTATGCTCCTTAATTGGAACAAGAAATGTAACGGAATTTAATTACCGAATCTCAGATTCCAAAAAAGCCAATATCTTTATTGGCATCTCGACTCAGCAACAAGGTGATAGCACAATTATTGCTAAAGAATTTATTAAATCCGGCTTTGACACAATTGATCTGACAACCGATGAGCTGGCTAAGTCGCATTTAAGACACATGGTAGGTGGTAGGTCTACGCTTGCTGATAATGAGTTGCTGTATCGCTTTGAGTTTCCTGAGCGCCCTGGTGCCCTGATGAATTTCTTGAATGCAATGTCCCCCCACTGGAACATTAGCTTGTTCCATTATCGAAATCATGGTGGTGACTACGGAAAAATTTTGGTCGGGATGCAAGTTCCCAAAAAGAATACAAAAGAATTGAATGACTTCCTCAAGGGTACTGGATACCGCTATTGGGATGAAAGTCAACATCCTGCTTATCAACTCTTTTTAAAGTAAGTAATGAGTTTCTCACTATCCGGTAAGCTAGTTGTGGCGATTTCATCTCGTGCTTTATTTGATTTTGAAGAAGAAAACCGAGTTTTTGAAGCCACCAACGATAGTGCTTATATGCGCGTTCAACAGGAGCGCTTGGCAATTCCAGCAAAAGCAGGTGTCGCCTTTCCTCTCGTCGAAAAATTACTGAAATTCAACACCGCAAGCGAGTCTCGAGTAGAGGTTGTCATCTTATCGCGTAATGACCCTGTTAGCGGCTTAAGGGTTTTTAGGTCTGCTGAGCATGCTGGGCTTAAATTAGAAAGAGGGGTCTTTACTCGCGGTCGTCCCCCTTACCATTATTTAAGATCTTTGCATGCGAATCTATTTTTATCTGCAAATGAAAATGATGTCCGTGAAACAATCTTGGCTGGATTCCCTGCAGCCTTGGTTTATCCTCAGTCAGTAAAGATGGCTCAGTCAAATCCGCATGAAATTAGGATTGCATTTGATGGCGATGCTGTTTTATTTTCTGATGAGTCAGAAAAGATATTTCAATCAAAAGGTCTGGATGCTTTTGTTCAACATGAAACGCATCTTGCCAAAACACCCCTCCCACCCGGCCCATTTAAGCCTCTCTTAGAAGCCCTTCATCAACTACAAAATTCAAGTCCAGATTCATTGATGCGGATTCGTACCGCTTTGGTTACCGCGCGGTCCGCTCCCGCCCATGAAAGAGCCATACGAACCCTGATGAGTTGGGGTGTAGATATTGATGAAGCAATGTTTTTAGGCGGTCTTAATAAATCTGATTTTTTAAGAGAATTTGCTCCAGACTTTTTCTTTGATGATCAAACAGGTCATTGTGAACTCGCCGCCGAAGTTGCCCCTACTGGTCAAGTTATCTCTGGCATTACGAATAATCCAAAGAATTAATACATGTCAAATACGAATCATTCATCTGGGAAAATTGAAGATGCCCCACTTGGTAAAGTAAGTGCCAATCCGGATCGCTATAGTCCAGAACTTCTTTTCCCCATTCCGAGAAGTGCGCATCGCGCCCTATTATCTTTTGATACAACCTTGCCATTTATGGGCGTTGATATTTGGAATGCTTATGAACTATCTTGGCTAGGTCCAAGAGGCAAACCCGAAGTTGCAATTGCACAAATCGAAATACCGTTTGACTCCCCTTTTATAGTTGAATCTAAGTCTCTCAAACTTTACTTAAACAGTCTTAATTATGAACAATTTGCAAATGCTGATGAAGTAAAAAGTCGTATCACGCAAGACCTATCCTCTTGCTTAAAAAGTAATCTTCGTCTTCAACTTTTAGATCCAGAAGAATGGTCAGTTCTAAAAATAGAATCAGCGACAGGTACCTGTCTTGATCGTCTTGATGTTGATATTCAGCCTCAAGAAAGTCCGAATCCTTTATGGCTAACTGCCGACTTCAAGAATGCACCTATCGAGGAAATTTTATATTCTCATTTGCTTC
>CANFUO010000050.1 GCA_947450225.1 Burkholderiaceae bacterium | reverse complement strand
GGCGTTATTTCCCCAGGTTGGTATGCCCAAACCATTAATAATCCAATGAATAATAAATTTAATCAAGGGATGCTCACTGAATTTAAACAAGCACCTGGTTATTATTCTGTTGGAGCATATGGAGCAATGCTGATGCTAGAACAAGCGCTTAAGGATAATAAAGCGAATATAGAAGATAAAAAAACGTTTATGAGTGCATTACGCAATGTCCAAGTTGCTAATGATCCTCGTGGAAAAATCACATTAGATGCACTTGGTAACCCCATTATGGATATTTACATTCGTAAAGTAGAGCGGATCAATGGCAAATTGACCAATAGCATCATTAAAACTTATCCTGGTGTGACGCAGTTTTGGAAATACAAAAGTGCTGATTTCTTAGCAAGCCCAGTTTATTCTAGAGACTACCCTGTTTCAAACAATATTGAGAAATAAAAAAAAGGATTCATATAATGAATCCTTTTTTAAGTTTGTAAAAATTTAGAGTTTGATTTTCATCATTTTTACAGCATTACCACCCTCAATGAGTTGACGATCGGCAACGGATAGTTTTTTCACGCCACGAATCGTTTGCAAAGGATGATCATCCGCCATGTCATAAGGATAGTCCGTGCCGAGCATGACATGATCTGCACCAAAACGTCGAATCAGATTACCAAGCATTTCTGAGTCATGGGTAATGGTATCAAAGTAGAACTTCTCTAAGTATGAAGAAGGTTTTTTCTTGATCACAGTGCGGCAATCTTTACGAGCACCCCAAGCGTGATCCATACGAGCCCAGTAATGAGCCAAAAATCCACCGCCGTGAGCACAAATAAACTTGATTTTCGGATAACGAGCAACCACACCATCAAAAATCAGATGACTGACAGCTACCGTTGTTTCAAGGGGGTTACCGATCACGTTATTGAAGTAGTGGTTTGTTAAACGCTCACCTTGAGTAAAGCCAAGAGGATGCATAAAAATCACACAGCCCAGTTCATTGGCTTTAGCAAAAAACTTTTCCAGACCCAGACTTGGGTCAGTCAAATTTTTACCATTCACATTCGTACAAATCTCAACACCTTTTAAGCCTAAAGTTTTAACGCAATACTCTAGTTCTTTAACGGCCATATCTACGTTTTGAAGGGGAACAGAGCCCATACCTACGAAGCGATCAGGATTGCCAGCTACAACATTAGCAATGCCATCATTCACTTCTCTAGCAAGACTAGCGCCGAGCTCAGCTTCAGTGAAATAGAAGTAATGATAAGGGGCAGGAGCAACTGCTTGGATATCAACACCCATTTTGTCCATATCTTTAAGACGATCTGCAACACCCATTAGCTTAGGAGCGCGGGTTTTCATTTGCAAAATATTAGTTTCATTCGTTAAAGAATTAGCGAAAATCACAGTCGGATCATAAGATGGTGCGTTTAAATGCAGTGTTTTTGCATTCACTTCCGGATTTAAATAATGGCAATGAATATCAACGACAACGTGCTGACCTTTACGGTTTTTTACAACGCGTTGAGTAGGGCTTGTTAATTGCTTAGCACCTGTTTTTTTTGCAGGGGTCGCAGCCGTTTTTTTGCTGGCAGCTTTTGAAGCAGCTTTGCCCGCAAGCATTTGAGGAGATTCATAAGAGCCATGCTGGTGGCTTGGGTCAGAGCATAATGCAGAACAGGTATAAAACATAGACACCTCTTAAAAGTTAAATTGAAATTGGATTATAAAAATATAAAGTGACAGTGTATTTAAAAAACACCTAAATGTTTAGTTGCTAACTCAGGATTAGCTTGAACTTCAGCAATACTTCCTTGATACGCAACGCGACCCGTATTTAAGACCGCGACATCATCCGCTATGGACATCGCGAGTTGGAAATTTTGTTCTACCAACAGAATAGAAAGCCCTTCATTTTTGATTTCTTTAATACCTCTTGCAACTTCCGCCACAATCAAAGGCGCTAAGCCCTCAGATGGCTCATCTAAAAGAAGTACATCAGGATTTCCCATGAGAGCACGACCAATAGCAAGCATTTGTTGCTCCCCACCAGAAAGAGTACCAGCACGTTGCTTAAAGCGATCCCTGAGTTGAGGGAATAGATTGTAGACCCGTGGAATATTCCACGGATTACGAATATCTCTATTTTGAGCGGCGACCTTTAGATTTTCCTCTACCGACAAGCTAGGAAAAATACGTCGACCTTGAGGGACTAAGCGGATTCCGGACCTGGCAATCGTTTCAGGCTTTTGCCTTGCAAGTTCTTTACCAAATAAACGAATATCACCAGACTTTGCAGTTACAAGACCAGCAATCGTCATCATCGTAGTAGATTTACCGGCGCCGTTTCTACCAAGTAGGGCAAGTAAAGAAGCGCTTTTTAAGGTCAAAGAGACATCATGCAATACATGGCTATCGCCATAGTACGAATTGATTTTATCGATGACTAATGCATCAGTGGCCAAGGTAGACCTCCTGTGTTTTGGGATCATTAACGACAGCGTCACGATCACCATCGACAATCACTTTACCGTACTGTAAAACGAGAATTTTTTCTGCGAAAGCTAAAGCCATTTCCATATCATGTTCAATCATCACAACGGCAACTTCTCTAGAAATATTATTGATTAAATCAGAAACCATGACACGTTCATCTTGAGAAAGTCCGGCCAATGGCTCATCAAGGAGTAATAATTTAGGTTTTTGGGCTAGAGCTAGGGCGATTTCGACACGACGCTGCTCACCATAGGATATTTCTGATACATTTCGAAAGGCTTGATTTTTTAAGCCAACGCTATCTAAAAATTCAATGGCTTGATCATATAAAACATCGTTCGATAACAAAGGATTAAAAATATTTTTTTTACGTTGATGAATACCCAGTAAAGACAAAACAACATTGTGGGCAAGAGTATCCTTTTTAAATAAAGTAATAATCTGATAAGTTCTACTCATACCCATATGAGCTCTTGCATGAACAGGCAACTGAATCACTTCTTTACCAAAAATACTCACCGAACCCGAATCAGGTTTTAAATCACCGGTAATCTGAGCAAACAGCGTGGTTTTACCAGCACCATTAGGGCCAATAATTAATCTACGCTCACCAGGAGCTACTTCCAAGGAAACATTTTGCGTAACGGCAATACCGCCAAAACTTTTCTTTAAATCTTTAACATGAAGCGCTAAGGACATTATGGTTTACCTCCGAACCAGCGTTTCTTGATTTGAGAAAAACCAGGACCCATACCAGCTGGCATAAAAATGACGATAAACAAAAAAATGATGCCTAGTAACATATTCCAACGCTCTACAAATCCAGAAACATAATTCTTTAGAAGCACAATCAAGATGGAGCCTAAAATAGGGCCGGCAAGTGTACCTGCGCCACCGGCAATTACACATAAAAGTGCTTCTGCGGATGACGTAATAGAGATGACACTTGGGTGAATATATTTATTGAGATAAATATACAGAAGGCCTGAAACCGCGCCAAAAAAACTGGCTAATACAAATGTTATCCAGCGAATTTTCCACACATTATAGCCAAGCGCGCTCATTCTTTTATCTTGATCCCTGGTACCTTTTAGACTGGCGCCAAAAGGGGAGTTAACAATACGAGCGATAAAAAATAAACACAAGATTGTCACCAGCAAGCAAAACCAATAGAAGTTGTTTGAGTTTTCTAGATTAATGCCAAAAGGAGTAGGCCGTGTTAAACCAGAGATGCCATTGTCACCATTGGTGAGGTCAACCCAGCGATAACCGATACCCCAAATAATTTGAGACAGAGCCAGAGTTAACATTAAAAAACTAAGACCCGAAGCGCGCAAAGAAATCCAACCAAAAATAGCACCAACAACCGTCGTAAATAACAAAGCAATGGGTGCGGTATAAGCATGGCTCATGCCATACCGACTAAAAAGCCAAGCAGACGCGTAAGCCGAAAGACCTAGGTAAGTAGCATGACCAAGAGAAGTAAGGCCACCATAGCCAACGAGTAGATTAAGACTAGCAGCAAAAATAGCCGCAATCATGATTTGACTACCAAGGTTTACATAGTACTCACCAAAAAATATGGGCAGAATCATTAAAACAAGGATGAGTCCGACATAGAACAGAGATTGTTTCATCATGCGCGAATCGATCCAAAAAGACCCGATGGGCGAAATGCAATCACCAAAACCATGGGTAAAAATAAAATAACGTAGGCTAAGTCAGGAACTAAAGCGATACCGAAGGTATAGATAAAGCCAATAATAAAACTAGCCACAAAAGTACCAACTAAACTACCTACACCGCCAAGGATGACCACAATCAGAGCAAGTGGCAACATATCCGCGTCAAGGCCAGGGTAGGCGTTGAGCATAGGTCCACCAACTGTTCCTCCAAGACCAGCCAATAAAGCGCCAAGACTGAATACGATGGTAAATAATTGAGAAGCTGGAATACCAACTGCACGCGCCATCTGCATATCATCAACACCAGCACGGATCATGGCGCCTAAACGTGTTCTTTCCATCAGGAGATAGAGTAATAGGGCGCTAATCATAGAAATGCCAAGAACAACTAAACGATAGGTTGGAAAACTAAAACCAAACATTTGAAGAGGAGCTCTGAGCATTTCTGGGGCATTAATAGGGATTGGATCACCACCCCAAATCATGAGGCAGGCATCAGCGGCAATAAAGGAGAGACCGAGCGTCGCTAAAACTTGCCCCTGAGAGTTGCCTGACAAACTGCGCAGAATAAAGCGCTCAATGACAGCGCCGAGTAAGCCGACGACAACCATAGCTACTAAAGCGGCGACGACTAAACTATAGCCACCCCTTAAAACCGAAGCGGCCACATAAGCACCAATCATAAATAGAGAGCCGTGAGTCAGATTGGCGATGCGCATAAGACCGAATATGAGGGCAAAACCGGAGGACAACATAAAGAGAAGCCCCCCGAGTGCCAAACTATTCAGGGTTTGAATTACCCAAAATTGCATAAATAACTATCTAAAAAAATTATTCTAAATTCTTGGCAGGTGGCCAATCTTTTGAGTAAACAGGGTTAGCCAAGAATGCCTTAGGATCATACTTCCAGAACTGACTGACGTTGGTATAAGTTTTTGTTACAACGTTAACCAAGCGACCCTCTTTACGTTCTACTTTACGGATATAAACATCACCGACCACATTGCCATAACTATCGAAAGAAACTGGACCACGTGCTGTTGGTACATTTGTCTTTTTCAAGGCAGCCATTAAAGCATCTTTATTAGATAGATTGCCATTAATCGACTTCAAGGCAGCATCTAATACGGCGGCATTAACATATGTTGCGGCCGCATAAAAGCCAGGATCATAATTTTGTGCTTTACGGAAAGCTGGTACAAATTTATTATTAATTGGATTATTTAATTCAGCGGAGTACCAACAGGCAGTTTCGATACCAAGTGCTTCGTCACCCATGTTTTTCAGAACAGCTTCATCGAGTGCAGTCATACCACCAACAATAGCGATCTTACCCTTGAGGCCATACTCATTCATTTGGCGAATAAAGCGGAAGCCATTTGATCCAGCAAAGCCTAAGAAAATAGCATCAGCACTTGTTTTTAACTGCGCTAAATAACTACCGTAATCAGGCACGGTAAGAGGTGGGAAAAGACGTTGTACGATTTTGCCGCCATTTTCTTCAAAAACACGCTGAAAACCCGCCGCCATTTCATGACCATACGCAATATCATCAGCAGCTATTACCATGCGCTTATATTTTTTGATATTAGCGCAATAGTCAGCCATTGGATGAGCGCTTTGAGAAGACGTCGAAGTCGCGCGGACAAACCATGGGTTTGGTTTACGCTGTGTCATATCTTCTGCAGCGGCAACAGACAAAGTAGGAATCTTATTGTCACGAATATAGTCATCAACTGCTAATGCTTCAAAAGCGGCTAAGGGGCCCATAATCACGTGGACTTTATTTCTTTCATTTAACTCAGAAATTTTCGTTTTTGTATTTGCTGGAACACCACCTGTGTCGGCAACAGTAAGTTCAACTTTACGACCACCTAACATGTTGCCATTTTCAGCCAGCCATTGTTTTAAACCAAGTTCCATATCAATACCGCCGGAAGCAAGAGGGCCGGTTTTCACAGTCAGTAAACCTATTCTTAATGCTTCATTATTTTGCGCAAACAAATTTGGAACTGCAAGTCCTAATCCTGCGGCAGCAGAACCTTGTATAAAAGAGCGGCGATCAATCGTCATGGTGTCTCCAAAGTTAAGAATCAAATTATTTCGATATTCTAATTGATTATTTGATCATTTAGAATATTTAACAAATTACTCAAAAATTTTTTAACAGATTTCTTGAGTCAAACTTAAGATTAATCTAATGTCGACATATAAAACATAAGGGTAATCACTTAGAGCAAAAATTCTATCTGAATAATTGGTTAAGTCATTTAACAAGAAATATTTATCTAATAAAATCAGAGAGTGCGCTAGTAATGAAACTTTAATGATTATTTGATCATTATTTAACAATTCATAAAATGCTTATTTATAATCAGAGCATATTTTTGATTAATTTTTAGAGGACGAGTATGAAAATTGGACTTCTTGGTACTGGAAAAATGGGTAGTGCCATCGTAGAGCGCTTAATTAACTGTGGTCATGAGTTAGTCATTTGGAATCGATCCATTGAAAAGACCGTGCCATTGCTGGCCAAAGGTGCGGATGTTGCACTAACCCCTGCTCAATTAGTTGATCAATCAGAGATCATTATTTCTATATTGACAGATGCCGATGCCATTGATGCTTGCTATCGTGGGTCAGAGGGTGTTTTCTCAACGAACATTCAAGGTAAGTTATTTATTGAAATGAGTACGGTTCGACCAGTAACAGCCATCGCTATTTCGCAAGAAACCCAAGCAAAAGGTGGTGCGATGATTGATTGCCCTGTTGGTGGAACAGTTGGGCCAGCACGGGACGGTAAATTACTTGGTTTAGTTGGTGGGCGAGATGAAGATGTCGCCAAAGCGCAACCGATTCTAGATCAGTTGTGTCGTCGTGTGGAACATGTTGGACCAAGTGGCTCTGGTGTTCGACTCAAGCTCACAGTGAACCTGCCATTACTGGTTTTTTGGCAATCCTTTAGTGAAGCATTGTCATTGTCTGCGAAATTAAACATTGCCCCTGAGCGTCTGATTGACATATTAACCGACACCTCAGGAGCACCGAATATGTTAAAGGCGAGAACTCCTACATTGGTTTCAACCTTAAAGGGTGAGCCTCAACCTCCGGCTGCATTTACGCTTGACAACATCCGTAAAGATTTACGCACGATGATTGAAGAAGCTCAGTCAAATGGATGGGACTTGCCAGTAACACAAGCTGCATTAGAGCAACTCAATAAAACATCTGAAGCTGGTTTGGGGGATGTGGACGGTACATCTGTGCCAGCTTGGTTTATCAAAACACATTGCAAATAATTCACTTACTTTATTTTTATTTATGACAACTCAACTTACACTCAATGGACAGCGACTTACTCTCAATGCCCCCGAAAATACACCGCTACTCTATACCATTCGCAATGACCTAGAGCAAAAAGGAACACGCTTTGGTTGTGGTACTGGTAATTGCGGAGCATGCACAGTTATCGTCGATGGCCAGGCAATGCAGTCATGCGATATGCAACTTTGGGCAGCGGCAGATAAAGAACTTATTACGGCAGAAGGCTTGTCTGAAGACCCCATTGGACAGTTAGTGCAACAAGCTTTTATCGAGGAACAAGCGGCTCAGTGTGGTTACTGTATTAATGGCATCTTAATGAGTGTGACAGCCTTACTCAAAACAAATCCTCATCCCAAGCAAGAAGTGTTGCATGACGCACTGAATCGTCATTTATGTCGATGCGGCACGCATGTCAGAATATTGCGTGCTATTGATCGTGTGATTGCACAGTTAAATCAACAGGTGATCGCATGAGCAACTTAACACTCCCAGCTAACATTGTTTCAAACCCAAAACTTTCCCACTGGTTTGGACTCGATCATTTGCCATTAGTAACCGTATGCACCGGTAAAGTAGAGTTAGGTCAAGGAATCCAAACGGCTCTCCAACAAATTGCAGCTGATGAACTTGGATTAGAGTTAGAGCAAATCCAGTGGATTGCAGGCGACACCCAACTATCCCCTGATGAGTGGTATACCGCAGGAAGTTTATCAATAGAAAATGGTGGCGCTGCATTAAAAGTTGCGCTCGGACATGCTCGTTATCTTTGCTTGCAAGCAGCGGCTAAGCAATTAGATGTGTCTATCGATACGATCTCTATAGCTAAGGGAGTTTTTAGTAGCACGAAAGTCAGCCAACAATTAAGTTATGCAGATCTTTCATCAAACGTGAACCTTGATCAAGAGATTATTTCAAGCGAAACAATCCAAGCAAGTAAGCGGCAAGTTCATTCTGCACTCGTTGGAAAAAGCCTGTTGCGTGAAGACTTAAAGAGCAAACTATCTGGAGCGGCATTTATTCATGACTTTAGTTTGCCAAACATGCGACATGCAAGAATGATTAGGGCCAAGCATGTTCAATCGACCATTGTTTCAGCAGATTTAGAAAAAATTAAACAATTACCTGGGGTAGAACAGGTTGTTCATAGCGGTAGTTTTTTGGCGATTGTTGGACACAATGAAGCGCAGATCGTTGCAGCGCAAGAAAAAGCACAAGCCTGTGTAGTATGGAAAGCGCCACAATACGTTGCCCAACAAGTTGAAACTGAGGCAATGATTACAGCGTTACCAGCCGGTGATGAAATCGCGTATGAACAGGGCACTAAAAAATTAGCTGTGAAAACGATGAAAGCGCGTTACTCTCGGCCATTTATTGCTCATGCATCGATTGGTCCGGCATGCGCACTAGCACAAGAAACAGATGGCATTCTCAGTGTTTGGTCTCATACACAGGGCCCTCATTTACTCAAAAATCAAATTGCAGTTGGACTGCGCCAGGACGCAAGTACTGTGAACGTTATTCATCTGCATGGTGCTGGTTGTTATGGGCATAACAGTGCAGACGATGTGGCATTTGATGCAGCTTTTATTGCCAAGTCGACTGGATTACCGATACGGGTCCAGTGGAGTCGCGAAGAAGAGTTAACCGCAACGCCATTTGGAGCGCCAGGTGTGATTGAATTTCAGGCAGAAGTGGATGACGCGGGAAAAATTATCAATTGGCAATCCGAAGTTTGGTCACCGACCCATATTCATCGACCAGGTTGGTCAGGTAAGTTGAATTTATTGGGTGCTTGGATGATTGATCCTGCACATCCGATTGACGAGACTAAAGATAATCCATTGCCACAAGGTGGTGGACTGCGCAATGCCATAACCCTCTATGATGTTGGTTATCAGCAGGTAAGACATCACATGATTCCGCAGGCGCCGCTGCGAACATCCGCTCTCAGAGGTTTAGGTGCATATCTTAATATTTTTGGTATGGAATCTTTTATGGATGAATTGGCAGAAGAGCTAGGCCAAGATGGCCTTGAGTTTAGAAAAAAACACCTTCAAGACCCGAGGTCCATTACATTGCTAAATACATTAGCTGACATGGCAAAATGGTCTAAAAGAGAAAGTCTTCCTGAGGGAAGCGGTTTAGGCATGGGATTTGCCCGCTATAAAAACACCGGGGCATATTGTGGAGTAATGGTTCAGTTACGGGCAGAAGAGAAGATTTATATCGATCAAGTATGGGCGGTTTGTGATGCCGGTGAAGTCATTAATCCTGATGGGTTAATTAATCAAATTGAAGGCGGGATTATTCAGTCGATTAGTTGGACCTTAAAAGAAATGGTAACTTGGAATAAAGAGGAAGTGACATCAGCCAATTGGGATACCTATCCAATCTTAATGTTTGATGAAGTGCCGCGTGTAGAGGTTCAATTACTTAATCACCCTGGGATAGCCAGTTTGGGTGGAGGGGAAGCTGCAGCTGGTCCTACAGCAGCCGCAATTGCAAATGCGTTGGTGCAAGCATTAGGTATGCGAGCAAGGCATTTACCACTTACGCCAGAACGTTTAGCGCAATTAGCCCAATAGTAAAATCAGAGATAAAAAAACCGCAGTCTTCACTGCGGTTTTTTTTAAATTATTTCAGTTGAAATTATTTATCGCCTGTATCAGGCGTCAATTTGGCTGCCAAAATACCGGCAACTGCACAGATTTCATCATTGTCAGATGTATCACCAGTTACGCCAACAGAGCCAATGATTTGATTATTGGCATCACGAATCAAAACACCACCAGCAACAGGCACCATTTTGCCTTCAGACATGACGTTAAGCGATGTAAAAAATGCAGGCATTTTTTCTGCACGACGAGCGATTTCACGGCCGCCAAATCCCATCCCCAGAACAGACCAAGCCTTACCACGGGCGATATCCTCGCGCAAGATACTACAATTATCTTCACGCAAAAGAGCTTTCATGTGCCCACCAGCATCTAGAACAACAATCGTCAGAGGGTGGAACTTCATTTCGCGACCCTTTTTCAGGGCGGTTTGCGCAATCACAATGGCTTGTTCAAGATTAACGTTTGACATAAAAATCCTTTTGATTAAATTTTAAGAAATATGGTCTGCTGCACTATGATACTTTCCCTTCCAGAAAAACAGAGGTGCAGTATCTTCAGCAGTATTGTATGAGTAACTCATGACACGACCAATAAAAATGAGATGATCTCCACCTTCAACATCATTTTCTTTTTTGCAAATAAAGTGGCCAAGAGTTCCTTCAAGTATGGGAATGCCCTCTGGACTTAGATGGTGGGCAATACCTTTGAATTTATCGTCATTGGGTTTGGCAAAATGATTAGAAATATCTTTTTGAGACTCAGCCAAAATATTTACAACAAAGTAGGGAGATTGAATAAATGCCTGATGACTAGGAGCCGCTTTGACTTGTGACCACAAAACTAGTGGAGGGGAAAGTGATACTGAGTTAAAGGAACTCACAGTTACACCATAGGTTTGCCCGCTTTGGTCAACGGTAGTGATCACAGTAACCCCAGTCCCGAAATGACCTAAGGCATTACGGAAATCTCTCTGATCAAACTCAGGAGACTGTTCTGGCGTATCGTGGGCTTGGCTTGTGTTGGTCATGATGAATATCCGCTTAATTTTTTACGATAGTAATCGGTTGATCATTAAAAGTCAACAAGGGAGAATCGCGAAATACACCATGAGGATATAAGATAAGTAATTGTTAATATTGAATAAAATATATCTATCACTAGGTATTAGGGAAAACCCCACAAGTGACTAATTTTTAAATAATGTAATTCTTAAGCCTTGTCAAATTGAAAATCATATATTAAAGTGATCGAGCGATCTCTTTAAGAAGAATCATATCCATTTAACAATAAAGTGAGACAAGCATGACAAAGACAGCATATGTACTTGAGGGTAAATTAGGTGCCCCAGTTTTATTGGTAGCGAATTCATTAGGTGCTAATTACACCATGTGGGATCCACAGATTGAGGAGTGGAAAAAACACTTTCAAGTCTTAAGATACAACTATCGTGGTCATGGCGGCACGCCATCGGTTGGCAATTTTGCAACATCACAAGATTTAGCCGACGATGTTAATGAGCTCTTAGAAGCACTCAATATTGAGCAAATCTATTGGGTTGGTTTGTCATTAGGCGCCATGCTTGGTTTATATTTTGCGGCCCATTATTCGCAAAAAGTGAAAGCATTAGCATCAGCTTGCTTTAGACCTTATCAATCACCTGAGTCATTAGCAATGTGGGAGGGTCGCATTAAAACCGTTGCCGATAATGGTATTGATTCAATTGTTGGTGGCACAGCAGACCGTTGGTTAACAGAAGGTTTTCGTCAGTCGCATCCTCAGGTTGATCAAGCTTTACGTACCATGATTGCAGCAAATGAACCCGATGGTTACATGGCTTGTGGACATGCGGTCAAAGACTATGATTTAAGACCTTATATTGGACGAGTTAGTTGTCCAGTTTTATTAATTGGAGGTCAGTTTGATGGTGGTGCACCTGCAGCTGATATTAGCAATTTAAGAAGCGTGATACAAAATAGTGAGTATGCAGAATTACCTGGTGCCCACATCGCGAATTTAGAATGTGCACCGGAGTTCACACAGCTCGTTTCGAAATTTATGCTTGCGCATGCATAAGGGAGAGATGATTCATGACTAAATCTGTAAATGTTGCTGTTATTGGCTATGGTTGGTGGGGAAAGATTATTACAGCGACCCTGCAGGAGAGTCCCTTACTCAATGTTGTACTGGTTGTTGAAAGTGATCCCAAAGTATTTGAGACTGCCCAAGTTTCAGCCCAGACCATGAATTTTTCAGTAGCGCGTGATTTTTCAGACGCGGTTAAACACCCGGATGTTCAAGCTATCATTTTATGTACCCCGCATCAGTTTCATGCTGAGCAAATTCAATTAGCGGCAGCCGCTGGTAAGCACGTCTTTTGCGAAAAACCGCTGTGCTTAACCTATCAAGATGCCCAAAAAGCAATTGCGACTTGTAATGCTGCAGGCGTTCAATTAGGCATTGGTCATGAAAGACGTTTTGAGCCTGCGGTGATGGCGATGCGAGAGGCAATTACAGCTGGCACCTTAGGTACAGTATTGCAGATAGAGGCTAATTTTTCGCAAGATAAATTTTTCGCATTACCGCCAGATAATTGGCGCTTATCCAACAAATTTGCGCCAGTTGGACCATTAACTGCAACCGGTATTCATTTGGTCGATTTAGCGATTGCAATTTTAGGCCCCGCAGAATCCGTATGGGCACGTTTAGCGACAAGGGGTAGTCAATTTGAAAATGGGGATACCTTAGGTATCATGCTGGCGTTTCCTGGTGGGGCCAATGCTCTAATTAGCGCAATTTTGGCAACTCCATTTGATGGTCGCTTTTGTGTATATGGCTCTATGGGCTGGATGGAAATTCGAGACAACACGCATCCAGAGCATCCTACCGGCTGGAATGTAACTACCCAGTTACGTGGTCAAGAGAAAAAAACGCACTTTATGCCACCCGCTCCAACAGTGAGATCGAACTTAGAGGCTTTTGCTAATGGAATCCTTGGAGTAGCTCCTTACCCGGTGACTCAAGCGGAGATGTTAGCCAATGTGGGAGCTTTAGAAGCGATCATGCGATCTGCAGGATCTGGAAAAATTGAAGCTATTCAAGGGTAATTCCTAATAAAACAAGTGTTTATAACTGAACAAACGATCAGTTAAAATAAAGGCATGGAGTTTAAAATAATAAAATGTCTATAGAGCAAACCAAAACTGAAGCGGTCCCCCTAGAAGGACAACCCCGCAAGCGAATGAAACGCGAAGACCGTGATCGGGAGATTGCGGCAGCGGCAGTCGCTTTTTTTGCTGAGGTGGGCTTTGATGGTGACACACGAGAGTTAGCGCGACGTCTAGGTGTTACCCAATCGCTGATTTTTCGTTACTTCCCGAATAAAGCAGCTTTAATTGAGCGCGTGTATCAAGAGGTCTATGTCGGACGTTGGAACCCTTATTGGGAAACGATCATTGCCGATCGAAGTGTGCCATTGCAAGATCGACTTGTACGTTTGTATAAAGACTATTCAAGAGTTTCATTAACCTATGATTGGGTCCGTATCTTTATGTTTTCGGGCCTCAAGGGTGAAGATATAAATACGCGCTACCTGAAGTTTTTGCGTAGTCGTATTTTGGAGCCGATAGCCATTGAGGTTCGCGCTGAGCTTGGATTGCCAACACCAGAAGAGTTGCCCCTCAAAATGAGCGAAATCGAACTTGCATGGGGAATTAATTCAAGAATATTTTATTTGGGACAAAGAAAGTGGATATTTAATATGCCGCTAGACATCGATCTAGATCATATTATTGAACATACGATCATCACTTATTTATCTGGCGCTAAAACTGTAGTGCCAATGCTGATAAAACAAGACTAAATCACTGATAATTAAAGATTATTATTAGTTGTTTTGATGAGATATTTTTTTGTAATCAACATTAACCTTTCGTGAATTTAGGGTTTTTACCTATTGAGTGAACCTTTTTTCGATCTTATAAATGATCAACTGATTACTTTTTGTTTATAATAAATACATAATTTTGATTTACTCCATTCTCAAGGGTTAAGCTATGAAACTAAGTACATTTATGATGCCGATTCATCCGCCAGGCAGAAATCTAACGGAAACTTTCAACGAAGATCGTGAAGCAGTTATTTTGGCGGATCATTTGGGTTTTAGTGAAGCGTATGTTGGTGAACACGTCACTGATGCCGCTGAAACGATAACTAACTCAATGATTTTTCTCGCCAGTTTGATCTACAACACCAAGAGAATAAAATTAGGTACTGGTACGGTTAACTTGCCAAACTCTCATCCAGCGGCAGTTGCTGCACAAGCAGCCATGATGGACCATATGTTGGAAGGTCGCTTCATCTTAGGTATCAGCCCAGGTGGCTTAATGTCCGATGCTGAGGTTTTTGGAAATTTAAAGAATGATCGCAATGCCATGTTTGTCGAAAGCATTAATACGATTTTAAAAATTTGGGATGGTGAGCCACCTTACAACATCGATGGAGATTATTGGAAGATTTCAACTGAAAACACAATGAT
>CANFUO010000049.1 GCA_947450225.1 Burkholderiaceae bacterium | reverse complement strand
CGGTTTTTCTTAACAGCTAAGTTTGCGTATATAAAAAAATACTCAAGCTCTTCTTTGCTGCCATAGGTTTCTTTGGCCACATGGTATTGCCATAACATCGCTGTATAGGGATCTGTTTTAAATGGCGACCTATGCCCTCCTTCACTCTTAGGATAAGCGTAATCTGTAGCAATACTCGAAATGATGTCGCAGCCATTAGCCTTTAACCAGTAGGCTCCATTTCTACCACCCCAACATAGCGCTCCATCTGATCCAAAAGATCTGCCCGCCTCTCCCAAAAATGCTGCTGAAGCTGCTAGTGCTTGAATTTCTTTTGCATAGGTTGAGGATGAATAACCTGGAACTTTTTCTGCAGAAATCATCATATAAGATAGTCTTGCATAAGCCCACATCCTGCCATGTGAGCGCCAACCTTTTAAGCCCCCCGTTGTTTTAGTCGCCTCACTTGCTGCGCGTCCATAAATTTCATACATGGTGATAAACTTTTTAGGCTCTGCTTCTTTAACACACCCATCATATACATCTCCTAATGCAATAAGCGCCTCTGGATGACCCTGACTCGCAATGGGTGCTAGTAATTGATTCACACTTTTGCATAAAGTGTTTTCCTTTTGCGCAGTATCCTGCACAACTTTTAACTCATCAATGTATTGAGCAAAGGCATTGGCATGCATTATGCAGATGACTAAGCAGCTTATTTTTACAAGTTTATTTTTCATAAATTTCTCATTGATTGATTGTTATGTGAATACTTGCCCTAAGAATAATGTTTAATTAATCTTCCATGCATATTTCACTCATTCAAATTATAGTTTCTATACCTTCATTGTGCTAAATTGACTGGAAGATTGTATTAGCTACGTCACATCACTGACTTAAGATAATAGATTGTTAAACGAATTTTTATATTACGAATAGGTCATTCATGAACACTACCAAATCTTTCAAAATGATTTATTCTTTGATTGTTGCCCTTTTTATCATTTTGCTGCAAGCCTGTAGTACAGCTCCACAAACGAATCATTCGACAGCACCAAATTCTGGTTTTTTACCCAACTATGATATTTTGACGCCTGTAGCAATCAAGGATCCTGATGTTCATTTGTGGCGCTATAGAAAAAATGAAATCCCTCCTAACACCTACAATTCTGTGATTGTCGATCCAATCTTTATTAATCATGAACCGAATCAGAAACTCACTCCAGAGGTTTTGACTTCAATAAAATCTGAATTACAAAAAGATATTCTGGACTCTCTTAGCAAGCGTGGCTTGATGGTTGTCAATCAACCAGGCCCTGGTGTCGCTCGTCTTTCGGTCGGTATTACTGGTGCTGAATATACGAATGATGGTAGTCTTAGACCCCGCGATTTCACCCCTGTTGGACTTGTTACCAATGCGGCTAGTCGTGCCACAGACTTAAACTCAAAAATTCCTGCCATGATTTTAGAAAGCAAGGTCGTTGATAGTCAAAGCAAGGATATTCTGAATGAGGGCTTGATCACGATTAAAGGTGAATCCTTCAGAACGGGTTCTGGCTCGATTGATTCTTTTGTAGAAATGACCAAAAAATCCATCCGCTTAGCTCTTCAAAACTGATACAAGTCTAGGCTGGCATTTTTTCAATCAGTTTAAATCGCATGATTTTACCTGAGCCAGTCCTAGGAATAATGTCCACAAAATACACATGTTTCGGAATTTTATAGTCTGATAAATACTGTTTACAGTCTGTAATAATGGTTTCTTGAGTTGGGCTATGCCCTTCACGACGAACCACAAATATCACGGGTACTTCACCCAAATACTTATCTGCTAAACCAACAGCGGCACAATCTAATACTTCAGGATTAAGTTTAATCGCTTCTTCAATTTCAATGGGGGCAATATTTTGCCCACCACGAATAATGAGCTCTTTTAATCGACCTGTAATGGTAATAAATCCATTTAAATCAAAAATAGCTAAATCACCTGTGTGATACCAACCATTGCGTAATGCTGTCGCAGTCTCTTGAACTTTATTAAAATACCCCATCATCAAATTAGGGCCACGCACAATTAACTCACCTTCTTGACCAGCAGGAATATCAAGCAAGCTAACTGGATCAACAATCCTCACCGCTTGTCCTGGAATCGGTACCCCACAAGAACCAAATATCCTCGTACTTGTTGGGGAGTTGAGTGTCACAAAAGTAGCCGTTTCAGTAATGCCGTAACCATCTAATAACTTCACACCAAAATAGTCTTCAAACTCTTGATTTAATTTGGCTGGCAATATTGCCCCAGCAGATAATCCTAATCGAATATTCTTTAAGGATCTTATCGATTCTTTTTTCGCACCTTCCAGTAAATAATGGAACATCGTTGGCACCCCAGGAAGGATCGTAAAATCATGATCTTTAATGAGTTTTAATATCTCTGAACTAGAATACCGCTCCATAATGTACTCAGATGATCCTGTTGCAAGAATCCCTAGTACTGAAAATGCTAAAGCATAGGAATGAAAAAGTGGTAATGGTGAGATAACATCATCTTTATCATTAAGTCCAAAAACTGGTATTAAACAAGAGCCCACAACCCATAACAATGATCGAACATTTAACATAACCCCTTTAGGTTTACCCGTTGTACCAGATGTATACACAATAAATGCCAAGCAATCTATGTCGTTTTGATCATTAGCCTTTTGAGATGGCACACGCGTAATCATCTCCTGAAATGAAAATATGTTCGTACTGCTTTTTAAGCCCTCATCACCGACTAAGATATTTTTAAATTCAAGCGATTCTTGCCCAGCGATGACTTGTAATGCGTCATACTTTTCTGCCAGAGTAATGACGGCTACACAACCGGCATCACTGATACGATATGCGACTTCGGTAGGACTTGCATCGTAAAAAATAGGTACGCAAACAAAACCTGCTCTAACGATAGCCAAAGAACTAATGATCCAAGGAACAGAGTTCGGCAAATAGACGGCAATACTCTGCCCTTGATCAATGCCTAGGGATAAAAAATTTCCGGCCAAACGACTCGTTTGCGTTTCGAGCTCACGATAGCTAATCTGCTGACGAACATCTCGCCACGCCACCTTATCGCCATAGACGTTTTTATTACGTTCTAGTAACTGGCCAATCGGAATAATAATATCGGTTTGAATCATTCTTATCTACCTTTTATAAGCATTAGAGCATTGCAAAACCACCATTAATACTGATGGTTTGCCCCGTAACCCAACTAGAAGCATCTGAGGCTAAAAATGTCACCATCGGTGCTACATCTTCTGGTACACCAATGCGTTTTAATGGATACTGCTTGAGTATCTTATCAAGATTTTTTTCTAGCCAGGCCTCATCGGAATGCGCTGTCTTTAAAAGTCCAAAGGTCACAACATTACAGGTAATATTGTCACGACCAAATTCTCTAGCAAGCGATTTACTCAGTGCTAATACTCCACCACGGGACGCCGCGGTTACCGCTAGACCAGATTCGCCAACCCGTGCTGAATCTCCCCCAAAATTAATAATTCGGCCATATTTTTTCTCGATCATAATCGGCGCAACCACGTGACATGTGTTCATCACTCCATATAGCCCAACCCGAATTTGTCTTTCCCAATCTTGTGGCTTACTTTTAACAAAGAACTCGCGGGGAGTGTATCCTGCGTTATTAATTAAGATATCAATAGTGCCAAAATCTTTGACCACCTGATCGACCATCTTTTTTACTTCATCATAATCTCCAACATCTGCTTGATATACCATCGCTTTACCGCCCAGGGCCATAATTTCATCCTTGATATGACGTGCTTCATCGGCTGAACGGTTATAGTTCAGGGCTAATATCGCCCCCTCTTTGGCTAGAGCTAATGCGATTTCTCTTCCTACACCACTAGCGGCGCCAGTAACAAGAGCAACTCGTCCGTTTAATTGAAGTTCCATCAGATTTCCTTTATAAATTAAATGTAATTATTGATATATCAATCGATATAGTTGATTAGGAGTAATCGGTAATTCTGTAATTTTTATATTGTGCTGGGAGAGTGCATCACTCACAGCATTGGAAATGGCTGCCGGCGCACCTATCGTTCCGCCCTCACCCGTTCCGCGAAATCCTCCAAGTGTATTCGAGGCGCTTGTTTCTAAATGAATAATATCGATATCAACTGATTCGACTGCAGTGGGTACCAAATAATCTACTAAATTTACGGTTAAAATCTGGCCGTCTTCGTTGTGTACTACCTCTTCATATAAAGCCGCTCCAATACCTTGCATCACCGCGCCACGAATTTGCCCATCAACAATCATTGGGTTAATCATTTGACCACAATCTTCTGCAATCACATATCGCAAAATCTTAACTGACAATAAAATCGGATCTACTTCCACAACAACGATATGTGTTCCTGAACTGGTGGTTCCAAAAATAGGGTCGTACACCTTGGCAACACTTAATTCCTCACGTACATCTGCAGGGATTCTGCCCATCTGTGCATACAGCGCTGTTGTAAATTCTTTCAGCGATATCGATTTTCCGGTTGTGATATCGATAATCATCGACAGATTGATCGTAATTTCTTGTGGGGTTACGCTAAAAAGGTAAGCTGCCATGCGCTTAATCCGCGCTTGAAGCTCGTTAGCGGCAAGAATCGCCGCGCCGCCACTAATGACGGCCGTACGACTAGCATAACTCCCGGTGCCTTGAGGAACCGCTTTACTATCACCACTAACAATTTTAATATCCGACATTTTTGCACCAAGATGCTGGGAAACAACTTGAGCTAAGGTGGTGTTATGACCTTGTCCATAATCACAACTGCCAAATGCTGCTGTGACTGAACCGGTGGAGTCTAAACTCATCACACACGTATCTGTTCCTGTATTGATTGGCATTCCAGGGGAAGCTGAGATCTTCGATCCAATTCCCGATAACTCAGCATAGGTCGCAATTCCAATACCAATCCATCGTCCCTCTACCTTTGCCTTGGCTTGTTGTTGACGAAAATCCTCATATTGAATCTGGAGCGCTGCTTTTTGTAACCCCTCTACAAATGCTGATTGATCCCAAACGAGTCCTGATGCTGTCTTATAGGGGAAATCTTCTGGTTGGACTAAATTCATTAATCGCAGTTGATAAGGATCAATCTTCAGTTGCGTCGCTAACATATCCATGAGACGCTCCATCACAAAGGTGGAAATAGGTCGACCCACTCCTCGATAAGGACCTAAGGGCGGTTTTGGTGTACAAATACCTCTTACGCTGCCACGGTACGCAGCAATTTTATAGGGGCCTGGCATAAAACTGACTACCTGCACAGGCTCAATCGCCGCAGTCCATGGATAAATCGAATAAGCACCAATATCACTCAATACGTCCGCTTGTAAACCCACAATGCGGCCATCATGTGTGGCGGCAATTTTCGCGTCAATTAACTCATCAAATCCTTGACTTGTTGATGTGAAATCTTCAAGACGGTCACTAATCCATTTGATCGATTGTTCAAGCTTTCTTGCAAATAAACAAACTAAAATTTCTTCTTGATATAAGGATGTCTTGCCACCAAATCCTCCTCCAATATCCGGCGCTACTACATGGATTTGCGCACCACTTAAATTTAAAAAATGGGCGATTGCATCACGAATAATTCCTGGAACTTGTGTCGATGTATATAAAGTCAATGTATCTAAGCCGACATCATACTGAGCAAGATAGCCTCGATTTTCCATAGCAATTGAAGTCTTACGCTTAAACCTAAATCGCTCTTGAACCACAATATCAGCCGTCTGAAAAATACTATCTACTTCACCGCGCTCAAAGCTTCTTTTTAAAACAACATTGGTATTCAATGACGCATATAAACAGGGGGCATCATCTTTTGCCGCGGCTTCTAGATCTGTAGCTACTCCTAGAGACTCATAATCGATCGTGATGAGGTCACAGGCATCTTCGGCGATATAACGGTTTTCTGCAATCACTGCAACTACTGGCTGGCCTACATAGCGAACAAACTCATTCGCCAAAACATCAACTTCTGTAGGGTGGTAATCCGCCATTTTTGATGTAGCAATAATGGGCTTTACTAAATCTGCAATATCTTGATAGATATATACGGCGCTAACACCAGGTAATTCCCTTGCCGCTTGAGTATCAATACTTTTTATCTTGGCGTAGGCTTGGTCACTGCGCTTGACTGCCATATGCAACATACCACTGACCTTAATGTCGTCAACATATTTTCCGTGACCTGTTAATAGCCGCGCATCATTTACACGTCGAACTGGCTTGCCAATCAAGTTCGATTCTTGATCAACATCGCAACTTGCGTAATGAGCAATGGCTTCGCGAGAATTATTGGCCATAACTCATCACGCCTTTTCGTAATCCTCGCCACTGATCAATATCATGACCAAAAATAATCGTGGATCCTGAATGAAAAATTCTAGTGATTTCATCCAGTGATGAAAAAGAAGCTTCTTGATCCCAAGTGTTGCGTGGATTACTTCTTGTCTCTAAGTTATGCTGTAAGGCAACGGCATCTGAAGCAAGTAAAAAACTGCCATCTTGGTCAAGATTAACTAATGCAGTTGTCATACCTGGGGTGTGTCCTGGCATTGGTAATAATACAATCTTGCCATCTCCAAATATATCTTTTTCACCTTGAATGGTCTCAATTGGCATGGGATGATCCCAGTCCATCCGCAAAAATCCCATCGTCGCGGCATCCTCCTTCTGGGCATTCTCTAATTCTTTGGCATGGCAGATCACTGTAGCTTTCTTAAAAAATGCATTGCACCCGCAATGATCTGTATGGAAGTGTGAGTTCACCACAACATCAATATCAAGCGGCGTCATATTTAATTTTGCTAAATCATCAATCACGTTCTCATCAGGCGCTCCAATCGGCACCATTGCTTTAGCCATATTCCCCCAACGACTTTGGGCATCACTTTGGATCGATGGATGACATCCCGTATCAAATAAGACATTTCCTTGCGGGTGTTTTAATAAATAACACGACACTGGCAAATCAATCATTTCGTCACTTTGGGCTTGGGCGTGATACACCTTTTTTTTCATTCGTAAACGTCCACCGGACAGAATATGCATTTTCATAAAGAATCACCACTCTCTTGGGTTTGGAGTATGCCAATTTGCTCAAAATAATGTGCGACTGCGTTAATAATTCCTTGATACCCTGTGCAGCGACATAAATTTCCAGACAACCCTTCTTTTATCTCTGCCCTTGTGAATGATTTACCTGACTGCGCCATATCAATCGCTGTCATTAAAAATCCTGGGGTACAAAATCCACACTGTAATCCGTGATGCTCTCGGAAGGATTCTTGCAAGGGATGTAAATGCTTCACTTTACCCAAACTCTCGACTGTATGAATTTCTAATCCTTGAGCTTGGATTGCCAACATGAGACAAGACCGCATACTTTTACCTTCAACAAGAACCGTACAGGATCCACACACCCCATGCTCACATCCCACGTGGGTGCCAGTCAAATTAAGTTCATGCCTTATAAAGTCTGACAATAAAAGTCTAGACTCTACTTTGCGCTCAACAGTCTGTCCATTCACAGTGCACCATAGCGTTTGATCTTGGATTTCAGGCTCACTCATAACCTAGCACTCCCTATCTGATATGAATTCGCCCTCTCCCAAGCATCACTCATCACGCGTGTAAAAATATTGCTCGCTAAATGCTTTTTAAACTCAGCGCTTGATTGAAGATCCCCACGCGGATCTAACTCTTTAAAGATTTTATCTTTTGCTTGGTCGAGTAAGTCAGCGGAAAATTCTTGGCCATTCATCAATACCTCTATCGATGAAAGTCTTAAGGGGGTATCTCCCACTCCCATCATGGCAATTTTTAATTGATCGATCATCTTTTTCCCACTTTGCTGTTTCATCTCTACAGTAATGCCAACAGCGGCTAAAGCATAGTCACCACTGCGACGCGCAAATTCTTGAAACGCCCATCCCATGTGGGGTGATGGTACTTTAATCAGAATCTTTGTCAGTAACTCCTGATTTTGTAAAACGGTATGTAATGGGCCTAAAAAGAAATCATGGGCACTTACTTGATAACTCATACTTTCAGAACGGATTTCAAAATACGCATCTAAAAGTCGCATTAACATCGGCATCTCCGATGCAGGATCAGCATGCGAAAGACTACCTCCAATCGTGCCACGATTACGAATAGTTAAATGCGCAATATGTCGAATTACTTCTGGAACAATTGGTAGATGCTGCTGTATGAGTGCGGAGTTTTCTATCTTCACGTAAGGCGTAATAGCCCCAATTTCAATCTGGCCATCCTTTTGGGAAATATGGTCAAGCTCCAATATGCGACCAATGTCAATGAGATATTGCGGATTAACCACTCGGAAGTTGAGCATCGGCATCAAACTTTGCCCACCAGCAATAATCTTGACATCACTTTGATGGGTATTTAATAAACTTAGCGCTTCAGGTACGGTTTGCGCTGAAATATATTGAAATCGATTGGGCTTCATTATTTCCCTGTAAATCGTGGCTGACGTTTTTCTATAAAGGCATTACGTCCTTCTAGATAATCTTGACTCGCCGCGGCCTGATCAATAACTTCATCGGCCGCCTCAAATGTGATGTCCCCCATCCCCGAATTCAAACCGTTCAATATTGTCTTAGCCCCAATAATACTGAGTGGTGCACTGAGTGCTAATTTTTTAGCAAACTCAAACGCTGCAAGCATTACTTCATCAGTATCCCCTGATTCTTTATTCGATTCATCTGTTAATGAGTCAAGACCACAAAGATGATCAATCAGTCCCATATCACGCGCTTTTTCTGCCAAGAACTGCTCTCCAGTAAAAAATATTCTTTTTGCATGCGTTATTCCTACGAGACTATTTAATTTGCGTGTCCCCTTGACGCCATACACAATCGATAGTTTGGCGGCTGGGATTCCTAAAATAGCTTTCTTGGATGCAAAGCGAAAGTCACAAGAAATCGCTAAATGCACCGCACCACCTAAGCAATAGCCTTTTATAGCGGCTAAAGTAGGTTTATTGATTGTATAAATTGCATCACAACAGGCATCAACAGCTTCCTCATACTCTTTCGCTTGAGAGACGTCTTTGCGGACTAGACTAAATTCAGCAATATCTGCACCAACACAAAAATCACGGTCAGCCCCACATAAAATAATCGCTCGTACTTGAGGGTCCGCCTCTAAGTCCTTAAAAATACCTGGAATTGCGCGCCACATATTTAAGCTCATCGCATTACGAACCTTTGGTCGATTGAACCGAACCATCGCTACTTGTTCCTTTACATCAACTTCAATATGCCGATCTGCCAATACCTGTTTGAGTGCGTCTGCATATAACTTAGATTGTTCTAGAACCATGTTCTGTTTTTCTTTCAATATCATTTGATACTTATTAAACTATCTTTATTAGACCAAGTATTCCAATTGCATTGATTTTAAATGAATTGAAATCATTATTTAGCATTCATGCCTTAGGTGTTTACCCCATATCCTCTTGTTTTGTATCAAATTATAGTTCTTCCCTAATTGCAATTCAAAGTTGATTGAGCTAATCTTCGACTAGAAACTTTTTTTATTAGACCAATAATGGATGGAGACACCTTATGAAATGGATCAGATTTCACCAAGTTTTAATAGCGTTCAGTGCTTTTACTCTCATGACACATGCGCATGCCCAAGAAAAAATTAGTGATGGCGTTGTTAAGATTGGCGTTCTCACTGACTTATCTGGAATGTTCTCGTCTGAAGCAGGCCAAGGAGCTGTGACTGCAGTCAAGATGGCCGTTGATGATTTTGGCGGAAAAGTACTAGGCAGACCTATTGAAGTCGTCGTTTCTGACCACCAAAACAAAACAGATATTGCAGCTGCCAGAGCTAGAGAATGGTTTGATGTCACAAAAGTTGATATGATTGCAAACCTTGTGAACTCAGGTGTTGCGCTCGCAGTGTCCGGAGTGGCGAAAGAAAAAAATAAAGTTGCCATCGTTACTACCTCGGGGTCATCAAGACTGACGATGGATAGCTGTAATGCAAATACAGTGCACTATGTTTATGATACTTACGCTTTAGCCAACGGTACTGGCAAAGCTATGATCAAACGCGGTGATAAATCATGGTACTTCTTGACTGCAGACTATGCTTTTGGACAGGCATTAGAAAATGACGCTTCTGCTATCGTCAAAGCGAATGGCGGGCAAGTGGTTGGCGCACTGCGATTCCCTCCTAACTCCGCAGATCACTCTTCTTTCTTTATCAGCGCCCAAAACTCTAAAGCTTCTGTAATTGGGCTGGCTACATCGGGTACTGACTTTATGAACCTGGTTAAAACAGCAAATCAATTTGGCATTAATAAATCGAATCAAAAATTAGCTGCCTTGTTAGCATGGGTAACTGACATCCATAGTATTGGCTTGCAAGATACGCAAGGCATGCTTTTGACAAATGGATTTTATTGGGATCGAACACCTGAGAGTCGTGAATGGTCCAAGCGCTTTTTTGAGAAAATGAAAAAGATGCCAAACATGGGTGACGCAGGAGATTACTCTTCCACAATGCATTACCTCAAAGCGATTCAAGCAGCTGGGACGGATGAGACTGGTGCGGTAATGGCAAAAATGAAGGAACTGCCGATCAATGATTTCTTTGCTAAAAATGGCAAGATTCGTATTGATGGTCGTATGGTGCATGACCTTTATTTATACCAAGTCAAAAAACCTTCTGAATCCAAATACCCATGGGATTACCTCACTTTACTAGAGACAATTCCTGGCGATGAAGCTTTCCGACCACTGAGTGAAAGTACTTGTCCACTCGTCAAAAAATAAGATTTTTTCTGCAACAGGGTATCTAATCAAGCATAATTACAATGATGGATACCCTTGTTGAAACTAGCTTTACCGATTTTTCTCAAATACCCAAAAAAAATATTAATGAAGCTCCTCTAGAAAGAAATTGTTCTGTGGGCAGAACAGTTTCTATCATTGGTGATACCTGGACATTCATGATTTTGCGGGAATGTTATTTTGGTATCAAGCGATTCTCTCAGTTTCAACAAATTTTAAAAATACCGCGGACTACCCTTTCTTCTCGATTACAACTACTGACTGAAAAAGGTATCCTCCATAAGGTTTCTTACAATTCGTCCACGACCCGTTTTGATTATCGTCTGACTGCCCAAGGTTTTGGGCTATATAGTGTGATGGTCTCCTTAATTGCATTTGGGGATAAATGGTTATCAGGCTCCAATCCACCACCTGTGCAGCTATTCCATCGTAGTTGTGCTTGCAAGTTAAACCCTATAGTCGCCTGCTCTCAATGTCGTCGCGAAATTAAAAGTATCGATGTCAACTACCGTAATGGTCCTGGTTCTGGTTGGTCTAACATTGATCCCGAACGCGTTAAAAGTCGTCATTCTCATTTCTATAAATCAACGGAAAGTATTCGCCCAAGCTCAGTTGCTAGAGCACTGAGCATTATTTCTGATCGCTGGAGTTTTATGGTTGTTCGAGAATCTTTTTTTGGCATCAGACGCTTCGATGAACTTCAAACTGCACTGGGCATATCGCCGAATATTTTGGCAAATCGGTTAAATAAATTTATTCAAAATGGCATCTTAAAAAAGGTCGCTTATCAAGATGCTCCACCTCGATTTGAATATAAACTAACGGCCATGGGGCATGATTTGTTTGGCCCTTTTACAGCGATGCTCGAGTGGGGAGATCAATGGCTTTCCAATAACAAACCGCCTCTCATCTTGACTCATCTTGTTTGCCGGAATGACTTTAAGCCTTTAGTGGTTTGCAACCACTGCGGGGAAGTAATCCTGCCACAACAAGTTCGTTATGAAATGTCCTACAAAAATCCAGTGCCTTTCTAATATCCCTTCGCTTAAAATATAATTTCTAATAACATGAGACAAATACACTTTGACAAAACCCTGCCTACCTCCCGCATATCCAACTAAAAAGCCCTTATACAAAGCTCCACCGTTATCTTGTGATTCTCACACACATATCTTTGATGACTTGATAAAGTACCCTCTCTCACCCAATCGATCTTTTACCCCTCCAGAAGCACCTGTTGAAAAGTTACTCGGGATGTTAGATGTCTTAGGAATTGATCGTGCTGTAATTGTCCACTCGAGTGCATATGGCCCTCACAATGCTGCCACCCTCAAGGCCGTTAAATCAAATCCTAAAAGATTGCGTGGTGTGGCGGTAACGGGTCCTGATACACCCGTCGCAGAAATTGAAGAACTCAATCACCATGGCTTTAGTGGCTCAAGATTAAGTACTGTTGTCAAAGGCACGCCTGGATTTGAGGTATTAGAAGAAATTGCGAAAAGAGTTCGTCCATATGACTGGCATATTGCCGTTCATGTCAATAACTCGATCGAATTAACCGAACTTGCTCCCCGATTGATGGCTCTGGACATGACGATCGTCGTTGATCATATTGCTCGGGTCAGAAGTCATGAAGGCATCAATACACCTGGCTTTGTTACCTTGCTCAAAATGCTGGAAACAGGCCGTTGCTGGGTTAAGCTTTCTGCTCTGCACCGCTGCTCTTCAGAAGAGTATCCTTGCATGGATATGGAGCCTTATATTCGCAAGTTAATTGCGCTCGCTCCTGAGCGAATCGTGTGGGGAACTGATTGGCCACACGTGAATCAATTTGACAACATGCAAAATGATGGGGATATTTTGGATGCATTATCCGCCTGGGTGCCAGATGAATCTATCCGTCATCAAATTTTAGTAACTAATCCCGCACAACTATATCGATTCTCATGAAACTATTCCCACTTTTCAAAAAAATTAATCTTCGCATTGGTGTTTGTATCATGCTTGGATTAAGTAGTTTTCAAAGTATTGCCCAAGAATATCCAACTAAGCCAATCACCTTGGTCGTTGGATTTGGTCCTGGTGGCAATGCTGATATTGTGGCGCGATTATTAGCACAAAAGTTATCGATTGAAATGGCTCAACAAGTTTTAGTAGAAAACAAAGGTGGAGCTGGTGGAATGTTAGCCAATGATTCTGTTGCTAAAGCTGCGCCAGATGGTTATCGCTTGAGTTTAATCAGTGGCGCATTTCCTTCACAAGCTGCTGTCATGAATAAACTGCCATTCGATCCGATGGGCGATTTTTCTTGGGTAACAACTTTTATTTCTTATCCAATGGTGATTGTTGTTAACTCTGAATCTTCCATCAAAACCTTAAATGATCTCATTAAGTATGCCAAGGAAAATCCCAAAAAACTCAATTACCCAACCCCTGGAAATGGCTCCCTCTTTCATTTAGCAACCGAATATTTTTCAAGTACTGCAGGTATTGATATGACACATATTCCCTTTAAAGGCGGCAGTCCGCAATTAAATGAATTACTCGCAGGACGCTTGGACGTCATGTTTGATACCTTTGCTGTGGTACAACCCCACTTGATTTCTGGCAAATTACGCGCCATTGCTGTGACATCTGAAAAAAGAATGCAGCAATTACCAAACATCCCTGCAGTCGCTGAAACTTTTCCAAGCTTTGAAGCTTCGTCCTTTTTAGGGATTGCCGGACCGAAGGGACTCAGTCCTGAAATCATTTCTAAACTCAATTCATCAATCCATGCAGCCGTTATAAAAAATGATGTGCGGTTAAGATTTTCTGAACTAGGGGGTCAGGTTTGGATTGGAAGCCCTAAGGAAATGGCTGATTATGTTTCACAAAGTATCCAAAAATGGAAGCGGGTAGTTTCTGAGAAGTCAATCAAGTTTGATTAGCCAAATCTGTTTACTCTATGTGACTAGAATGACGTCAGTTAATTGCTGCAATCTAATGCAACAATACATATTACGAACTGCTGCTTAGATTTTTAGACCTAAAACTCGTGCCGCATTGCCACTCAAGATAGCAATGCGCTCTTGATCAGACAAACTTGGTGTTTGCATAATATGATCAACAGGCTGCTCAGCCCAAGGAATCGGATGATCAGACCCAATCATAATTTGACTAGTACCAACTTGAGCCGCTAAATGTCTTAATGCCTCGGAGGTAAAGACTAAGGAATCAAAGTACATTTGATTGAGATATTCTGTGGGTTTTTTCTTCAAGACGATATTGGGATCACACATCGTGGGTGATACCGTGCAACTATGGTCTGACCTAGGCGCGTAAGATGGCAGATATCCTCCGCCATGTGCGGCAATAATTTTTATTTTAGGAAACTTATCTAAAGTACCATCAAAAATTAAATGCTGTAATGCAATCGTTGTATCTAATGGATTACCAATTAAATTTGACAACCATCCATTTCCCTTAAATCGCGACGCTAATTGCGGGGTACTTTGTGGGTGTATAAATAATGCAACATCTAACTCTTGTGCCTTTGCAAATACGGAGTGATATCTTGGATTGGAAAAATCATCGCCATTCACACTACCGCCAATTGCAGCTCCAACTAGCCCAAACTTCTTGACAGCTTCCTCAAGTTGCTCAACTGCCAAATCCGGAAATTGCATCGCTAAGGACGCAAAACCTGCAAAGTGCTGCGAATTTTTAGCGCATAGCTCTGCTAAATTTTTATTGTTGATATCACAAATAGCTTTGGTGGTTTCTCGGTCCTTTTTGTACCAATAGGGATTAATACTCAAGACTTGCATATCAACGCCCTGCGCCTGCATTGCAGCAATACGCTCATCAACTTGAATGAAATTTTTCGTTTGCCCCCTAGTTGG